>DATCZJ010000023.1:0-4333 GCA_036525955.1 Woeseiaceae bacterium | reverse complement strand
GCGCGCGGCGCGTCCGGCACCAGCGCCGCCATTGCCGGGCCGGCCAGGGCCGATGCCCCGGCGATGCTGCCGGCGCGAATGAACGCACGGCGGTTCAGGTAGTTGTCCTTGCTCGTGATCTCCGAAGGGCGGATATCTGCCGGCTTCTTGATGAGCATGCGGGCTCCGAATAGATGCGATGCTTAATAAGACCCATTCTAAGGCGAAAATATTTCGGAGACTGTTTCAGGATGCAACGAACGGTCTTTCCGATTTATCACGTAGCGACCGGGTTGTTCCAGGCAATGGACTATGTGTTGATGAACCGGCGCTGGATTGCGGACAGCGCCGCAGGTCGGGCCGCTTGTGGCGGCCACAAATTCTGTAAAAGTTTGCCAGTTCACAGCGGGCAGTCAATCGGGGCTGGTACCTATGGTGTTTGGGCGCATCCATAATATCTGCCCGCACGGTCGCCGGATAAAGTTCAAGGTCGGGGGCGGTCGTGCGCCCCAGGTCAATCGGGAGTGATTCTCGTCCCAACCGATCCTCCCCCTGGAGCGAAGGACGTCTGCCGTCCGCGTCCATCCACGGGAGAGATCTATGTTCAGGAAGCTCTTCGGCGCCGCACTGCTGCTGGCGCCAGCATTTTTCGCGCAGGCCGCAACTTTCAATGTATCGACGCCGGCTGAATTCCAGGCTGCGCTGACGGCGGCGCAGGCCAACGGCGAGAACGACGTGATCAACGTCGCGGCGGGCAATTACAACGTTACGCTCAGCGGCACCTTGACCTATACCGCCGTGGCCACCGAGAACGCGTCGCTCACGATCGACGGCACCGATTCGACCTTCGTGACCCTGGACGGCGGCGGCGGAGGCATACCCCTATTGCGAATCGACACGACCGCGGTCGTGGACGACGGCCTGGTGGAGATCACGGTCAGCGGCATGACATTCCAAAACGGCACTGCCGCCGGCCCGTTCACGGACGGCGGGGCTCTGGCAATCCTGACCGACACGACACCGCTGCCTGCAGCGGGGCAGATTCGGATCGAGGCCGCCGAATTCTTCAACAACTCGGCGGATGGGAACGGCGGCGCCATCTACTTCGAAGGGATATCGATCCCCGGAGTGTTGCTCAACGACCTGACGATAGATGGCAATTCCGCCACCGCTGGCGGTGGCGCGTATCTTCGCGGCGGCCTCTTTAACACGACATTGGCGGTCGTCAACGTCGATTTCTGGAACAACAGCGCGGCTGCCGATGGGGGCGGGCTTACCGCGATCGGCTTCGACACCGGTACCCCCAGCGAGGACCGGACGTCAGCGGTTAACATCATCGACGTCCTGTTCTACAACAACCAGAGTGGCGTGGACGGGCTTGGCAGCGGTGGCGGGGCGGACGTCTCCGCGCTGAATTTCACGATGGACGGCAGCGGCTTTGTCGACAACTTTGCCGGGAGCGGCGGGAGCGGCGGGGGCCTGCGGGTGCGCGGGTCCTTTGACGCGATCACGATGACCAACAACGGCTTCACCGGCAACTCAGCCGGCGGCAATGGCGGCGGCATGGCGGCCGGACCGTCGATGCCCATCACGGTCGACATCACGAACAACACGGTCTACCTGAATTCGGCTGGCGACAGCGGCGGCGGACTGTTCTTCGGAATCGACGGCTCGAGTAATTTTGCCAATTTCTACAACAATATCCTGCACAGCAACACGTCGACTGCTAACGGAGACGATGACCTTTACGTGAATAACCAGGTGTTCAATGATCTCGGCACCGTCGTCAACGTGTTCAATAACCTGGTCACCCAGTTCGAGGTGGTTCCGGGTCCGGCCGTCTCCGGCGGCAATATCACGGGCCAGGTGCCGATCTTCGTGGGCATGGAGGTGCGGCCTATTCCCGATCCGCGGCTCGCGACGGGATCACCGGGCATCGACCAGGGCGATAACGACGCGCCGGCCGTGCCGGCGATCGACTTCGAGGGCGATAACCGACCCCTTGACGGCGACGGCGATACCGTGGCGGTCGTCGACATCGGCATGGACGAATTTTCGGGGGCGCCCGCCCAGAACATCGATCTCTCGATCGGCAAGACCGATGACCCCGACCCGGTCATCGAGGGTGCCAACATTACGTACACGATATCCATCAGCAACAGCGGGCCGGGTGATGCCAGCGCAGTCGTCCTGACGGATACGTTACCCGCTGCCGTCAGTTTCGTTTCGGTGGCAGCCGGCCAGGGGAGCTGCTCCCACGAATCGGGCATCGTGACTTGCCTGCTTGGCACGCTCGCCAGCGGCGCCTCGACGACGGCAACCGTCGTCGTATCGACTCCGGATGTCGTCGAGCCGACAACCCTCATCAATATGGCCACGGTCTCGGCAGATGAGCAGGACTCGAATTTGGCAAACAACGCCATATCGATAGGCACCACGGTGGTTCCCGTGGGGCCCGCACAGGCCGATTTGGTGCTCGCGAAGAGCGTCACCCCCGACCCGGCCTACAGCGGAGGGCCCAGCTTCACCTATTCCCTGGACCTTTCGAATAACGGCCCGGACGCGGCCACCGGCATTACCGTCACTGATGCGCTGCCCGACGGACTGACGTTCGAAAGCGTCACGATCGGCACGGGCTCTTGCTCCGAGACAGGCGGCGTCGTTACCTGCGGCATTGCTTCGCTCGCATCGGGAGCGAGCACGAGCATCGCGATCGTCGTGGTGCCTGATGTCGTCGCCGAGCCGACGACGGTGGTCAATACGGCCACAGTCACGGCAGAAGAGGAAGACCCGGTGCCTGGGAACAACGCGTCGACCGCAACGTCTACCGTCGATCCTCCTTCGGCCGACCTGGGCGTCACGGCGACGTCGACTCCGACGGAGGTCATGGTCAACGAGCAGATAACCTACGATATCGGCGTCAGCAACGCCGGGCCGAGCGACGACACCGGCGTCGTCCTTACCGTGTCGTTGCCCGCGGCCGCCGATTTCGTTTCTGCCAGCATTGACCAGGGAACCTGCACCCCCAAACTGGACACTCTCTTCTGCACGATCGGGGACATGGCGGCGGGTGCGTCGGTTGCCGCGCAGATCGTGGTCAATGCGCCCGGTCAGGCAACTGTCCTGGCGCTCTCGGCAAGCGTATCGGGCGACGTCGATGATCCGGTGATCTCGGACAACTCCGCGTCCGTGGATACGGCGGTAATCGACGTCATTGATCTCGTCATCGAGGGCAATAGCGAAGGCAACGGCGGCGGCATCAGCTGGCTGGAGATTGCGATGTTGCTGGCGGTCGTGGCCGCTGTCGCGCTGCGCAGAGCTCGATTGCCAGGCACCGCGGTAATCGCTGTCGCCTTGGTCATCGGTACCGTGGTCGGCATCGCACCGCGGGAGGCGCAGGCGGAGGAAGGATGGTATGCCGGTGCTGCCGGTGGCCAGTCAAGCCTCGACTACAGCGCGTCTCAGCTGTCGACCGACCTGGCCAACCTGGGCTGGACTATCGAGGGTCCGACCGTCGACGAATCTGGGACTGCCTGGAAGGTCTATGGGGGCTTCATGTTCAGCGACCGGTTCGGCCTCGAGGCCGGCTACGCCGATCTCGGTAAAGTAACGACGCGATTCGGGGCCACGATCGCACCGAGCGACATTGGCGCACTGCTCGCGGACACGTTGAGTGTTCATCCTTACCAGGGCAGCGGGTGGATAGCGGCTGCCGTAGCCAGGTGGCCGTTCAGTCAAGACCAGTTCGCGCTCACCGCGAAGGCGGGCCTGTTTGCCTGGGAGTCGGACACGGACGTGCGCGTGGTCACTGGCGGCGCCGGCAGCGTCGCCGGTGACGACAGCGGTTCAGACGTGATGTACGCGATCGGACTGGAATGGCGGGCGAGCGATCGCTGGTACCTGACCGCCAGTTGGGAGCGCTACAAACTCAACGAATGGCTGGATGCGCCGATGCTGGGATTCCGCGTCAGTTTCTAGCTACTGTCGGAAATCAGGAAAGAGGCAGGCCAGGGAGGCCGCCTCTTTCCCGCTTCGGCGTGCTCATGCCGGTACGAGGGGATACGCTAGCCAGAAGAGTCGATCCCGTACTGTCAATCATCCGGACCAGATTGCGATGTCCAGCCCTGAGTCAGACAAGCCCGTTTTCTCCCCTCCGCATCGCGCAGCCATGCCTGATGATGCCCGCGCGATGGCGGAACTCATCAACATCGCTGGCGAGGGGCTGCCGGTCTACTTGTGGGCGAAGATCGCCGAGCCCGGCCAGTCGCCGTGGGAAGTGGGGCGGCAGCGCGCCCAGCGGGACAGCGGCTCGTTTTCCTACCGCAACACCGTGGTCAGGGAAGAGGATGGCAGC
>DATCZJ010000022.1:0-13859 GCA_036525955.1 Woeseiaceae bacterium | reverse complement strand
TCTTCCTCGGTAATGACACCCGAAGTGAGCATCGTTTCCCTCGCGAACTTGCGGAAATCCGCCCAGAAATCGAGGCCCATTCCGACGATCGGGAAACGTTCGAGTTTGCCGGTCTGGATCAGCGTGGCCACTTCGAAGGCTTCGTCCAGCGTGCCGAAGCCGCCCGGCATGACGACGAAGGCCGACGAATACTTCACCAGCATCACTTTCCTGATGAAGAAATGTTCGAGCTGAATGAACCGGTCGAGGTAGGGGTTTGGCGCCTGCTCCATCGGCAGGTGAATGTTGCAGCCGAGGCTCAGTCCGCCGGCTTCGCGTGCGCCGCGATTAGCGGCCTCCATGATGCCGGGACCGCCGCCCGTCATGACCGCATAGCCGGCACCCGCGAGCGCGGCCCCGAGCGTCCGCGCCAGCTTGTAGTAAGCATGATCCTCATCGAAGCGCGCCGAACCGAACACGGTGACGCAGGGGGCGTTGAAATCGAAGCTCTCGAAGCCGCGCAGGAATTCGAGAAAGATTTTGACGGCGCTTTCGAGGTTGGCCTCGCGACTGCGCCGGCCGGAGAGGAACAGCTTTTCGGCGCCCTCGACCTGGTCGAGCAGTGAATGGCCGGTACCGAACGATTTTGCGTCAGGCATCGCGATCTCCCGATTGCTGACTGCCGCGAATGCTACTGCTTCCGCCGCTGCCGGACCATCCGGCAAAAGACGTATGCTCGCGGCGCCGGTGCGGTGCCGGAGGCGTCAACGGGATGCCGCGCGGATCGACGCGCCGCGATGCCGCGGGCGCGCAGGGGGCAAGGGCGCCAAAAAAAGCGGCCCCGGAGAACCCAGGGCCGCTCGTTATTTGAGGACGCGATAGCAGTACTGCTTTGTCGTGCTATTCGATCCCTTCGAGTTTGCCCGCCTTGCGGCGTGCTCCGTCATCCGGTCCCGAACGCACTCTTGGTATCGGGCTACTTTTGGCGTAACGCCACGGAGCGTTCCGAGTGCTTCCGCGACGTCCCTTGGAATTCAACGTTCGGCTTTCGCTTCCGGCCGCCTTCCTCGGCTCCGTCTTTCGCGTCCACCGCCCCCGACACTTGTTGAGGCTCGGACCTCTTTCAGCAGGGCGGTTGTCAACAAGCGAACTTGTTGGCGCGTGAGGCTAGTGCCTCACGATGTAATCTATGCCGTCGGCGACGCAAGTCAACGGTTTCAAATGTGTCTAAATAGAAAGGGAAAATCGCTTGTAAATATAACGGAAACTTGCACTGAGTTATTAAAGTTGCTTCGAGTCGTAACGGCTCGATTCTGTCTCGACTTTGCGCAAACAGATGCGGCGGTCAGCCGCGCCGCGCTGCGGTCTCCGCCGCGGACCAGGTGAGCGAGCGCCAGGTCTGCAAACATGACATGCCCTTCGTCATGGCGAGGAGTATCATTGACATGATCGGAACTTCCGATCACTTCCGTCGCTCAGAGTGATCGAAAAAATCACTCATTGTTAATGTTACATACGATTAAAGTTATGGCACACGCGCCAAGTCTGTTGCGCGAAAGGAGTGACTCACATGCTTAATCGAAAAACTTCCCTGGCAGCCGTCCTGGCATTGGGACTTTCCGCGGTCGCAAGCTCCGGCCCGGTGTTTGCCGAGGGTGGAGCGAATTCAAATGAATTCTGGTGGCCTGAAAAGCTGAACCTCGAACCGCTGCGGCAGCATGGCGCGGAGTCGAATCCGATGGGCGACGACTTCAATTATGCAGAAGCGTTCGCGAGCCTCGACCTCGACGCGGTCAAGAAGGACATCGCGAACCTGATGACCACCTCGCAGGACTGGTGGCCTGCCGACTACGGGCATTACGGGCCGTTCTTCATTCGCATGGCCTGGCACAGCGCGGGCACCTACCGCGTGAGCGATGGCCGCGGCGGCGCCGGCGGCGGTCAACAGCGGTTCGAGCCGCTGAACAGCTGGCCGGATAACGTGAATCTCGACAAGGCGCGGCGTCTGCTGTGGCCGGTCAAGCAGAAATACGGCAGCAAGCTTTCCTGGGCGGACCTCATGGTCCTGACGGGCAACGTCGCGCTGGAGTCCATGGGCTTCAAGACCTTCGGCTTTGCCGGCGGTCGCGAAGACGACTGGGAGCCCGATCTCGTCTACTGGGGTCCGGAAAAGGAATTCCTCGCAGACGAGCGCTTCAGCGGCGACAGGAAACTGGAAAAGCCGCTGGCCGCCGTCCAGATGGGCCTGATCTACGTGAACCCGGAAGGACCGAACGGCAACCCGGACCCGCTGCTCGCAGCCAAAGATATCCGCGAGACTTTCGGCCGCATGGCCATGAACGACGAGGAAACCGTGGCGCTGATTGCGGGTGGCCACACCTTCGGCAAGGCCCATGGCGCGAAGTCGCCCGCCGGCTGCGTCGGACCGGAGCCTGCGGCAGCGCCGATCGAAGAGCAGGGCTTCGGCTGGACCAACACCTGTGGCAGCGGCAAGGCTGGTGACACGATCACGAGTGGCCTCGAAGGTGCCTGGTCGGCGAACCCGATTGCCTGGACAAGCCAGTACCTCGACAACCTGTTCGCGTTCGACTGGGTGCAGACCCGGAGTCCGGCCGGCGCGATCCAGTGGGTGCCGAGCAGCGAGGCGGCAGCGAATCTCGTTCCGGATGCTCACGATCCTTCGAAGCGACATGCCCCGGTCATGTTCACGACCGACCTGTCGCTCAAGTTCGACCCGAGCTATCGCAAGATCGCGAAGCGCTTCCAGGAAGACCCGGAAGAATTCGAGCTCGCGTTCGCGAAGGCGTGGTTCAAACTGACGCATCGTGACATGGGCCCGCGTGCACGCTACGTCGGCGCAGGCGTGCCCGACGAAGTGCTGCTCTGGCAGGACCCGGTGCCGGCCGTCGATCATGCGCTGATCGATGCAGAGGACATCGCGTCGCTGAAGTCGGACATTCTCGCGTCGGGTCTCTCGACGTCGGCGCTCGTCCGCACCGCGTGGGCGTCGGCCGCAACCTTCCGTGGCACCGACATGCGTGGTGGCGCGAACGGCGCACGCATCCGGCTCGCCCCGCAGAAAGACTGGGAAGCCAACGATCCCCGTGAACTTGCCAAAGTCCTGAAGCGCCTCGAGTCCATTCAGAAGGACTTCAACCGCGCCCGGAAGGACGGCACGAGGGTGTCGCTGGCAGACCTGATCGTGCTGGGCGGCGCTGCTGCAATCGAGCAGGCTGCAACGAAGGCCGGACATGACGTGCAGGTCCCGTTCACGCCGGGTCGCACCGATGCGACGCAGGCGCAGACCGACGTGGCTTCGTTCGCCGTGCTCGAACCGACCGCGGACGGCTTCCGCAACTATTTCGGCAAGGGTAACTACCGGTCGCCGGCCGACATGCTGGTCGACAGGGCGAACCTGCTCACACTGACCGTGCCGGAGATGACGGCGCTGGTCGGTGGTCTGCGGGCCCTCGACGCGAATGCCGGCAGCGCGGCACACGGCGTCTTCACGAGCCGCCCGGGGACGTTGAGCAATGACTTCTTCGTCAACCTGCTCGACATGTCGACACAATGGTCGAAGTCGCCGAAAGGCGAGGGTGTCTACGAAGGGCGCGATCGCGCCACGGGTGAACTCCGGTGGACCGCGACGCCGGTCGACCTGATTTTCGGTTCCAGTTCGGAGCTTCGCGCGATCGCGGAAGTCTATGCGGCCGATGACGGGCAGGAAAAATTCCTGCGCGACTTTGTCGGTGCATGGAACAAGGTGATGATGCTCGATCGTTTCGACGTGATGTAGTTTGCAGCAAGGTCAGCTCCTCGGAGTTTGACGCGTGGCCCGGTTCGGGCAATGCGTCGATCTCTGAGGGGACCGCGGGACCCGCGCCCGCGTATGAAAAAAGAGGACGGCGGCACGATTCGTGCCGCCGTCTTTTTTATTGTTCAGCGCTTTTGTACGTTCCGCGTCGTCACGATCCGGGCAACGCGCTGATGGCCAGAAACGATCGTTTTCCGGCGGGTACTCGCGCGTTGTGTCACTGCCGAAAACGTAAATCAGGCGCCGATGGACTCGGCACGAACATAGCCAGGCTGACCCGCATCGGCTGTTTTGCAGTCCAGCTGTCGGTCGCGTTGTCGCAGGCCTGGTTCGCCTCCGACGAACGTGCCGCGTTATTGCCCCCAAAGGCGTATGCGAGGTCGCCGTGACGCACGAAGCCGAAGCCCCGGCGTAGCTCACCGTCCGACCGGGTCGATCGCATGTCGAAGACCGGGTCATCGTTTTCCACGAGCCGCCGACGGCAGCGATCGCACCCAAAGCCCGCGCCTCCGGCATGCTCGCTTTCAGTTTCCAGGGCTGGGATGTCGAGTCGAGTTAACGCACCACGGCCGTTTCCAGGCCGAATTTCCTGAAGCACACTGCGTACTGACCGCAGGGCGACCGGCGGGACCGCCTGCAACGTGGATCAGTGGCGCCATGGGACGTTGCCGCAGGCGCCCCGGGCGTAATTCGCTGTTATGGTGCGGGCTCATGGCGTGCAAAAACGGGCTTTCGCGGCCTGCACGTCGGAACGAGTCCAGCTACATCGACTCGGAGCACATGGGCCCAACAGGATCAGCGCTATGACCGATGACAGCATTGTTCGCACCCTCGAAGTGCAAAAGGACGACTGGCGCAGAACACGCATCGAAGAAGCGCCACTGGACCATACGCTCGCTGACGGCGAAGTCTTGCTGAAGGTCGATCGCGTGGCGCTGACGGCGAATAACATTTCCTATGCGGCGACTGGAGATGCACTCGGCTACTGGCGCTTTTTCCCCGCGGAGGAAGGCTTCGGGAGGATCCCCGCGATGGGTTGGGGCGAGGTGCTTGTCTCGGCGCACCCTGACGTAATGCGCGGCGAGCGCGTCTGGGGATTTTTTCCGTTGTCCACGCACCTGAAAATTCGGGCAGGGAAGGTGAGCGCCAACGGGTTTGCCGATGTCTCGCCGCATCGCGAAGGTCTCGCACCCGTCTACGCGCAGTTCGATCGCGCGTCTGCCAATCCGTTCTACGATGTTGCGCGGGAGGACCAGGACAGCCTGCTGCGCGGCTTGTTCCTGACCTCGTGGCTGGTCGAGGATTTCCTGCAGGTCAATGATGCCTTCGATGCGGAGGTCTGCCTGATCACGAGCGCGTCGAGCAAGACCAGCGTCGCCCTGGCGCATTGCGTTCGTGGTCGAGGTGCGCTGGCAGCTATCGGCATTACCTCGCCGGGCAATCTGGAGTTTTGCGAGCGTCTCGGATGCTATGACGCGGTCATCGCCTATGAGGATGTCGCCGGCCTCGATGCGGGCAGCCCCGCGGTGCTGGTCGACATGGCGGGTAGCGCCAAGGTGCTCGGCAGCCTGCATCGCCATTTTGCCGACAGGATGCGATATTCCTGCCGCATCGGTGCGACGCACTACCAGGAACTGGGTGCGATCGACGGCCTGCCCGGCGCGCGGCCCGAATTCTTTTTCGCCCCGGCGCATGTGCGAACGCGCAGCGCGGAGATCGGGGCCGGCGCGTTGATGCGGCAACTGGGAGCAGCGTACGTCGAATTCAGGAGATTCTGCGACGGATGGCTGGCCATCGAACGGCACGATGGCCCGGATGCGACCGTGCTGGCCTATCGGGAAGTGCTTGCGGGCAGGACCGATCCCGCGAGCGGGCAGATCGTGTCGCTGTGGCCCGCGGTCGCAAGCGAGATCTCGAGCCAGCGGCGTCAGGGCGAAAGGCGACTTTAGTCGGACAAAAGTACCATATCAGCCTGATGCCACGATTTTCGTCGCCGGTGTATGCCGGAATGAGAATTAATTTCGTTTGTAATGATCAAATTGGCGGGAAAGGGAGTAGCATGACCGGCATGAGTCTGGTCCATGACCACGACCTGTCCGGTGCTGTGCAGCCGCTTGCACCACGCAACACCAAGCTTTGTTCAGGGCAAGCGCCTTGACTACCCGGGCCTTAAAACTAGAAACAAGCTGGGGGTTACACAATGAAGAAAATCGTTTTGGCCGTTATTGGCCTTGGCGTGATGTTGTCCGCAGGGATTGCGCTGGCACAGGAAGAAGACAAGCCCGAGACCTACACGTACGCAACCTACCACCACTGTGATGTCAGCATGGAAGAGGCGGCGGACAAGTTTATGGAGCGCAATGCACCGATCATGGACAAGCTGGTCGACGACGGCGCCATCAAGGCCTGGGGCTGGATGAGCCATCATACCGGCGGACAGTGGCGACGCATTCGCTGGCACCAGTCCGACTCGGTCATCGGTGCGCTCGAGGCGCTCGACACGATCGGCGCAGCGGTTGAGAAGAAGTACGGCGAGAACGACAAGGCTGCAGCGGCATTCTCGAAGGCCTGTCCGCGGCACGACGACTACCTGTGGCAGCTGGTCGACGGCAAGGGCAGCGGGGAACGCGGCAAGGTCGGTTTCTCGGTCTATTACGTCTGCGACAGCGTGCGCGAGAACCGTGCCGACGAGATCATGGCGTCACACGCGAAACCGTTCCTCGACAAGATGGTGGACGACGGCAGCCTGAGTTCCTGGGGCTGGCAGACACATGTCATCGGCGGGAAAGTTCGCAAATTGCAGACGATGACGGCGAAGGACCTGCCGACGCTGCTGGCGTCGCGCGCGGCGATCATCGAGGCCATGTATCCTGAGGACAGCGCTGCGGGCCGGGAATTCACCGAAATCTGCGGACCGCACGACGATTACATCTGGAACAACGAACTGGGCAAGTAAGCCGGTTCCGAACTCCAAAAGGCAGTATGAAGCCGGGCCTCGTGCCCGGCTTTTTTTTGCCCGGTTATTGCGGCGGACGATCTCCTGACCTTTGCATGACCTGTACCTGACAGGCGGTTGTGAGGCCGCCGTGCAGGCGTAACTGCAGCGTTGCGGCCTCGCGGATCTTATCGAGGAGAAAACGCCGGACAGGCGTCAGGGCATGACGGAGAAGAACCAGGCATAGAAGGCGACCCAGAAGCCGATGACGATCAGCCGCTGCTGGTGACCAGGAATCCGGCGCCGCGTGAGATGTCCGAACAGGGCGGCCAGCGACGTCACGAACGCAAAGCGGACGAGTCGTGCCGGGATGCTCACGAGCAGGAACGGCAACAGGGGAAAGCCCAGTTCACGCGCCTCGATGACGAAGATCTTGTAGGGCGTGCCGGTCAGCACGCCGAAGAACAGGGCCGAAGACCCGTCCGCGGCGAGGCGCGCGTGCGCGTTCGCGATCATGTTCTCATCCATCGCGGGCAGCGCCGCGAACAGGGCGCGCCAGTAATCCGCGTCGGCCAGGACCCAGAGCGCGAGCCCGCCCAGCAAGGCACCGGCAGTGGCCCATAGACACGCAAGGAGCGCGAACCGGTAGCGCCCGACGGCCGCGACGCTCAGCAGCACGTCCGGCACGATGAAAAAGACCGTTGCCTCGGCAAAGCCCCAGGCCGCGGCGCCAAGCTCAAGCGGACGGCGTTTCATGCGCATCCGCCAGTTCGCCGAGTGCCCGTCGGCAGCGGTTGACAACCGTCCAGGCCAGCATCAGCGCGACAATCCCGAGCAGCACGTTGGCCCAGCCGCCGATGTCGATGCCGAGCGCGAGCATCAGCGCCAGCAGGCCGAACGCAAACGCGCGGTCGCTTTTGCCCATCGGCCCGTCGTAGCGCCGGCTCGCGCCGACCTGCACGGCCACGACACCGGCCATTTCCGTCAGGATCGCGAGCATGACCGCCAGCACCACAAGCGCCGGCGCGATACCTGCGACCATCGCGAAAGGGAGGTAAATGGCGGCATCGGACACGACGTCGCTGAGCTCGTTCAGGACGCCGCCCAGCGCGCTCTGCATCTGGTGTTCGCGCGCCAGCATGCCGTCGATCGCGTTGAGCGCCATGCGCAGGAACAGCCACACCGGCACGAGCAAGGCGGCCCAGCGGGCATCCGCATTCAGCGCAAACACGGCGCCGACGGCTATCGACGCGAGCATCGCCGCTACCGTGACCTGGTTGGCGGTAACGCCTGCCGCGGCCAGTCGCCGGCAGAGCGGGCGCAGCAAGTTCTGGAAAGCAGGCTTCAGGTCGTAGATTGTCATGATGCGCTCCTGCCGAGCGCCGCGACGCGCTGTTCGAGGTCCCTGCAAACGGCCATCACGGACTGCTGGGAGGGTTCCAGCTGCTGGTACTGCCGCGACTCACCGATACGCAGGCGCAGGCGCCTCGGCCGCGGCAACAGGCGCCCTTTCGGCCAGGCCCTGAGGCCGCCCTCGAGGTGGCAGGGCACGACCCGGAGCTCGGACCCGACCACGAGACGGCCGATGCCCGAGCGGAAGCGTCCCATTTCTCCCGTCGTCGTTCGCGTGCCTTCCGGGAAGATGATCAGGATGTTGCCGTCGTTCTGCAGCAGCGTCTTGCATACCGTGAGGCTTTCCGCACCGTTCAGCTTGCGGTCGAACGGCAATGCGTTGATGAGAATCGCGGACACTGCGCTGCGCGGCAGGCTCGAGAAAAAGTAGTCTGCCGCCGCGGCGGGGAACACGCGATGAATGCGCTTTATCGGCATGGCGCAGAGCAGTGCGAGCGTGTCGAGGTGACTCGTGTGATTGCAGACGACGACAAACGAGCCCTGTTGCGGGAGGCGCTCGAGCCCCTCGATGCGCAGTCGATGATAGACGCGCATCCATGCCCTCAGCAGAAGTGCAGCCAGGAAGCGCAGGCCGTACTCGAGCAGTCGCGGCTCGCGCGGAAAATTCCGCAGATGTTCGGCCAGCGTCTGGTCAATGTCGGTTGCCGGCTTGTATTCCCATGTAATCATCGCCCCGGCTCCCTAGCGTATGCCGTGAATCCAGCGCACGACGTGAAAGAAGATCGGCGCGACGAAGATCATGCTGTCGACGCGATCGAGTATGCCGCCATGACCGCGGATCGCGGTGCCCATGTCCTTGATGCCGATATCGCGCTTGATGTAACTGATGACGAGATCGCCGAGCTGGCCGCCGATACCGACGATCAGCCCGGTCAGCACGAGGTGCCAGGGCTCGAAGTGTGGAAAGGAGAACCACAGCAGGAACGGCACGACGATCGACACGGCGACGGCGCCGAGGAAACCCTCGATCGTCTTGTTCGGACTGATGTTTTCGCGCAGCTTGTGCCGCCCGAACAGCTTGCCGAACGTGAATGCCGCGACGTCATTGATCTCCACGGCGAACACCAGGTACAGCAGGTAGCCGTAGGCGTGTTCGGCGTTGGCGAGAAAGCCCAGGTGGCTGAACATCCAGCCGAAGTACAGGAAGCCGACGACGGCCAGCGATACCTGTTGCAGCTGTCCCTTTGCGCGGTTTCGAAGGATCGGCACCATCACGATGATGCCGATGACGAACGCGGGCAGCGCGGCAAAGAAGCCATACCAGCCGGGGTAGTCCAGTCTCGGGTCGGGCATCCACGACGTGATGGCGAGCGCGAGGATCGCCAGGTAGACGAGTCCTGTCAGCCACCAGTCCTCGTAAAGTCCCGTTGCCCGCGCATACTCCTTGAAGCCGAGGACAGCGAGCAGGGCGACGCCGAAAATCGTCGCGGTTCTGCCGAGAAACAGCGTGCCGAGCACGACCGGCACCATCACGAGCCAGCCGCGATAAGTCTGCCAGATGGAGGAGACGTTGCGGCCGGCCAGCGTCAGGATGCCGAGCACGGTGCCGGCGAAGGTGAGTACGCCGCCGACGACCATCAGGTAGGTCAGGAAAATATCACTGTGCAACGCAGCTGAAATGTTCATGCCTGTTTCCCCATGAGGTACATGCCGACAACGATCAGCGACATGCCGGCCACGTTGACCGGCCGGATCGGTGTGCCATAGACGAGCAGGGCAATGATGGCCGCCCAGATGAAGGTGCTTGCGTAGATCGGGTAGAGGACGGTCAGCGAACCCCCTTTTCGGAACGCGGCGACGAACAGCACCATGACGGCGATGTAGCACAGCACGCCGCCCAGCAATCTCGGGTTGGCGAGATATCCCGAGAGCGTGCCGCTGGCCGCGTCGGCGCCGGACTTGTACAGGTACTGGCCCAGTGCGCCGAGGAAGGCCGCCACGAGGAAATAGATGATCGAGACTGCGGGTGTCGTCATGCCTTTGTTCCATTCGATTCCGACGATGACATGCTGCACCCCGCGTGCAACAAGGGCCTGAGGAAAGCCGGACGAATTGCTGTGGACTTCCAAATGGCCGTCAGCGACGCCCGCGGCAGCTTGGCATTCGCAGCACGGTCGGGGCGCGCCGGAAACGCGTGCGCTGCTGCAGGTTGCGACCAGGATCGTGTTCACGCACCGTCGAGGCGCGGCCGCATCCGGAGAGGCAGCCTGTCATCCACCAGGGGATATTGGGGTGATTCGGCTGCGCTACCGTATGTAGTTCCGCGAATTGACAGCAGGTCTGTGGGTGCTGAAATGGGGTCCCCGAATCATTCAAGGGGCCGGCGGATGCGCTTCGAGGCGCCCCTCAGGATTTTGCGCGACCACCTTGTCGGCGAGTCGGGGAGATTCGTACTCGAAGCGCGCCGACACGTGACGTTGCCGGCAGTGGAAGCTGCCGATGTCTACATCCACATCCCGTTCTGCAAAAGTCTGTGCCCGTATTGTCCCTACAACCGGGTGCTGTACGAGGCAGCCGTCGCGGACCGTTACACGGACGCGCTGCTGTGCGAGATCGATGCGTTTCGCGAAGCGCTGGGGCCGATCGACATCGGGTCCGTCTATGTCGGCGGCGGCACGCCGACCACGATGCTGGGCGGTCTCGGCAGCGCGCTCCGGCATATCAAAACGCGCTTCGCGCAGGAAGGGCCGATCGCCGTCGAAAGCATTCCGTCCGACCTCGACCAGGACGCCTTGCATACGCTCGCCGAACAGGGCGTCAGTCAGCTCAGCATCGGCGTGCAGAGTTTCGACGACCGCTACCTGAAACTCATCGGGCGACCCTATCGCGGCGGTGGCCTCGATCGTGTCATCACGGATGCGCTTGCGGCCGGGTTCGATACCGTGAACGTGGACCTGATGTTCGCTCTGCCCGGTCAGACAACGGCAGAGGCGCTCGCCGACCTCGATCGCGCCATCGACCTGGGCGTCGACCAGGTCACGATGTACCCTTTGTTCACGTTTCCGTATTCCGCGGCGGGCCGGCACCTGCATCTGCACGGCGTGAGATTCCCTTCTTTCCGGTCGCGACGCGTCATGTACCGGGCCCTGCACGACCGGGCGATTTCGCGCGGCCTGCGGCGCAGTTCGGTCTGGAGTTTCAGCCGCGACGACGACGCGACGTATTCGTCGGTGACGCGCGAGCGCTTCATCGGCCTGGGCGCCGGGTCCGCAACCTGCCTGCCCGGCATTTTCTACTTCAACACATTTTCGGTGCCGGAATACATGCGCGTGAGCGGCAGCGGCGAATTGCCGGTTGCGCTGGCCATGCGCATGAGCGTGCTGATGGAGGCCTGGTACTGGCTTTACTGGCGCCTGTACGAAACCGCGATCCAGAAGCAGCCCCTGGACCTGCATTTTCATGACAATGGCGACGTTCGGCGCATGCTGTGGCTAGCGCGTCTGCTCGGATTCGCCACCGATGAAGGCGATGCCTGGCGTTTGACCGAGCGCGGCGCATTCTGGATCCACCTGCTGCAAAACCACGTCGTGCTGAACTACATCGACTCGGTCTGGACGGCGGCGATGCGTGCGCCCTGGCCGGGACGGATCCGGTTGTGAGCGGCCTCTTGCGGCGTGTCCGGGATTACGCCGATTTCGGCCTGCGGTTCTTCGTGCTGCGCCGGGAAGGGCCTTTTGTGCTGGGCCTCGTGACCAACGATTCCTGCAACCTGCACTGCATCGACTGCCGTGTCGCGGACATCCATGGCACGTGCATGCCCTTCGAGCAGATTCGCGCGGTGTTGACCCGCTACCACCGCAAAGGGGTGCGATTCGTTTACATCGAAGGCGGCGAGCCGTTCCTGTGGCGCGACGGCGCGCTTCGCCTGAAGGATGTCGTCGCGCTGGCGCGCGAGATCGGTTACCTGAAGGTGCATGTCTACACGAACGGGACACGGCCCATCGATGCCGATGCGGACCTCACCTGGATCAGCATCGACGGCCTGGGTGACACGTTCGAGAAGATCCGCGGAATCCCGTTCGAGCGCGTGTGGCGGCGGGTGATCGAGTTTCAGGGCCCGCACGCGATCGTGTTCGTCATCAATACGGTCAACCTGTTCCAGATCCGGGAATTTCTCGAGTTCTGTGCGAGAGAATCGCCGGGCACCGGGGTGTTCTTCTACTTCCATACGCCTTACTACGGAATCGACGCGCTGTACCTTTCCCGGTCGCAGCGACAGGCCGCCGTCGACGAACTGCTCGCCTGCAAGCGCGACGGCCTGCCCGTGATGAACTCGCGATCCGGTCTCGAGTTCTACCTGGCGGGAAATCCCGGTACGCCGGTAGGTTTCTGGTGGGTGGTTGACCAGTCGGGCGAGTATCGCTGCTGCCGCGCGGCACAGACGCCCGGGGTCTGCGAGGATTGTGGCTACGCGATGTGTGGCGAAATACTTGAGGCACGCAATGGCCGGCCGGATGCCTTGCGGAGCCTGTTGGCATCGATTTAGGCAAAACGCATGCATTTTTTGCATCCGGGCCGGGCCCATACGCAGCAAATTGGCGATTTTGGGGGCATACTATGAGGATGTCCGTCGACAAGGCTCAGCCGGCGGCAGGGGTTTAAAAATTACCAGGGGGAGCAAAAATGAAACGTAATACTTGGCTACACATCGCCGCTGCGGCCGTGACCGGCACATTGGCGGCCGGCGCGGCTTATGCGCAGGACGAGGAGCGACAAGAGGGCGTTGGCGCCACGGGCGCGCTGCTCGAAGAAATTACCGTGACGGCGCGCAAGCGCGAAGAAATGCAGCAGTCGGTGCCGATTTCCATATCGGCTTATTCGTCTGACCAGCTCGAGGCGCTCAAGATCCGCGATCTGAAGGATCTCGGCATCGCCATGCCGAACGTCTCGCTGGAAGACATTGCGACGTTCAAGACCACGGCGAATTTCTCGATCCGCGGTCTCGGCATCAACAGCTCGATTCCTTCGATCGATCCGACGGTCGGCGTGTTCGTCGACGGCGTCTACATGGGACAGAACCTGGGTGTCGTGATCGACATGTTCGACATCGCGAGCATCGAAGTCCTGCGCGGGCCGCAGGGCACGCTGTTCGGGCGCAACGTCACTGGCGGCGCAATCCTGATCAACTCCAAGCGTCCGACGGAGGAATTCGCGGTATCCGCGCGCGCGGCCATCGACGGCAATCCGTCCGGCGACGGCGGCAACGCCACCTACGTCATGGGCAGTATTTCGGGGCCGATCGGCGAAACCCTCGGGGGCCGTCTCAGCGTGTACTACAGCGACGACCAGGGCTGGCATACCAACCTGTTCGATAATACGAACCACGGCGCATCGAGCACGATGATCGTACGCCCGGTGCTGACGTGGCAGCCGAGCGACGTCCTCGACTTCACGTTCCGCTGGGAACATCTCGAGTCGGACGGCGACGGACCGACATCGCAGTCCCATACCAACGGGCTGGGCATCGACGGCTTCCCGGCCAATTTCGACCGCAACAGCTTCGACTTTTCGATCGACGAGCCCGGGCTCTACGACCTGGAAAGCGACCTCGTTACGCTGCAGATGGATTGGGACGTCAGCTTCGGCGACGGCACGATTACGAATATCTTCGGCTGGAAGGACTATTCGGGCACCGCGTTGAGCGACATCGACGCGCAACCGACGTGGATGTTCCATGCCCCGGCCTGGAGCACCCAGGAGCAGACCAGCAACGAACTG
>DATCZJ010000021.1:0-2924 GCA_036525955.1 Woeseiaceae bacterium | reverse complement strand
CTTGCTGGCTTCGACCGTGACACCAGCCTGCTTGTCGTCCAGCCACTCGACACCATGCGGCCTGCGGTAATCGCCCAGGTCGATGGTGCTGACAACCGTCGCAGCGGCGATATCAATGAGCGTCAGGCTATTGCCGCTGCGATCGCGCGTCCCGTAGTTGGTGACGAGCGCGAAGCGGCCGTCCGGCGAAATGCCGATCTCGTGGGGGCCCTCGCCCGTCGGAAGCGTTGCGACAACCTCACCCTGCTCCAGATCGATCAGCGACACCGTGGCTTCCGCCTTGTTGGCGACCACGAGCGTTTCGGCAAGCGCGCCGGGGACGGCGAACAGGGCTGCAAGAAGTACCACAGGCAACGATCCTGTCGGGTGGACACGGGTGGGTGATTTCATACGGCCTCCTTCGTGAAGACGCCTATCCTATCAGGCGTCACGTCGGAAGCGGTCTAGTTGATGACCACCGAACGCACCACTTCGTTCGAGTAGTCGCTCTCGACGCCCACCGAGTTGAATGCCGTCGCCGCAAAGTAGTAGGTAGCCGGAGTCAAGCTGTCGACCACGTAGGCTGTCAGGCCGACATTTTCGATCCTTAACTGCCGGTCGTAATTGCCCGGCTCGATACCCCAGTAGATCACGTAGCCCGCGAGGTCGCCGGCGTATGAACCGTCCGTATTGCGTTCGGGCGGCTGCCACTCGAGGGTAACGGACCCCAGCTCATCCCTGCTGACGGCAATCGAGAACGGCGGCAGCGACGACGTAGCGCTGCCGTCGCTGACCGAGATCACGACGTCGTCATAATTGCCGACGTCGCCAAACTGCGGAATGCCCTGCAGCCTTCCCGTGGCGGCGTCGAATGCGCTCCAGGCCGGCTTGTTCCGGACGGTGAACGTCAGCGCATCGCCTTCCGCGTCCGACGCGGACGGTGTAAACAAATACGCCTCGCTCATCACGGCGACGAACTGCGGATCGCCGCTGATCTGCGGGGCCGTGTTTGCGCTGCCCGGCACGCCCAGTCCGCCGCCGCCGGGCGGCGATTCGGATGCCAGGCAGCCGGTCAGTAAGACTGCCGCCAGGAGACTGCTCACAGGCTGTCGTATTCCGTGCGTTCGTCGTCCGTGCGCTCGTGGTCCCTGAGTTCTCATTCCATAAGGCTCCGCCGGGCAGTCCGTTCGTCGCGGACTGCGTTTCAGTCAGTTGTCCTGTTTGCTGGCCGTCAGACCGAACGCCATGACGGCATCGAGTCGGGCATCACGCCCCGGCACGACGGCACGGGGCGACTCTTCGGCTCACGACTCAACATAAAGCAAGACCCGTGCCAACGGCGGAATCGGGTCGAAAAGCGATGAAATACGGGGCCTCGCCGCCGGGCCTGGACCCGGATTTATTGACCGCTTGTCTCGGAAAAGGGACAGGTTGCTGTTAAGCAACATTATGTAAGATCTATAAATTACTGCTCTAGATAGGTTTTTCCGTAGTCGCCATCGTGCGACACCGCGGCACGGGGACTGCCGCACATTGGCGGCCGTTTCCTTGACCATCAGCAAGTGGCGGCAGCGAGTCAGCCACCGCAAACCGCGCTCGAGCGCGAAACGCAAAAAGCCCCGCACAGGGGCTTTCTTCAACTGGGGAAATGGTGCCGAAGAGAAGACTCGAACTTCCGACCCACGCATTACGAATGCGTTGCTCTACCAACTGAGCTACTTCGGCACGACAAGGTGGCCTGTTACGGCGGCGCGCAGTATAGCGACACGCGCACGAATGGGAAAGTCCCGCGAGCCGACGCCCGCTTCAGCCCTCGCCACGGATGCGGATCAGCACCTCGATGCTTTCGCTCTGGGAGCCGTCCGGCATGGGCGGCAATTCACTGAAGCGAACCTGTTCGTCGGGGATGTCGCGGAGCTCACCCGTGTCCACGTTGTAGAAGTGATGATGCGGGTGCGTCGTGGAATCGTAGAACTTGCGTACGGGATCGACCATCACTTCCTTCACGATGCCGCGCGCGCCGAACAGGTTCAGCGTGTTATACACGGTGGCTTTGGACACGCTGCTGCCCGCGTCGCGCAGCCGGTCGATGATCTGGTCCGCCGACATGTGTTGAGGCTTTTCCAGAAGAATTTCAGCAACTTCCAGACGCTGTGGTGTCGACAGGATGCCGTATTTCTCGAACAATGAAAGGATGTCGGAACGCGACATGGAAGGCCCCCGGGCCGTTAATCTGGACTGAGTATAAACCAAATCGCAGCGCCGGTGACCAGCAGCGCACGTCAACAGGGCAATCCGGCGCTTTCGCGCGGATTTCCGGGCTGCAGTGGGACCGTTCAGCTGGCATGTTGGCGCCCTCGACGGGAGGCCAGCAATGTTTGCCAGGGATCACGGCTACTCACTTCTCGAACTCCTGATGACGATCGCGGTCGCCGCGTTGCTGCTCGCGCTCGGCCTGCCCTCTTTCTCGGCGCTCAAGGCCCGAAACTCGCAGCGGGTGGAACTCGATGCCCTGTTTCACGCCGTCCATCTGGCGCGCAAGGCCTCGATCGTGCGCAGGCAGGTCGTCTCGCTCTGCCCCAGCACCGACGGCGCATCGTGCGCGCCGGGCCGGGACTGGTCCGGCGGCTTCCTCGTGTTCGAAAACAGCGACCGCGACGAGCCCCCAGAGCGGGACGACGGCGAGATCCTGCTGCATCGCCACCTAGCCAGCCCGTCGGTGAAAATCACCGCAAACCGGCAGGGATTCACGCTCAGAGCGACTTTCCTCAGGGCCACCAACGGCACGCTCGTCGTCTGCGATGGCGCCGGTCGCGTGATGCCGAGAGCGCTTGTCATAAGCTACACGGGACGCCCGCGCGTGGCCGAACGAACGCGCCGGGGAACGCCTTATTCCTGTGCGGATTAGGTCAAATCGATGCCCCTGGAAACGACCGTTCGTCGGA
>DATCZJ010000020.1:0-18639 GCA_036525955.1 Woeseiaceae bacterium | reverse complement strand
CCGATTATTTCATCGCATGGATGGAGCGCCTGGAGGCGGCCGCCGCCGGCCACCCGGACTACAACACGGCCGACGAGCGCGAGGCCATTCTCGCCCATTTCGAAGCCGCAAAGGCCCGTTTCGCTGCCTGCCGCTGATCGGCCGGATAGCAACAACGCGTTGATTTTGCTTACCAAAAAGGGCCATCGCCGTCGTTCTGATGGGCCAGGCGCGATGTTGCCCTAACGATCCCCAGGACGGTCCGTGCCGAATGGGGTTCGACGACGACGGCGCAGACTAGTAGCAACTGGCATTCGCGATCAGGGAGGCAATGATGCTTCGCCCGCGAAAAGAAGGTGCTCAGGATGATCGGCGCGGCGCGCCTGAAGGAATACGGATGATTCCGATGGCGGGAAAAACTCAGTCGGACGGGGCGTCCGCCATCCCCGGTTTTGGTCTCTCGCTGGCGGCGCGATGCTGCAAGACCCGGACCGCCCATGCGCAGGACGCGGCGCCAAGTACGACGCCCGCGTACAGGAAAGCGCGATTCATTTCGATACCGAGATAGATTCCGAGCACCACGAGCAACAGGCCGACGAACAGCCAGTAGTGAGGCGCTTTCTCATAGAATGGTCCGGGTATCCACATGTCGCTTTCTCCAGGCCGATGGGGCCGTGCTGCGCATCTACGATGCCCGGGCGGGCGTTTTGATGACGCGACACAAGTCACAGGCTGGATACGGCCGCGCTATTTCACGGCCGAAACCGTGAGCCAGCGCACATTTGACCGGCAAATTCAGCGACGCTTATCCCTGCGTCAGCGACAGAGTTCGTCCTTCTTCGCCCGCGTTTCCGCGATCGTCTCTGCCGACTCCTCCTTGCTCAGGTATTCACGCTCACCGTTGGCATTGGTCTTGTAAAGGCGCGGCGCATTGACGTAGCTGTCGTAGATCTCGGTGGCGCGCTTGCAGTAGTAGGCCTCGGCCTGCTCCCGCTCCGCACGCTCTTCGGCCGTTTCGCCGGGGATCGCCGAGCCCGCCTTCTCTCCCTGGCCTTCGACCTCATCCAGCGTGCCGCTCGAATGCCACACGAGTTCCACCGAGACGGCATTCTCGTGATCGGGTTTATCGCTGTAATGCACGTCGCCCGATTCGTCGACCCACGTAAATATCGGCGTCTTCGTATCGACGAAGTGCGTCTTGCCGCTGGCATCGACCCACTTCCAGACGTCTGCCTGGGCGGCTGCGCTGAGGCCAAACGCAATGACGCAAATTACGAATAGTCTGTTCATACACACTCCTAGCTGGGGCGAGTATGGGCTTTCGCGCCGTCAAATCCATTGACTGGCGTCACAAATCCAGATCACGCCGGCGATGTGGCCGGGTATTGGCCAATAGGTCGCCAGCCGACATAAGAATCGACGCGGTTCACAGTTCTGCCAGTCCTTCGGCGCCAATTTGCGACAAATCCGACCTGTGTCTCATCGCGAATGCCGCGTAATCCTTAGCATTGCACTTGTACCGGCGGAGTACCGGGCCATCACCGCGTGCCCCGGCCGCATAGAGGCTGCATGAAGATTATGTCAACGAAGCGCGAAAACGGTTTTACGCTCATCGAGCTGATGATTGCGATCGGCCTGACGGGGCTGTTGCTGTCAATGGCCGTACCCGCGCTCGACATCTTCGTATCGAATGCCCGGCAGACTGGCGCGATCAACGACTTTGTCTCGTCACTGCACATCGCCCGCAGCAACGCGGTGACCAGCAACGCCCGCACGACGATTTGCCCCAGCGCGAGCGGCAACAGCTGCGAGGCCGTCTCATGGGACCGCGGCTGGATTGTTTTCTCTGACCCGGACAGCGACCAGACGGTAGATGCGGGTGAACGCATCGTCGCGTCTTCCGGTGCCATCGACGGCCTGGCCATTGCATCCGGTCAGTTTCCGCTGTTCATGACCTATCGTCCTAACGGGCGCGTGTCGAACGCCGGGTTCAACGGCAGCGCCGGCGCTTTCGTCGTCTGCGACGACCGCGGTGTTGACCACGCCAAGGTCATGATCATCGACCTGTCAGGCAGGCCTCGCCTTTCCAAGACTCTGGCAGACGGCACGGCGCCGGCCTGCTTCTGATCGAGGAGCATTGAATTCATGAGGCGCCGCCCATCACAGCAAGGCTTTTCGCTTTTGGAGATGCTGATCGCGTTGCTCGTCTTCAGCATCGGCCTGCTTGCGATCGCCGGGCTGCAGACCGTTTCGAAACAGGCCAACTTCGAAGCCCTGCAACGTACGGCGGCATCGCAAATCGCTTTCGGCCTGCTCGAGGACATGCGCATCAACGGCGATGCGATGGCCGTCTATCTCGGGGCCGGCGAACTCGGCAATGGCTCGCGAGGCGTGGAACCGGCACCGAACTGCAAGGGCATGGCCGAGTGCAACGCGGTACAAAAGGCCGCGCATGACCTCTGGTTCTGGGAACAGGTGCTCGACGGCAACCTCGAGATGATCGGCAATGCCGGCGGCGGCGGCCTGGTTTTGCCGACGTTGTGCATCGAGGGTCCGGTTGGCGGCATCGCCGGCGTCTACCGGGTCACGGTCACCTGGCGCGGTTCTGCCTCGCTGAGCAACAACTCGAACAGCCTGTGCGGCGCTGCCGGGGGCGATTACGGCGACAACAACGAATTCCGTCGCATCCTGCAAATTCCGACCTATATCGATCCGAACATTTGAGCGCGCCACGATGACGACACAGCGAAAAATTCTGCAGCGCGGTTTCTCGGTCGTCGAACTGATGATCGCCATGCTGCTGTCCATGGCACTGGCAGCCGCCATCATCACTGTCTTCGTCAACAACAGCTACAGCTTCCAGCAGGACGAGAACATCGGCCGCATGCAGGACGACGCGCGTCATGCACTTCGAGAGCTCGCTTTCGACATCAGCATGGCAGGCCATTACGGCGACCTGCATATTCCCGGTATCGTGCAGCTCGACGGCGCCATCGCGATCGGGACCGACTGCGGTCCGGCCGGTGAGCTCAACTGGATGTATCAGACCGTAGAGGCGGGTACGGGTAATACCTGGTCCATTTCCGCGGTCGACAATGCGACCAACGCAGCCGCAGCAGCCGCGCACTCCTGTTTCCAGGCAGGCGAACTGCTCGAGGGCACCGACGTCGTCTCCATCAAGCGCGTGGCCGGCGCAGAGGCCGGTGTGCTGTCGGCCAACGGCGTCTACTTGCGGACCAACGGCACCGTCGGCGTACTGTTTGCGGGCGCGGCGCCTGCCGCACCGCCAGTCGTCGTTGCAGCGCCGCGCGCAGACTGGGCCTACCGGCCGAGCATCTATTACATCCGGCAATTCGCGGACACGCCGGGTGACGGCATCCCGACGCTGTGCCGCAAGGTCCTGCGGGGCGCCGGGCCGAGCATGATGACCGAATGCCTGGCTACCGGTATCGAGAACCTCCAGGTCGAATACGGCCTCGATACCAACGAAGACGGACACCCGAATGTCTACCTGAGCGACCCGACGCTCGCACAGATGCAGAACGTCGTGGCGGCACGCATCTACCTGCTCGCCCGCGCGACCGACATAGACACGCGCTACCGCAACGACAAGACCTATTTGCTCGGCAACGCGCCGCCCTATGCGCCGGGCGACTCATTCCATCGCCGCGTGTTCTCGACCAGCGTGTCGATACAGAACATCCGCAGCCTGAACATCATGGGATTCTGATGATGAATAACTTCCGACCAGCTGTCCGGGGCAAACAACGCGGCGCAATTCTCGTCATCGCGCTGATGTTCCTCGTCGCGATAACGCTTTTCACGATCTCCTCCATGCGTTCCAGCAACATCGGACTTTTCATGGCGCAGAACGAGGAATCGCGCGTTGCCGCAGAGCAGGCCGCGCAGGCTCTGGCCGATGCCATTGTCGCAAGCCCGGCCTCGACGCCCGTCGTTGGTACGACCGGTTACACGGCGTGCACGGCCAGCGAGACCGGGTGCACGCGCAACGACCTGCCGGTCACCGACCCGGTGCTCGCGAGTGCGATTGCGGCGAATTACATCAGCGCCAGGGTCGAGCGCACGGGCGCCGTATTTCGTCCGCCGCCGCGTGTGGTGGAAACGAGCATCGACAAATTCAGCAGCGCGTCGTTTCGCGTTGTCACCACTTTTGATCGGATCGACGACGGTCTCGGCCACGAACAGGTGACCGAGGGTGTGCTCGTCCTCGTGCCGACGCAATAAGTGAATACATTGATGGGGGTCTTCGGTATGGATACCAGGTTCACAAAGTTTTCTCTGGCCGCGTTGCTCGCGGCACTGGTCATTGTGACCGGCACGACGCGCGCCGACGACACCGACGTGTACATGAACCCTGGCGCCGGGCTGCCGCCCGGCAGCGAACCGATGGTCATGTTCTCACTCGACTACCGTCCGAACCTGGGCTCTACCGCCTGCAATGGCAACGAGTGCGACACGCTCATCAAGGAAGGCTACATGCCCGAGTCCGGGCCTTACACCTTCTTCGACGTATTGCGCGGCGCGCTTCGCAAGGTTTTCGCCCCGCTCGAAGGCGTGCGCGTCGGGCTCATGGTGAACCATAACCACAATACCGACTGCGAAGGCTTCGGCAGGACCCGCTGCAGCAACGGCGGCTACATCGCGATGGGCTTCCAGACCTTCGAGGCCGGCGACGCGAACGGCGCCAAGGCGCGCTTCCACAAAATCCTGGACTCGATGCCGACACCGCAGGGCAATCTCAGCCATTCCTACCAGGGCAAGGAACTGTTTTTCGAGTTCTTTCGCTACCTGACGGGGCAGGGTGTCTACAACGCGCATAACGGCTATACGGATTTCGGCTCGAGTAACGTTGCCAACCTCGATGCGGATTTCCCGTCGATATCCTGGGACCCGACGATCGAGGCCGGCCCCAAGACACGGCCCGACTACGTCAGCCCGCTGGAAAAAGCCGGCGCCTGCTCGAAGATGTACACGGTCAACGTGCTGTTCCAGGTTTCGAACCAGGAGGACGATTCCGACCTCGCCATTCAATCGCTGGTTGAGGAAGGCGGCCTCGGTTCGCCGCAGCGGACCTTTCCCGATGTCATCCAGTATCTCAACGACGCCGATCTCGCGAGTGGTCGTTACGGCGCCGTCCCGGACCTCGAGGACAAGCAGAACGTTACTTCCTATTTCATCGTTGACAGCACCAAGATCAATACGACGACAATCGGCTATGCACGTGCCGGCGGCACCGGCGTGCCGCTCGCGCTCAGCGAGGATCCCGACGAGCTGGTCGCCACCTTGCAGGAGATCTTCCGCCAGATCCTGAGCGTCAGTACCACGTTCGTCGCCGCTTCGGTGCCGGTCAACGTATTCAACCGCTCCGAGATCACGGATAACGTTTACATCGCCCTCTTTCAGGTCGACGCGAAAGCGCGCCCCTACTGGGTGGGCAACGTCAAGAAGCTCAAGCTGGCGGGCGCCAACGATTCGTCTGCGACCGCCACGCTCATCGACGCCAACGGCGTCCCGGCCATTGCCGCCGATGGTCGAATTCGCTTCGACGCATTGACGGGGTGGACACTCCCGGCCGCCCTGCCACCACCCGACCTCGATGCCGGCGAAGTGGCCGGACGAGACGGCCGCGTCGTCGCCCGAGGCGGCGCCGGCCAGCGCATTCCGGGGTTCGTGCTCGGCAGCCCGCAGGAAGCCAACGGGCTCGGCGGCCGGACGATTTTCTACGACCGGACCTCGTCGTCACTGGCAGCGCTCAACGTCGATGCCCTGACCGCCGCCGCGCTGCAAACCAACTTCGGCGCAGCAACGGCTGCCGAGGCCGCGCAGCTGATAGCCTATGCGCGCGGGCTGGATATCGACGACCTCGATGGCGACCTCGAGCGTAACGAGGCGCGCGAGTGGATCTTCGGCGACGCGCTGCACTCGCGCCCGTTGCCGATCAACTACGGTTCGATTGCGGGCTTCACCGATCCCGGCAATCCCGCAATCTACCTCGCCGTCGCCACGAATGACGGCTTGCTGCGCATGATTCGCAACACCCGCGGCAGCGGTGCCGAAAGCGGCGAGGAAGTTTGGGCATTCATGCCACGGCGTGCGATGGCCGCGCAGAAGATCCTGCGCGCCAATGGCACGGGCATGCAGCACCCCTATACCATCGACGGCGCACCGGTCGCCTACATCGAAGACCGCAACCAGGACGGCTCGATCATCGCCAGCGACGGCGATCGCGTGTTCCTTTACGTCGGCATGCGCCGTGGCGGCAAGGCCTATTACGCGTTTGACGTCACCTATCCCGAGAGTCCGCGACTGATGTGGACGATAGAGAAATCGGCGTTCGGCGATTTCGCCGAGCTCGGTTACACGTTCTCCGATCCGCGGGTCGGTCTCGTTCGCGGCCCGAACGGGCCTCGCCCCGTCGTGATGTTCGCCGGCGGTTACGACATGAACAAGGACATCCGCGGCAGCGTTGGCACCGACGACAAGGAAGGCAACTCGATCTTCGTGGTGGACGCCGAGACCGGCGCGCTCGTGTGGAAAGCGGTACGAGGTGCAGGCAGCGGTGGTACCACCGTCTTCGAACATCCGCGGCTGACGGACAGCATCCCGTCGACGCTTGCGGTCGGCGACACGGACGGCGACGGCTTCACCGACAGGCTTGTCGTCGGCGACACCGGCGGCAACGTGTGGCGTGCCGATCTCATCGGCGCGGACACCGCGGACTGGAAGCTGACACTGCTCGCTTCCGTCGGCAGGCATTCTGGCGGCGCGGCCGGTATCGCATCGGACCGTCGCTTCTTCCATCGCCCCGACCTGGTCCCCAGCAAGGACAACGATGGCCTGTTCGACGGCGTCGTGATCGGCTCCGGCGACCGGCCTGATCCGCTCGACAAGGGTGGCATCACGCAGGATTTCCTGTACATGATCAAGGATCGGCGCACGGCGCCCGGTAGCGCCTTCGACAGCGCGCTGTCGCACGATGCTTTCGGTGACGTCACGAGCAATTGCCTGCAGACGGAAGGCGGCTGCACGGTGAACCTCACGAATGGCTGGCGCCTGGGCCTCGAGGAACCGGGCGAAAAGGTGCTCGCGACGCCATTGACGATCACGGGCAAAGTACTTTTCACGACGTATCTGCCGCAGTCGGGCACTGGTGCGACCGCCTGCTCGCCGAGCGAGGGCGCGGGCCGGCTCTACGCCGTCGCGTTGCAGGACGCAACAGCGGTGATCAACTACGACTCGAGTGACGATGACCCGGATGCGCCGGACCAGGCCTCCACGCGCAGCGATCGCAGCGTCGAGCTGCAGTCTCTCGGCATTCCGGCCGAAGTCGTTTCCATTCCGCCGAACAAGATCCTGCGGCCCGACCTGCAGATCGACAATCTCGACACGACCACCCGCTGGCGGACGTTCTGGTACCTGCTGGAAGATGAGGATTGAGGATCGATATGAGCAACGAACACCGAAGCAAGCGCTGGAGCCACGGGCAACGGGGCGTCACATTGATCGAACTGCTGATTGTCGTGGCGATCGTCGCGCTGATCTCCTCGATCGCCTATCCGTCGTACATGCGCTACGTCATCAAGGCGAAGCGCACCGTGGCGCAGTCCGCGCTGCTCCAGGTGGCCGACCGCCAGCAGCAGTTCTTCATGGACAACAAGCGTTATGCCGCGGACCTCACGAACCTCGGCTTTCCCGCGGACCCATGGGTACTCGATGACGATGGCAAGTCCACGGTCGCGGGCGACGTCGACGCGGTATATTCACTCTCGCTGGCCAACGTGGCTGCGACCACGTACACCGTAAACGCGGCGCCGCTCAACGGGCAGCTGTCGCGCGACACGTATTGCGGCAGCCTGAACCTGAACCAGGCCGGAGTGAAGGGAAAGACCGGCGCCTCCGACGACTGCTGGTAGCCCTAGAGCGCGGCGAGTACCCGCTGCAGCCTGCCTTTCACTTCGGCGGCGAGCGGCTGCACGCCGGCATCGCCGACGAGCGACAGTACGCTCTCCGGGTCCATGAAATCGACGTGCACCTTCGCGTCGGAGTCCTCGCGCACGAGCACGTTGCAGGGCAGCAAAAGTCCGATGTCCTCGACCGCCGAGATCGCCTGGAATGCGAGCGACGGATTGCAGGCGCCCAGGATGCGGTAGCGCGGCATGTCCTTGTCGAGCTTGGCCTTCATCTTCGCGGCCACATCGATGTCCGAGAGCACGCCGAAGCCTTCTTTCTCGAGCTCCGCCGTCACCTTGTCGATGGCGCGATCAAATTCGAGATCAACGATTTTTCCGAAGCCGAAATCTGAAGCCATTGGTCAGTCCTTGTTCCTGTTGCCGCGCACGCCGCAGTAAATGTCGTGCAGCACGCGAATGATCCTGTCTGCGGGACCTTCGGCAAGTGAATAGTAAATTGTCTGGGACTCGCGGCGGGTCCGAACCAGTCCCTGCTGGCGCAGCCGGGCGAGTTGCTGCGAGAGCGCCGACTGGCTCAGCGGCACGATCGCATTGAGATCGCTGACCGAGCGCTCTCCCTCGGAGAGTACGCACAGGATCATCAGCCGGCTTTCGTTCCCGAGCGCCTTCATGAGCCCTGCGGCATCGGCAGCATGTTCCTGCATGTCCGCAGCCGTCGAGAATGCGTCGCCGGACAGTGGCACCTTGACCTCGCGAGCGTTCATAGTGCCGACAATATAACCGATATTATATTAGACGTCTATAAATTAGCAGATTTGCAAGTTGTCTGCCCGTCGCCCGGGCCAAGCGGTTCCGACGGCGTGCCGAGGCGGCGACCGGCCGGACCCGGCCTGTTGCTGGCATCGAGCAGCGGCCCCGGCAGGTCCCTTTCCAGGCTCGATGGCATTTCGAGCGATGCGGCTACTCACTGAGGCCGGGCAAGAAGCGAAACACGACCTGTCCGACCGTCACCACACCGACAAAGATCGCGCCGAGCCAGATATGCGTTCTTGCCTTTCTGACGAAGTAGCCTGTTGCAATGATCACGATCAACAGCCCTTGTATCGCCCGATACGGGTGCGTGAGCGGAACCTCGAGGAAGACATAGGTTTGCACGGCTGCACAGATCGAGAAAACGAAAAACACGCCGAAGAACCATTTCCGGACCTTGAAGAAATGCGCGCGCCAATCCGTGTTGGCACTGCTTCCGAGGGGCACGAGCAGTTCGGTTGCGGCAAACAGGCTGCAAGGAAGCGACACGAGAAAATAGAAGTAGAACTGATTCCAGACCGGAACGGCATTCAGGTCCCACAGCGCCCACCACATCTGCAGATGGATGTAGAAAAGGACGACGGCCCACATGGTCAGCGGCAGGAAACGCTGCGGACTCTGCGCGATCTTGCTGAAGCCGCGCAGTAACTGCGTCGCTCCCAGGCCGAGCATGATCGAGACCATCACCATGAGGTATTCGAATATGCTCATTTGCGCTTCCCCTCGACGGATGCTGCTATCCGGCGCGTGCCGGACGTGCCCTCCCGACACTTTGCGGGCTGATCAGAGGCCGACGAGTCGCGGCGCCGTCGCGTGCCACCAGTCGGTACCCCATAGCGTCTGGATCACGATCGAGGACGGCACCATGAATGCCAGCCAGATCCAGTAGGCCTTGTGAACCCTCCTTGTTCGCACGACGTCCCAGACGAACATGGGCGCAACGGCCATGAGGATGTACAGGTCCGGCGCCAGGGGGTTGCCCGGGAGCGTCGTCGGCAGCCAGGTGATCCTGTCGAACGCCGCAGGCAACGCGGGTGCAATGGCGAGGAACATCATGCGCTTGTGCAGGCCGGAATCCGTCTTGCGCGCCGTGAACGCGATCGTGATGAACAGCGAGAATGCGATGCCGATGCGCAGCTGGAGCAGCATGATGTTGTCGAACTCGCGCAGGAACGCCTGCATGCCGGCCTGAACTTCCGCCGGCGCCATCTGCATGCCATGCCAGATCTGGTTGTATATCGTCGGAACCAGCATGAAACCCACGACGACGATAGCCGGCGCGAGCACGGCGGCGGCCATACCAAGGCGCTGGTGGTTTGCAAGGCGGCCGGTCGCGGCGAGTGTCGTTTGCGCAAGCAGCAAGAGCAGGAACGAGCCCATTAGTATCGAGTGCAAATGCAGCACGAGCGGGAACGGTGGCCGCTCTCCCGCCTCGACGGCAGCAATCTTCGCGAGCGAGTCCGGCACGAAGCCGGTGAGCGTTATCACGATGAAAAACGCCGCCATGAAAACATAGATCCAGCGATCGATCATGCCGGCAAGCGTGCTTTCTGACCGGTGATGACCGGCCTGCGGTGCAGCCAAGGTAGACATCCGACGCCCCCCGTCGTCCGAATTCCTCGTCGCAATATAGCAGTCTTTTCGTCCCCGGCCAGCGGTCCGCAACACGATATCGAGCACATGAGGGGCCACATTATGTCGGGCCGGGACGGGCGCGCCCTGCTGCGGCGGGCCAACCGGGACACCGGATCGGGTGGCAACGATGCCGGCGGTACTGGAGTCAGCGAAAAGACCGGGTACGGCCGGTAGCGGGCCTTGCAGGCTCACCCTCGGCCGAGAGATCATCTGTTATCGTCTTCTGCGAAAAAGACAACGAAGGTGCTCCGATGTCCAACAAAAAGATTATTCAAGGCTTGTATGACAGTTTCGCATCCGGCGATGTCGCAGCCGTCGTAGCCGTTTTTTCCGATGACATTTCCTGGACCGAGGCCGACGGCTTTCCCCTGGCCGGCACGTACATCGGTCCCCAGGCAGTCGTCGAGAAGGTATTCATGCGCCTCGGCGAATTCAGCGACAACTGGGGCGTCGTCGTCGAACGACTCGTTGCCGACGGGGACACGGTCGTAGCGGATGGCAAATACACCTGGAACCACAAGCAGTCGGGCGAGCCCTGCGAGGCGAGGATGGCGCACGTGTGGACGCTGGCCGACGGCAAGGCGACCTCCTTTCTGCAACATGTCGACACCGTCAGAGTCCGCGAGCAGATCGACTGAATGTAAGGTCCGTTCAGCGGCAGTAGTCGACTTCCAGCACGGCCCGCAAGCGGCCGTGCGACCGGCCGAAACGGCCCGTGCACCAACCGCAGCCGCTTTCGCCGTGCAAGGGCCCGCTGCGCCGGGGCGCGCGAGCTTGTCGATCCGGCTGTCGGGGAACGGGCCGACGTAAAACGCGGCGGCTTCTTCGGCATTGCCGTCGAACCACAGGTTGGGCGTGATCCGGTCGAGTGCAGACGACATCGACCCGCTCCTGCGTCACATCACTCCTGCAACAGAAGCGGCTGCTCGACGGCGTCGATCGCACGCCGCTGGAACTCGGAGAACTCGCGGTATTCCTCGGGCAAGAACCGTTCCTCGGAGGCAACGAAGTCGAAGTGGATCTCCCAGCCGCTGTCCTCGCGGCGCACTTCGCGCCGCCACTGGCCGAAACGGGATTCGCCGCGCTCGGGCTTCTTCGCGACCTCGTCGAGTTTGTGACCCTTCGGTATGGCCAGCGACGTCACGGTCGTCATGCGCAGCGGGAACACGTGCTCGAACGGAAATCGCCGGTCGGCAACGCGTTCGAAGTCGAGGTAATAGCCCTCGAGAAAGCCCGGCACATCGAACGTGCCGTCCGCATCGAGCGGCAGGCTGTAGCGAATCTCGAAAAGCAGGTCGTAACCGGCATCGAATATGTTGTCCACAGAGTAGTCGAGCAGCTCCGCGTCCGAATAGCGTGTCGCGATCCAGCGCTGCAGCGAGACCTGCATTTCGGAACTCTCGATGCTGCGGAGCTGGCCGCGAAGCTCGGCAGCCTGGTAACCCGTGAAGCGCGCGGTCTCCGTGACTTCGATGTGCGTGTCCTCGTGAAACTCCACTTCGCGCTCGACGCTGATGCCCGTGAGCGAGGACTCGTAGTCGGGGATACGGATCAGTTTCGGCACAGCATCGAGCGCCAGCGCATAATTGCCGGCCATCGACCTCGGCGGCAACTGTCCGAGTTGCAGGTCCTTGTCGGTCGTGTCGATGAACCGACGATGGTCGCCCTGCCCGACGATAACGATCATGTGATCGAACTGATCCGTGTTCGGCAGCGTCGGCACGACCTGCTGACTCAGGTTGACGAGTGCGAGCGATGCGTCGATGCCGACGGCTTCGAGCATGGCGTACAGCAGCACGGCGTGATCCTTGCAGTCGCCGTAGCGATCGCGAATCGTCTCGCGCGCAGTCTTGGGAATGTAAGCGCGACGCCCGAATTCGAGCGCCTCGTATCGAATCTCGTCCTGTACCCATGCGCTCAGGATTTCGATTTGCCGCTGTTCGCCGTCGACGCCCTCCACCAGCCGCGCCGCGCGCTCCGCGACGTCATCGATCGCCAGCTTGTCCTCGATTCTGCCGAGATAGTCGATACCCGCGGCTTCCCAGCTGTCGCTGATGGTGCCGAGCTGAACCCAGGGCAGGATCTGGTCGAAATACGGCTGCAACGGCTCCCAGCGAAAAGCAATCGGCAGCGACGCCTCCCAGACGAGTGCGTTCCCGGACCTGCGCGGCGGCTGCACGCCGCTCGCCTCATAGTGCAGGCGCGGGTGCTGCCCCCGGACGAACAGCGCGCTGTACTCGATCGGCCGGTCGCTCGACAGGTAAACGGTTTCCAGCGGAAAAGAGCCCTTCTCGACCGAGGTCTGCTTCGTGATCACGGCCTCGATCGTATGTCCGGGCATGAGGCTCGGCACGGGTAAGTGCACGGTCTTCTCGGTGCTTGCCTCGTAACCGGTTTCGCTGTTGGTCAGGTAGTAGGTGCCGAGATCACCCTCCGCAACCTGTTCGCCTTTCTCGTTACGGACAATCAGGCGGTTCACGTAAAGCGATTCGAAGGCAGGATCGAAGTCGAACTCCAGCGTGCTGAATTGCGTGACGCCGTTGTTGTCCAGCACGTGAATCTTGCGGTACACCGTCTGAATCAGTGTGTCGTCGCCGTCGAAATCATAACCGGTGATACGCGCCCTGAAGACTGCGCCATAGCCGTTCCTGGTCGCGCCGCCCGAATCATCCTCGAATACTTTTGCGAGATCGCTCGGCAGTTCGACCGCCTGGATCGGCTGGCTGATGGCTGACGTATCGCCTTCGCCGAGCATGTGATCGATGGCGTCGAGATACTCGCGGATGCTGGTGTTGCCCGGCGCATAGCCCAACGCCAGTTCGAACGACGCGCGCGCCTCCCGAAACGAGCGCAGTTGAAACTCCGCGTCGCCCTTGTAGTAGTAGGCCATCATCGACCGATAGCCATTCTCGATCAGTGACTCGGCAAGCTTGAGCACCTCGGCCGGCGCACCCATCTGGTCGAGGACCGCAATGCGTTCGAACACGAGATCCGCGTTGAACGGCCTGCCCACGGTCATGCGATCGAGCAGCGCGAGCGCCTCGTCGTAACGTTCGCGCCGGGTCAGCAATTGCACCTGCAGCTGGCGCGTGCTTTCGCTCTCGCCACCGGCGGCATAGGCATCGAACTCGGCCTCGAGCTCGTCCCAGCGCCCGGCGTCCGCCAGCATCGTCATGTAGGCGGCGAAATCGTCGTCGTCGCGATGACCGTCGTCGAACAGGTCCTCGTAGATGCCGAGCGCCTTTTCCGGGCTGCCCGTCTGGTAGGCGAGCCAGGCGTCCCAGCTCCGCACCAGCGGGTTCTCGCCGAAAGGACCCATGCGGCTTTCGAGCCAGGCCGCTGCCTCCTCGAAGGCGTCGAGTTCCACCAGCGAGCGCACCGCGTTGACGACATACGCCTCGTCATTCGGCGCCAGGTCGCCGGCCTGTTCGAAGTAGCGGAACGCATCGCGGAAACTGCGCGCCTCGTAATAGTGCAGGCCCAGGGCGTTGACCAGGTAGGCGTTGACCTCGCGCTCCGCATCGTTGGCGTAAACCTCATCGAGCGCCGTGGGCCGGCCCGAGATTTCGAAGTCCTTCCAGAGCTTCTCGAGATCGCGGCGCACGTTGCGGCCCTTTTCCGGACCCCATGCCGCCAACGCGTAGGCGCAGTGCGCATTCGCGACGATCCACTGCAGGTAGAGATAGTTTTCGCCCTCGGCCTCGTCCACGCCCGCGAGCAGCCTGCCGCGCGTATCGCCTTTGCCGACGTCGCGTTCCTCGGTCACGAAATCCGCCGGATAGTCCTCGCCGAACTGCTGCATCATGACGCGATAGATGCTGTTCGCATTCGGCGCCTCCCCGCGCCAGCACATCGGCATGACGACCGCGCCGTAGCCAAGCACCGACAGCGCGCCGAAGTCCGCGCCGTCCTTGGTGTTGTCGAGGTCGGACCAGCCGTACCAGCCCTTGCCGCGTGCGCGGAACCGGTAGCCGAAAGTCGCGGAGCGGTAATCGTCGATCCCGCCCGCCTCGGCGACCACATCCTGATTCAGGTCCGGGTCGATGATCTCGAAACCTGCCAGCACCCGGTCCGCTTCCGCGCGTACCACGTCGTCGGTCTCGTCGGAGGCAAACGTCAGCAACTGGTAGCCTCGGGCGCCGTCGACCACTGCCGACAGCACGTAGGTGATGGGCGTCGCGCCGACCGTCGCATGGATCGTCTTCTGGAACACGCGCATGCCGCGCTCCTGGCGCGAGCCGATATCGCTTGCGTCCCGGATCGCGCCCTCGACTTCGCCGTCGAACCGGTTCGTCATGCCGAGATGCACGATCTCCGCGTATTCCTCTGCCGTGAACCCGGGGCCGAGGTCTTCCACCACCACGATCGAAAACGCATTGGGACTGAAACGCACCGCCGCGAAACTCGCGTCAGGCGCCTGCGCCGTGAAATCGACATAGGTGTAGGAGGCGCCATCGAGATCCAGCCGGAAGTTCAACTCGGGCTGCTCGAATACGTCCACGCGCTGCCCCACGAAAGCCGTGTACGCCTGGCCCGGCTCTCCCGGGGCCGGCGCCGGCAAGGCCAGCAGGTAGATGCCGGCGACTATCGCTGCAATCGGTTTCCTCATAGACCCCGGATTCTACCTGCTGGCCACAGCGGGTCGATGGCGAACAGGTCTCAGACTGCACTTTCACCGGCGCTCTTGTTATATAATCGCCCGCCACCGCCGGGCGGGCCCCGCCCGGCAACATCAATATCCAGCCCACCGGAGCAATAAGTTGAGTCGGGACCAGAAGTTTTTTGACATGTATTCCCTCGTGATCGGCATCCTGGTCGTGGCGGCCATCGGCATTTACATCCTGGCTGCCGAAATGTCCGAGCGGACCCAGAAGGTCTACACCCGCGACACGGCCGAGTACCGCGCCGAGGTCGCCAAGCGCATCCGTCCGGTGGGCGAGGTGTACCTGCCTGGCGAGGAAGCTGCCGCCGATGGGCCCACTGTCGAAACGGCGCCGACACCCGAGCCGGTGGCGACTTCGATGTCCGGTCCCCAGGTCTACAATGCGGCCTGTGTCATTTGCCACGGCAATGGCGTCGGTGGTGCGCCCATCGTCGGCGACGCGGCGCAGTGGAGTGACCGCATCGCTCAGGGCATGGACGTGATGACGCAGCATGCCATCCAGGGGTTCCAGGGCGGCGCGGGCTTCATGCCGCCCAAGGGCGGACGCACCGACCTGTCCGACGAAGAAGTCGGCGCCGCGGTCGAATTCATGGTCGGCGAATCTTCCTGACGGCAATGGCCGGCCGGCTCAGATCCGGCGATCCAGGCAACGCATCGACAGCGCCTCGGCAACATGCCGGGGCGTTATCGTTTCCGCGCCCGACAAATCCGCGATCGTTCGCGCTACGCGCACAATGCGCTGGTGCGCGCGCGCAGACAGCGTGAAACGCGCCGCGGCCTCTTCGAGCAACTGCCAGCTGCCGTCACCCAGGCTGCAGCAACGTTCGAACGCCGCGCCTTCGAGCCGGGCATTGGGCACACCCGATCGCTCGAGTTGCAGGGCGCGCGCACGCGTGACGCGATCGGCCACGGCGACGCTGTTTTCCGCGCCGGGTTCGGCGGCACGAAGCAGCGCGGTGGCTGGGCGGCCCACCACGACGTGCAGATCGATGCGGTCCAGGAGCGGGCCCGACACCCGGTTCCGATAGCTCGCGACCCGGTCGGCGCTGCAACGGCAATCCGCCTGGCTGTCTCCGCGATATCCGCAGGGACACGGGTTCATCGCCGCCACCAGCTGGAAGGCCGCCGGGAAATCCGTCCTGCGCGCGGCGCGAGCGATCGAGATGACGCCGGTCTCGAGTGGTTCGCGCAGGACCTCGAGGACGCCGCGATTGAATTCCGGCAACTCGTCCAGGAACAGTACGCCGTTGTGCGCCAGCGAAACTTCGCCCGGTCGCGGTTCGGCACCGCCCCCGACGAGCGCGGCGGCGGTAGCCGTATGATGCGGCGCGCGGAACGGCCGGCGGCGCCAGCCCGTGGATCCGGAGCCCGACACCGCCAGCGCGGCCACGGCCGCCGTTTCGAGCGCCTCCTCCCTGTTCATGGCGGGCAGAATGCCGGGCAGGCGTCTTGCCAGCATGCTCTTGCCGGTGCCAGGCGGACCGATGAACAACAGGTTGTGGCCACCGGCTGCCGCAATCTCGAGCGCCCGCTTGGCATGCCGCTGGCCCTTCACCTCCGAAAGGTCCGGACCGTCATGGCCGGGCAGGCCGGGTTCGACGCATTCGACCGGCGTCAGCACGCTGCGCCCTGACAGGTGCGCCGAGACTTCCTGCAACGAGGTCGCGGCGTACGCCCGGGCGCCCGCAAGCGCCGCCTCGGCCGCGTTGGCTTGCGGCAGCACGATACAGTGACCCGCATCCCGCGCCCTGAGAATGGCGGGCAGGAGGCCCGGCACGGGCCGCAACTCACCGCTCAACGCCAGTTCACCGTAGAACTCGGTGCCGGCGAGCGCCGCCTTCGGAAACTGCCTGCGGGCGGCCAGGATGCCCAGCGCTATCGGCAGATCGTAGCGCCCGCCGGTTTTTTTCATGTCGGCGGGGCCGAGGCTGATCGTGATGCGTTGTTGCGGGAACTCGAAACCCGCTGATATGAGCGCGCCACGGACGCGGTCCTTGCTCTCGCGCACCGCGGTCTCCGCCATGCCGACGATCGTGAATGCCGGCAGGCCGCCGGACAGGAACACCTCGATCGTTACTGGCGGCGCCTCGGTGCCGTATTGCGCCCGGCAGCGCAGGATTGCAAGGCTCATGCGACGGCCCTCCATGGCCTGCCGCGCACCGTCGTGCGCCGTTACTCCTTCCTGTTCTCGATCTCCGCGAGCCGCGCTTCGAGCATCTCCAGTTTGGCCCGCGTCTTCTGCAGCACGGCCTCCTGCACCTCGAACTCCTCGCGGGTCACGAGATCGAGCTTGTTCAGCGAGTTTTTCAGCACAGACCGAAAGCCGGTTTCGAGATCGGCGCGCACGGACCTGAGTCCTTCGGGCAGCGACTCGGCCAGCCGTCGCGCCAGGTTTTCTATGGATTCGTCACTCATGCCGATTTGATACCTGACTGGCCTGTAAAACGCCAGACACATTTGCCGATGCCCGGCCCAGAAAATCGCGTGACCCATCAGCGGGCAAATGCCGCGACCCCGTGCACCCATACGGTGCGCGCCTCCGTCCGCGAATTGTTCAAGTGGCTGTTTTTATTGCCGATCGAGAAGTTGGCACGGTTTCTGCTCTATAGGACAGCGACGGTCGCGACGACCCAACCCAGCAAACGGAGCAAGACGCATGAAATCGATTCGAATGGCGCTCGCCGCCCTCACCCTCTTCACCTTCGGCAACGCGTATGCGGAAGTCACGGCCAACCTGGGCTTTGCCAGCGACTACTACTACCGCGGCATCCTGCAGGCGCCGACTTCTGCCAACGGCGGCATCGACTTCGAAAAGGGTGGCTTCTACGCCGGCACCTGGGCTGCCGACGTCAAGGACGGCCTCGAGGTCGACGGCTACTTCGGCTACGGCACCGAGGTCGGCGACGTCGGGCTGAGTATCGGCTACACCGGTTACTTCTACACCGGCGACTTCGACGACACGTACCAGGAGATCAATCTCGGCGCGAGCTACAGCCTCGTCACGCTCGACGTCGCCATCGGCGAGTACGACAACTTCGACGGCCCGACGCAGGACTACACCTGGTACGCGCTGACCGTCGAGAAGGACGGTTTCTATGGCCGTTACGCGGGCTTCTCGCAGGACTTCGACGGCGAATACATCGAGCTCGGCTACTCGACGACGGTGGCGGAACTCGACATCGGTTTCGCAGCCATCCTGGCGAACGATGATCTCGTTGGCGTCAACGAGGAGTCGCTCGTTTTCACCATCGGCAAGACATTCGACCTGAGGTAAGCCCAATGAAAATGATCACGGCGATCATCAAGCCATTCAAGCTCGACGACGTGCGCGAAGCCGTGGCCGAGATCGGCATCCGCGGCATCACGGTCACCGAGGTAAAAGGCTTCGGTCGACAGCGCGGCCACACGGAGCTCTACCGCGGCGCGGAGTACGTCGTCGACTTTCTGCCGAAGGCGAAGATCGAACTCGCGGTCCCGGACGAAATTGCCGATCGGGTCATCGAAGCGATCGCGACGACGGCACGCACCGGCAAGGTCGGCGACGGCAAGATTTTTGTCACCGAGCTCGTCCAGGCCATTCGCATTCGCACCGGTGAAACCGGCAGCGCAGCCGTTTAGAAC
>DATCZJ010000019.1:0-3073 GCA_036525955.1 Woeseiaceae bacterium | reverse complement strand
AACAGCATGACGACGTCGGAGCCGCCAAACAGGAAGTAGCCGAACTCGTCGCCCTTGCGCAGCTCGTCGCCGACCCGGGCCGACAGGTTCACCGACGACACGAAGGACATGCCGATCGGCAGCACGGCAACGAGGCCGACCTCGGGCGAGTCGATCACGATCAGGCCGCGCTCCTGGTTGAACTGGTAGGTATCGCCGTCGACGACGTCGAGCGCGCCTTCGTCGTTGCGGGAAACGTCCATGTAGACCTTGCCGCTGATATTGCGGACTTCCCTGACGGTGCCGGCGACCGGCACGTGGTAGCGATGGTAGTCGTCGATGTAGAGGAAGCTGTGCGTGTAGGTGCCGCCGGCAAACGCATCGGCGTAGGGGCTGTCGCCCAGTAACTCGTCGATGCGCCACTTGACCCCCTTGGCGGTGATCGTCGAGTCGGCGTCGATCGGCCACTGTCCCATGAACACGGCGTCGGCGGGTGCCACGATGACCCTGTCGTCGTAAGGCTCGGCGATCAGCCTTGCGCCCGGTCGTACCTCGCGGGCGAAAAACTGGTTGAAGGTCAGCCAGCCGCTCGGGCCGACGAAGTAGTCCTCCAGTCGGTAATTCGGGCGCTCCATGAACGTCTCGATACGGGCGGCAGACGCCGGTGTATCCAGGTAGCGGCCGTAAACGTCGATCATTCGATGCAGCCAGTCATTGAAAGAGTCGCTCTGGTTCAGCCGGCCTTCCGGCGCCAGGTTAACGACGTAATAGAGCTGCAGGATGTGCGGCACGAAGTTGCGTTCGACCGGGACCCAGGTGGCCAGTTCGTCGAGATACCCCAGGAAGCCGTCAAGGTCATCGATGCCGTCGAGCTCCGCCATGTCGATCGCGGTGCGCAGGGCTTCATCAAGGGCCGGCTCGGTCTCGAGAAGTATCACGAGGTCGCTCACGATCGGTTCGTGCAGCGTGGCGACGTTGTCCGTCGTTTGCACCTCGCAACCTGACAATGCGAAGCACGAGACCAGGGCAACAACCAGAAAAGGTTGTTGAAATTTACGGGTGGTCATTTTGCGTTCCTCGGCGATGTCCTCGGATGTATCCAGCATCGGTTCGCCCGGGGGCGGCGTCAATTCTGGGAATTACCTAGCGTCGAACCGGGGTAACATACGAGTGTGACTTCAGTGACGTCATCCCCTGGGCGAATTGTCCGGTGTTTCCACAGCGAGGGCTGAAGATGGAGCTACAGTTTTTCGGCGCGACGGGAGAGGTGACAGGGTCCTTGTACGTGATCCGGACCGGCGGCCACACGGTGCTCCTGGAGTGCGGCCTGATCCAGGGCGGCGATCAGAACGAGGAGCGCAACCGGGAGCCGTTCCCCGTCGATATCGACAAGATCGATGCCGTCGTCCTCAGTCACGCGCATATCGATCATTCCGGCCGCATTCCCAGGCTGGTCAGGCAAGGCTACGACGGACCTGTCTTTGCCCACGAGGCGACGATGGCGCTGTGCGAGATCATGCTGCCGGACTCGGGCTACCTGAACGAGAAAGAAGCCGAGTGGGAGAACAAGAAACGGCGCCGCAACGGGAAGTCGCTGATCCAGCCGCTGTACACGCTCGAGGACGGGGAGCGGTGCATCGAGATGTTCCGCCCCGTGCCCTACGGCGACACCGTGGAGGTCGTACCGGGACTGGAGCTCACCTACCATGACGCCGGCCATATCCTGGGCTCGAGTATCGTGGAACTCAGCGCGGGCGGGCGGACGCTCGTTTTCAGCGGCGACCTCGGCTTCCGCGATGCGCCGGTCATGAACGCCGCGAAGCGACTCACGCAAGCCGACGCTGTGCTGATGGAGAGCACCTACGGCGACCGCCTGCACCGGCCCATCGAGGAGACGCTCGACGAGCTGACCGAGGTCTTCCAATCGGCACGTGCCGCGCAAGGCAACATCCTGATTCCTGCCTTCACGGTGGGGCGCACCCAGGATCTCCTGCACCTGATGGTCGAAAATTACGATCGCTGGAATCTCGAGGACTGGCACATCTTCCTCGACAGCCCTATGGGCATCGAGGCGACCGAGGTCTACTCGCGATTCAGGCAGCTGTACGACACGAAGCTGTTTGGTGAACACTCCGACCTGCCCGACTTACCCAAGCTGCACCAGACCCGGTCGCCCGAAGAGTCCATGGTCATCAACGAACTGGAATCCGGCGCAATCATCATCGCCGGCAGCGGCATGTGCAGCGGCGGCCGTATCCTGCATCACCTCAAGCACAATGCCTGGCGGCCGGAGTGCCATCTCGTCATCGTCGGCTACCAGGCGTACGGCACGCTGGGCCGGCGCCTCGTGGACGGGGCAGAGACGATCAAGCTCTGGGGCGAGGACTACCGCGTTCGTATCCGCATCCACACGATCGGCGGGCTGTCGGCGCATGCCGACCAGCGGGATCTCATCGACTGGTACGGTGCATTCGAGAATCGGCCGCCCGTGTACCTCGTGCACGGTGAGCCTGATGCGCAAAAGCCGCTTGCGGGCCGCCTGAGGTCAGAGCTGAAAGCGCCGGCCAGGATTGCCGAGCACGGGCAGACGATCCAGGTCTAGTCCTTGTGGTTTTTCTCGTGCTTCTCGTGGTTCTCGCGTTCGGCAACCAGGGCTTTCGCTTCGTCCTTGTTCTCGACCCGCTCGATGTCGCCGATCCGGCAGCGCTGAACGCGGCCCATGTCGCGAAACATGATCTCTGAAAAACTGTCGGGGCAGATCCGGCTCATCGTGTCCTTGATGGCAATACCGTTGGCATCGCGCAGACCGGTGCAACGATTCCGCATGGTGAGCAGGTAGTAATTGCTGGTGCCTTCCCTGATGTAGACATGCTTGTCCGAGAGGCCGTCGAAGCTGTTCACCTGCCGGCGGTTGAAACAAACTCGCTCTTCGGCCTGGGATTCATCGGCAGCTTCCGTCGTGGCGTCTTCGTGTTCGTCTGCCAGGGCCGTGCCGGACGCCAGCGCAAGCGCAGCGAGAAGCGTCAATCTTGCAAGCATCGTCGGTCTCCTCAGGTCGCTTTTACCTTGTATATCGTCGCATAAAGTACCGGCA
>DATCZJ010000018.1:0-4013 GCA_036525955.1 Woeseiaceae bacterium | reverse complement strand
CTGCCAGGTCGTGCAGGGGCAGAGCCCGATGCAGAACCAGGCCGCGCATGTTCTCATGCGTCGGCTGAAACGGAATCTGGAACGTTTCGCCGATTTTCAGCAGCCAGTTGAAGTAGAAGGCATCATTGGTCTTGATCCGGTATTTCCGGACTTCGTCCACGCCGCGGGCCATGATGCGGGCCACCTCTTCAGCGTCGTCCACAACGATCTGGTACCTGGCCGCAGCGGCTTCGCCCAAGGTCAGGCGGATGAAATGATCGATCTGCTCGAAGTAGGTGGCAGCGCCGGGCGGGCCGGTAAATACCAACGGAAAGGGGATGTCGGCATTGTCGGGATCGAGCAGCACGCCAAGCAGATAGAGTATTTCCTCGGCGGTGCCGACGCCCCCCGGAAAGACGACGATGCCGTGACCCAGCCGCACGAACCCCTCGAGCCGTTTTTCAATGTCCGGCATGATGACCAGTTCCTTGACGATCGGATTCGGCGACTCGGCCGCGATGATGCCGGGTTCGGATATGCCGATATAGCGCCCGGCCTTGACGCGTTGCTTGGCATGCGCGATGGTCGCGCCCTTCATGGGCCCTTTCATCGCACCCGGCCCGCAGCCCGTGACGATGCTCAATGAACGCAGCCCCAGCTGGTAACCGCAATCCTTGGTGTACTCGTACTCGCTGCGCCCAATGGAGTGGCCGCCCCAGCAAACGACCAGGTTCGGTTCCACCTCGGGCACCAGGGCGCCGGCGTTCCGCAAAATTTCGAACACGGCGCTGGTGATGCCCGCGCTGGAGTCGAGATCATGATAGGGGTGCCCGCTGATCTCGCTGTCGAAGTACACCAGGTCACGGATCACCGATGAGATCAATTCACGGATACCCTCGATGATGCGTCCGTCCACAAAGGCCGAACCGGGCGCGTCGATCAACTCCAGCCGCAGACCGCGGTTGACCTGCTGCACCTCGATCCGGAAGCCCTTGTGCTGTGCGATCAGCGCCTCAGCGTCGTCGCTTTCGTTACCGCTGTTCAGCACCGCCAACGCGCAGCGGCGCACCAGTTCCGCAAGGTCGCCCCGGCTGACGTCCTGCAGTCGTTCCACTTCGTTGCGGCTCAGCGTGTACAGCATGCCCGCTGGATAGATTCGGGTGGTGACGGGATCGGCGGACAATTCTGGTCTCCTCGCGTTTCAAGCGGCTAAGCATAGCCCCTTTTGTGGATGACGGACAAAAAACGGGGCGGATGAACCGCCCCGTTTGATCTTGCTCCGGTTGGGATCAGAACCGATAGGTTACACCCACGCGGACTTCCCACAGGGAGGGATCCGACACGCGTCCCTGGCCGGGTGGGTCATTGAACTCTTCGTAAATATACTGGCTGCCGTCGTCGGTAATATCCATTTCGACCACCCCCTGATTACGCGGGAAGCCGGCCTCGCGCAGCACACACCACTCGTTGTTGAGTAGGTTGCACAGGTTCTTGAAGACGATGAATCCGGCGAACTTGTGACCGTCCGAAAAGCCTGGGAACTCCTGTTCGATACGCAGATCGTACCAGGTCCACCAGTCACTGTTGAAGGCGTTACGCGGAGCGATTCCGCCCTCGTACTTCGAAAGCCCACTGGAGTTGACGAAATCGAAAAACGCCTGCGTGTCGAAGTTGGCGCCAAACTGCACGGCCGGGTCGTCCGGACCGGTGGGCACGTAAAGCAGATGGCGGCCATCGACGAAGTCGCCGAAGACGTCGCCGTCGCCGTCCGAGAAGGTGTAGGAGTAGGGCCGTCCTTCGCTGTGCGCACCGACCAGCGTGAAGTTGGTGCGGTTGTCACCCCACCAGTAAGCCGAGTAGCCGACGCGGAACGTGAAGCGGTGTGGAATATTGTAGTTCGACGCCGCACGGGACGGGCCGTTCGGATCATCGACGCCGATGTTGGCGTAATTGGAAAACGCTACCGAACTGGTCATCGGGCTGACGTCTTCCGCATCCGTGTAGGCATACCCAACCGACCAGTCGAAGCCGTTGTCGTAGTACTTCGATAAATTGATCGAGAACTGCCAGGAGCGCGCGTCCGAACCCTGAACATTGGTCAAAACGTAATCCGAACTTCCGTAGCGGAAGAACGGGCGGGTATCCGTGTAGATCGGACGGCCATCCGGTGCGGTGCCCGTTTGCTCCAGGGCGGACCCGACAACGATCGCCGAATTGTTCGCCTTGGTATAAAGTAAGTCGGCGTTCAGCGTGTAGTCGCTGCCGAATGTCCAGGTCGTGCCGAGGTTGACCTTCCAGTTCTCCGGAATTTCGAACGACGGATCGAGGGCATTCACGCCCGAATCCGGCTCGGCGAACGCGATCGCGTCCACCTGGCACTGCGGGGGATTGTAAAGCGGCCGGCCGTCACCCGAGATGGGTATGTCAAACAGTGAAAAGTCCCCGCCGTAGCCGCAGTTTTCCGGCGGCGGAGGGTTGCGCTCGATCACGCTCTCGCGCAGCTGAGCCACTCTGAAGCCGTCGTTGCTGTAGTTGTTCGACAGCCACACATTGGGGTTGCCTCCCGAGTACAGGCCGAGCCCGCCGCGAACGCTGAGGTCGGGATTCACGGTCCAGTTGAAGCCGAACCGGGGCTGGATCAGGCCCTCGCCGTCGAGCGTCGCATTGTTCGGGAAGCCGGTGCGCTCATCGAACATCGGGTTGTACGCCGGTGTGTCACTGGTGCTGTACCAGTCGTAACGCAAACCGAACACCAGGGTCAGGTCGCCGCCGGCGGTGATCCACTCGTCCTGCAAGTAAGCGGTATTGATCTTGTAACCCCATATCGCAGCGCCCTCCTGCGGGTCGTTGCTGGGGGCGGCATTTCCGTAGTAGATGTCGTCGGGCTTGCCTTCGCGGAACTTCTCGATACAGCCGTTCGGGTTGTCGGATCCGCAATCCTCGTCGAAGCGGTTTTCGGTGCGCACGTGCTGGATGAACAGATTGTAAATGTCGAGGTCGTCCTGCTCGAAGCCTGCCGTCAAAAGGTGATCGCCGAGCTCATAGTTGGCGGCCAGCTTGATGTTGAGAGCCTCATAGGACAGCTTGTTGGCCTGGCGCGAGTCGTCGGTGCCCAGATACACGGTGGCGCGGCTGAACCGCCCGTCGCCATCGTGGTCGTTGTAGGTGCGAACCTGTACTTCGCCGAACTCACCGCCAGCGCGGGAGACCTGGCGGTTGTCGAGGTCCAGGCTGGACACACGCACCTCTGTCGAGAACTTGTCCGTCCAGTTGGAAAACAGGGCACCGGTGTGGGACTTCAGCTCGGCGCCGCGCTCGTAGTAGTGATCGGAAAACTCGAATTCATCGTCGTCGCTGTCCGACTCGGACCAGTTGAAGCCATCGTTATAGTTGTAGGCGTAGGTCGCGCGATGGTTTTCATTGATGTCCCAGTCAAGCTTGATCGTGTACTTTTCATCCTCTACCGCCAGGGACTTGACCACATCGCCGGGGGTATAGCCGTAAACATCCCGCGCGATCGCATAGATTTCATCCAGTTGGTCCTGGGACACGCCCTGTACCAGGCGCCCCGCGGTGGCAGCGCCGTCCGGCACCCGATCGAACAGGTTGGCACCCTCCAGCTTTTCATAGGCCACGAAGAAGAACAGCCGGTCCTTCAGAATGGGCCCGCCAAGGGTAAAGCCGTAACGCTTCTCGTCGAAATCGCCCGTGTCGATGGGTTCGCCCTCGAGCTTGTCGCCCTTCATGCTGTCGTTGGTGTAGTCGTAGAACGCCGAGCCGTGCCACTCATTGGAACCGGACTTGGTCACGGCATTGATGTTGCAGGCCGTGAACTGGCCGTAGTACACGTCGAACGGCGCCAGTTCGACCGCCACCTGCTCGATGGCATCGTAGGAGAAGGGTTGACGCTCGGTCGGATAGCCGTTGCTATTGAGGCCGAACAGGTCGTTCAGGCGCACGCCGTCGACCGTCAGGCTGTTGAACCGCGGGTTGGCGCCGGCGCAATGAATCGCGCCGCCGGCGAAAGCCGGGTC
>DATCZJ010000017.1:0-6485 GCA_036525955.1 Woeseiaceae bacterium | reverse complement strand
ACCGCGGCTCGCCGCGATGAACGGATTGGCGAATTTCTCACGGTATTCCTCGGTGCGCTCGGCGATCTTGTCTGCGTCGCCGATGTCCTTGCGGAAGATGATTTCCACCGCGCCCTTCGGCCCCATCACGGCGATCTCCGCACTGGGCCAGGCCAGGTTGACGTCGCCGCGCAGGTGCTTGGAGGCCATGACGTCGTAGGCGCCGCCATAGGCCTTGCGCGTGATGATGGTGATCTTCGGCACCGTGGCCTCGGCATAGGCGAACAGCAGCTTCGCGCCGTGCTTGATGATGCCACCGTATTCCTGGGCGCTGCCCGGCATGAAGCCCGGCACGTCAACGAGCGTGATGATCGGGATGTTGAAGGCGTCGCAGAAACGCACGAAGCGCCCGGCCTTGATCGAGGACTTGATGTCGAGGCAGCCGGCCTGCACCAGCGGCTGGTTCGCGACGATGCCGACCGGGTGGCCGTCCATGCGTGCGAAACCAATGATGATGTTCTTCGCGTGCTGCGGCTGCAGTTCCCAGAACTCGTTGTCGTCGACGATCTTGCGAATCGCCTCTTTCATGTCGTACGGCTTGTTCGGATTGTCCGGGATCAGCGTGTCGAGCGACATCTCCATGCGATCGGCCGTATCGGGCGTCGGCCGGAACGGCGCCTTCTCGCGATTGTTCGACGGCAGGTAGTTGATGAAACGCCGCACCATGAGCAGCGTCTCGACGTCGTTCTCGTAGGCGCAGTCACAGACGCCCGAGATCGTCGAGTGCGTCATCGCACCGCCGAGTTCTTCCGCCGTCACGACTTCGTGCGTCACGGTCTTCACGACGTCGGGGCCGGTGACGAACATGTAGGACGTGTCCTTCACCATGAAGATGAAGTCGGTCATCGCGGGCGAATACACGGCGCCGCCCGCGCAGGGCCCCATCACGACCGAGATCTGCGGCACGACGCCCGATGCCAGCACGTTGCGCTGGAACACCTCGGCGTAACCGCCCAGCGACACGACACCCTCCTGGATGCGCGCGCCACCGGAGTCGTTGAGCCCGATCACGGGCGCGCCGACCTTCATCGCCTGGTCCATGATCTTGCAGATCTTCTCGGCGTGGGTTTCCGACAGCGAGCCGCCGAACACCGTGAAGTCCTGGCTGAAGACGAACACCATGCGGCCGTTGACGGTGCCGTAGCCCGTCACCACGCCGTCGCCCAGCACCTTGTTGTCCTGCATGCCGAAGTCGGTGCAGCGGTGTTCGACGAACGTGTCCCATTCCTCGAAACTGCCCTCGTCGAGCAACAGCTCGATGCGCTCGCGCGCCGTGAGTTTGCCGCGGCCGTGCTGCGTGTCGATACGCTGCTGCCCGCCGCCCAGCGCCGCGAGCCGCCGCTTCTCCGCCAACTGTTCAACGATCTCTTTCATTGATCCCTGCGCTCTCTGATTTTTTCGAGTACTTCTTTCGCGGCGCGGACGATATTCGTGCCCGGCCCGTAAATCGCGGCCACGCCCGCTTCCTTGAGCATCGCGTAATCCTGCGGCGGGATCACGCCCCCGCAGATGACGATGATATCCGACGCGCCCGCGTCCTTCAGTCCCTTCACCACCTGCGGCACGAGCGTCTTGTGACCGGCCGCCTGCGACGAGATGCCGATGGCGTGCACGTCGTTCTCGATCGCCTCGCGCACGGCCTCCTCGGGCGTCTGGAACAGCGCCCCGATGTCGACGTCGAAGCCGATGTCGGCGAAGCCCGTCGCGATGACCTTGGCGCCGCGGTCGTGGCCGTCCTGGCCGAGCTTGCAGACCAGCATGCGCGGCCGGCGACCGGCGGATTTCGCGAACGCGTCGACCTCGGCGAGCACCGCCTGGAACTCCTCGTCGTCGCCGTAAGCCGCGCCATAGACGCCCGAGATCGAGCGGGTCATGGCACGGTAGCGTCCGTAGACGTCTTCGAGGGCGTCCGAGATCTCGCCGACCGTGGCGCGCTCGCGCGCGGCCTCGATCGCGAGTGCCAGCAGGTTGCCGCTGCCGTCCTTCGCTGCTGCCGTGAGCGCCTTGAGCGCGGCCCGGCAGGCCGCCTCGTTGCGGCTCGCGCGGATCTTCTCGAGCCGCCGGATCTGCGCCTCGCGCACCGCCGTGTTGTCGATGTCGCGGATCTCGACCGGGGCCTCGTCGCTCGCGCGGTACTTGTTCACCCCGACGATCACTTCCTCGCCGCGGTCGATGCGCGCCTGGCGCTGTGCCGCGGCCTCCTCGATCCTGAGCTTCGGCATGCCCGATTCGACGGCCCTGGTCATGCCGCCCATCTCCTCGACCTCGTCGATGAGCCGGCGGGCCTCGGCGGCGAGATCCGCCGTGAGCTTCTCGAGGTAGTAGGAGCCCGCGAGCGGGTCGACGACGCTGGTGATGCCGGATTCTTCCTGCAGCACGAGCTGGGTGTTACGCGCGATGCCGGCCGAGAAATCCGTCGGCAACGCCAGCGCCTCGTCGAAGGAGTTCGTATGCAGCGACTGGGTGCCACCGAGCGCCGCGGCCATCGCCTGGGTGGTGACCCGGATGATGTTGTTGTAGGGGCTGTCCGCCGTGAGGCTCACGCCCGAAGTCTGGCAATGCGTCCGCAGCATCAGCGAGCGCGGATCCTGCGGCGCGAACTTCTCAGCCATGAGCGTGGACCAGAGCAGCCGCGCGGCCCGCAGCTTCGCCACTTCCATGAAGAAGTTCATGCCGATCGCGAAGAAGAACGACAGCCTGGGCGCGAACTTGTCCACGTCGAGGCCGCTCGCGATCGCCGTGCGCACGTACTCGATGCCGTCCGCGATCGTGTAGGCGAGCTCCTGGGCGCAGGTCGCCCCTGCCTCCTGCATGTGGTATCCGGAGATCGAGATCGAGTTGTAGCGGGGCATGTGCGCCGCCGTGAACGCGATAATGTCCGAGACGATGCGCATCGACGGCTCGGGCGGGTAGATGTAGGTGTTGCGGACCATGAATTCTTTCAGGATGTCGTTCTGCAGCGTGCCCGCGAGCTGGTCGGGCGCGACGCCCTGCTCCTCGGCCGCGACGACGTACATGGCCATCACGGGCAGCGCCGCGCCGTTCATGGTCATCGAGACGGACATCTTGTCGAGCGGGATGCCGTCGAACAGGATCTTCATGTCCTCGACGCTGTCGATCGCGACGCCGGCCTTGCCGACGTCGCCGATGACGCGCGGGTGGTCCGAGTCATAGCCACGGTGCGTGGCGAGGTCGAAGGCCACGGACAGGCCCGTCTGGCCCGCCTCGAGATTGCGCCGGTAGAACGCGTTGGATTCCTCCGCCGTGGAGAAGCCCGCGTACTGCCGCACGGTCCAGGGCCGCATCGCATACATCGTGGCCCGCGGGCCGCGCACGTAGGGCGCAAACCCCGGCAGGGATCCCAGGTGGTCGAGCCCGGCCAGGTCGGCGGCGGTGTACAGGGGTTTGACGGCGACGCCCTCTGGCGTGTCGGTCACGAGATCGTCAGGCGATTTGCCCCTGCACTCCCGGGACGCGAGCTCGTGCCAATCGTCGAGGTCCTTCTTCGGAAAGTCTGTCATTGCCCCCCTCTTTTGCTTTTTTTGCTGAATGGCACTGGCATACACAAGGATCGCATGCGCCGGCAACTGAGCGTACTACAACGTAAAACCGAAGGGCTGTCTCGGTTTATACGTAATGCTATTGACAATCATTCGCATTTGCGTTTGAATGACGACCAAGAGCTTAAGTGGTTGAAATCATGTACGTCTGTATCTGTAACGCCATCACCGACAAGCAAATCCGCTCGGCCGCCGAGGCCGGCGCAAAGGACCTCTGGGCCCTGCAGGCGGAACTCGGCGTGGCCTCTGGCTGCGGTTCCTGCATGGAAATGGCGGCCGAGATACTGGACGAAGTACACAGCAAGCGGCGCGTGGCCACACCGACGATCTACACACCGGCCGCGGCCGTCGCCTGATTACCGTTACACCTCCCTTCGCAATACCATCGAGCCAGCCCCGCGAAAGCGGGGCTTTTTCGTTGGGCAAAAAAAAAGGGCCGGGAGCGAGCGGCCCTTTCAGGACGGGGTTGGTGGCCTGCGAATCCAGAGGTTCGCGGTTGGATTGGCGCCATCAATATGCGCCGGCCGGGCTTTCGCCGCAGCGCCCAAATCAGGGCAAAACCACCAGATTCAGGGTCAGAGTGTTCTTGAGGACGCGACGATGCCGCCATCGACGGGAATAACGGCGCCGGAGACGTAGGCGCCGGCCTTCGAGGCCAGGAAGATCGCCGTGCCCGCCATGTCGGCCGGCTCGCCCCAGCGTTTCAGCGGCACGCCCTGGCGGATGGCCTCGCCCATCGACTTCGCAATGCCGGCCGTCATCTTGCTCGGGAACGGTCCCGGCGCAATCGCGTTGGCCGTGATGTGGCGGTCGGCCAGGTGCGAGGCAAAAGTCCGGGTCAGGTGGTGAATGGCCGCCTTGCTCGGGCCGTAGGAATAGGTGCCGAGCTTGTTGACGTTGAGGCCGTCGATCGAACCCACGTTGATGATGCGGGCGGGATCCTCGGGGCTCGCGGCCTTCTCGAGCAGCGGCAGCAGCGCCTGGGTCAGGAAAAAAGGCCCCTTGACGTTGATGTCCATGACCTTGTCCCAGCCGGCCTCGGGAAACTCCTCGATCGGCGCGCCCCAGGTCGCCCCGGCGTTGTTGACAAGGATGTGCAGCCTGTCCTCGCGCGCCGCGATCTCCGCGGCAAAGGCGCGCACGCCCTCGAGGGTGGACAGGTCGCCCGGTATGGCGATGCATTCACCGAACGCCGAGAGCCTGGCGGCCGTTGCCGCGCAGGCATCGGCCTTGCGGGCCGAGATATAGGTTTTTGCGCCGTTGCGCACGAATCCCTCGGCGATCATCTCGCCGATGCCGCGCGAACCGCCCGTGACGACGGCCACTTTCCCGGAAATATCAAATAACTTGTCCATGGCCGGATACTACTGCACGCAGCGTCCGGGGATAAAGCTGCAATTCCCCGGCCGTTTTCTTTACAATCAGGGCCGAAACTTCCTGCCCAGAATAAGAACCCGGAGCTACCCATGAAAGGTGACGCCACCGTCATCGAGCACCTGAACAAGGTCCTCAAGAACGAACTCACAGCGATCAACCAGTATTTCCTGCATGCGAAGATGCTGAAGGACTGGGGTCTCGAGAAACTCGGCGAGTACGAGCACCACGAGTCGATCGACGAGATGAAGCATGCCGATGAGCTCATCGAGCGCATCCTGTTCCTCGAAGGGCTGCCGAACCTGCAGGACCTCGGCAAGCTCAGGATCGGCGAGGACGTCGCCGAGATCCTGAAGTGCGACCTCAACATGGAACTGGATGCTATTCCGGACCTCCGCGCGGGCATCGCCTACTGCGAAGCCCGCAAGGATTACGTCACGCGCGAGCTGTTCGAGTCGATCCTGAAGTCAGAAGAAGAGCACGTGGAATGGCTGGAGACGCAGCTGGGGCTTATCGACCGGATGGGGCTGGAGAATTATCAGCAGTCGCAGACCTGACAGACGCTGACAAAAAAAGACGCGACCGCTCGCGCGGTCGCGTCTCATGCAACTCAATATTACAGACTTAGGCCTTCAGCCCACTTCTGCGACGGCGACTGATCCCGATGCCAAGAAGGCCGAGGCCAAAAAGCGCCAAAACGGACGGCTCAGGTACGCCATAAATTGCAACGTGCGAGATTGCGCCCTGGCCAGGCCAGAAGTTCTGCAGATACAGGTCTACGGCCAGCGGGTCCCACCCGCTAATGTCGAACAAGTACCAGATTGGCTCCTCTACGCCATCCTTGACAAGTAGCCAAGTCGCCTGGAACGGGTCCGAACCAGAGTAACCTATGATCCCACCTTGGTCGCCGATCTCCGCATCGAACAACGATGCCAAAATGCCGCTCTCGCCCTCGCCGACATCGTATTTATACAATTCATCAAGATCGCTGAAACCGAGCACATTGTTTTCCAGCCATGTTTCGATTTTCGGCACACCGGGACCACAAGAGCCATCCTCCGGCATCGGGTTCCCATCCCCGGCGCAGTCATAACCCGAATAGTCTTCAAGACCCGGCTCGACGACGTCCGCCCACGCAGCGGTGCCGGCGACGAGCAAACTGATAACAAGCACTGAGGCAAACTTCTTCATCGATGAAATCCTTATCAATAGTGACCGGACGAATTCCGTAAATATTGTCTAGGAATTTAAAAGCAAGTTTCGGGCCAGAATTCTATGTTTATGTTTTTATAGCATATTTTAACTAACCGTCTCTGCGCCGGCCAAACAACGTAAGAAATTCCGACAGCGGCATCCATTCTCATGAGTACTGCTATTTGTAGCTGTTCGGTCGGACTGCATAGTGCTATTGCTGCCGGGCGGGTCAGATAATGATGGCCGCGGCGCTGCTCGAACGAAACGTGCAGTCCAGTGACAACGAAATTCGCGGCGCCATGTCGCCCATCCTGTGTC
>DATCZJ010000016.1:0-4102 GCA_036525955.1 Woeseiaceae bacterium | reverse complement strand
GGCAAGCGCATCGCCGTACCACATGGCCTCGGTCTCGTTGACGATGACGAGGTCGGCCCGCTGCAGCACGGCCACGTCGACGTGCATCGCCGGCGCGAGGTTGACGCACACGAAGCCGTCGAACTGCTCGACGGCACTCGCGACCGTCTCGACAGGCACCTCGAGCTGGCAAACCAGGGCGTCGACCTTCGGCAGTCGCAGCGACTCCGGCGCCAGCAAACGGTTCGCACCGGGCGCGACGACGATGTGGTTTTCGCCGCCCGGCGCGACAGCAATCAGGGCCGTCCCGGTAGTTACGCCGGGGACGCGCGTGCAGAGCCCGAGCTCGACGCCACCGTCTTTCAGCAGGGCGAGCGCCTCGTCGGCCTCGGCATCATCGCCGACGCAGGCGACGAGACTGACGTCGGCACCGAGGCGCCGGGCAGCCAGCGCCTGGTTGGCGCCCTTCCCGCCCGGGAAGCGGCTGAGTTCGGCACCGGTAACCGTCTCGCCGGGCATCGGCAGCCGCGCGACGCTGGCGACGATATCGAGGTTGACCGAGCCGACGACCGTAACGGAAATCATTTCAGTCACCGTAACGGTCGAGCCGCTCCGTCAGCAATGCGTAGAAACCGTCGGCATCGACCGCGTAGATCCAGTTGACGTTTCGCGGCCGGTCCGTCACGTGCCAGAAGTCGACGGCCGTGTGACCCAGCGTCAGTTCCGACTGCGTCTCGACGGCCACGTTACAGGTTTTGCCCTCGAACAGGCCGGGGCGCAGCAGGTAGGCCACGGTGCAAGGGTCGTGCAGCGGCGCGCCTTTTGATGCGTATTTCTGCATGTCGAAGCGCTCGAAGAAACCCAGCATCCCGGCGGTCGCCTCGGCGGCGGGGTTACCGAGTGCACGGATGCGCTCGACACGCTCCCTCGTCGACAGCACCTGGTGCGTCACGTCGAGGCCCATCTGCGTGATCGGCCGGCCGCAACGGAAGACGACGTCCGCGGCCTCCGGGTCCACGAGGATGTTGAATTCGGCCGACGGCGTGCGGTTGCCGCCCTCCCGCATCGCGCCCCCCATCAGCACGATCTGCTCGATCTTGTCGAGGATCGCGGGCTCCCGGTCGATCGCGGTACCGATGTTGGTCAGCGGTCCCGTCGGCACGAGGGTGAGGCTGTTGTCCGCGGCCGCCCGCAGCGTCTCTACGATGAAGTCGACAGCATGCCCCGGCTGCAGCGGCGTCTTCGGCTCGAAGACGTCGATGCCGTCGATGCCGGTCTTGCCGTGTATGTATTCCGCCGTCCGCAGGGGCCGCGCCATCGGCGCAGCGCAGCCCGCATAGACGGGCGCCGCACTCCCTGCGATATCGCAGATCATGCGCGCATTGCGCTGGGTCAGTTCGAGGGGGACGTTGCCGCCGACTGTCGTGACGCCCACGACCTCGAGTTCGTCGGGCGAGGCGAAAGCCAGGAGCAGCGCGACCGCGTCGTCCTGCCCGGGGTCGCAGTCGATGATGATCCTGCGCGCCACTGCCTCAGAACGTCAGCATGAGCCCCGCAAGCGCCGCGCTCATGAGGTTGGACAGCGACGCCGCGATGACGGCCTTGATCCCGAGCTGGCCGATCAGGTCGCGCTTCTCGGGCACGAGCACGCCGAGGCCGCCGAGCAGGATGGCGATCGAGGACAGGTTGGCAAAGCCACACAGCGCGAAAGTCGTGACAGCGACGGTGCGGTCGCTCATGCCCGCCAGGTAATCGTTGAGGTGCGAGAACGCGACAAACTCGTTCAGGATCAGCTTTTCGCCGAACAGCGCGCCGGCCGCTTCGGCCTCGGCCCAGGGCACGCTCAGGAGGTACATCAGGGGCTGGAACACCTTGCCGAGGATCAGCTGCAGCGTAACGCCCTCGATACCGACGAGGCCGAACAGGCCGCCGACGAGGCCATTGAACAAAGCGATCAGGGCGACAAAGGCCACGAGCATCGCGCCGATGTTGACGGCGAGGCGCAGACCTTCGGAGGTGCCGGTTGCCGCGGCGAGGATGACATTCTTGTGGTGGCTCGGCTCCATTTTGAACTTTTCATGCGCACCAGCCGGCACGATATCGTCGTCGGGCATCACGATCTTGGCCATCAGCAGGCCGCCCGGCGCGGCCATGAACGCCGCGGCCAGCAGGTACTTCAGCTCGGCGCCCATCAGCGTATAGCCGGCCAGCACGGTCCCGGCGATCGACGCGAGGCCGGACACCATCACCGCAAACATCTGCGGCTCGGTCAGGCCCCGCAGGTAAGGTTTCACGGCCAGCGGCGCCTCGGTCTGGCCGACGAAGATGTTGGCGGCGGCATTCATCGACTCGATGCCGCCGGTGCCGATGATCTTGTGCAGCGCGCCGCCGACGATGCGCACGACCCACTCCATGACACGCAGGTGATAGAGCACCGACATCAGCGCGGCGAAGAAGATGATGATCGGCAGCACGTTGATCGCAAAACTGAAGCCGACGATGTTGGCATCCGCCAGCGGCCCGAAGACAAAGTCGATGCCGGCCCTGGAAAAATTAATGACGGCCATCACTCCCGTGCTCATCGCGGCGATGGTTTGCTGACCCCAGGGCGTATACAGGACGAATGCGGCAACCAGTGCCTGCAGCGCGAAGGCGGCGCCGACGATGCGCAGGTTGATCGCCTTGCGGTTACTCGAGAACGCGAAGGCGATACCCAGAATGACGACGATACCCAGAATGCCGATGAAATTGCCCACGTGGTCTCCCCCGAATGTTCTTGTTATTCCGCGGCAGCCCTAGGATACCCCAATCTCAGTTCGCGCCGGACAAAACCTCGTAGATGACCGGCTTGCCCGGTGGCGCCTCATCAGAAAAACCACACGCTGCCAGCAGCAGGTCGGCCGCTTGCGACGCATCGTCCTCCGATGCCGCATGGATGACAGCCAGCGGCTTGCCCTGATCGAGCTTTGTACCGAGAGCCGCAAAGTCGCTGAAGCCGACGGACAGATCCAGTTTTTCACCGGCGACGTGCCGGCCGCCGCCCAGTTCGATGATGGCGTTGCCGATCGCACGCGTGTTGATAGACGCCAGGTAACCGTCTGCGTGGACCGGCCGGACTACAGGCGCCGCCGGCAGGTAATCGGCGCTCTTGTCGACAAAGTCTGCCGGGCCTCCGAGTGCGGCAATCATCGCGCCGAAAATCTCCAGCGCGCGGCCACTCGTCACCGCCTCGTCACATCGCCGCCGTGCAGACTCCCTGTCCGTCTCGATGCCGGCCGCAACGAGCATCTCGGCGCAAAGCCCCAGTACTACGGTATCCAGCCGCTCTTCCCGGGCCTCATTCCTGAGAAAGCTCACCGCTTCGGAGATCTCAACGGCATTGCCCGCGGTTCTACCCAGCACCTGGTTCATGTCGGTAATCAGGACGTGTGTCGTCACACCGGCCCTGGCGGCCGTGGCGATAATGCTGTCGGCAAGCTCACGCGCGCGTTCCGCCGTCGGCATGAATGCGCCCGAACCGACCTTCACGTCCATCACCAGCGCACCGAGCCCGGCCGCGATCTTCTTCGACAGGATCGATGCGGTGATCAAAGGGACGGAGGCCACGGTCGCCGTAACGTCGCGGATCGAATACAGGCGGCGGTCCGCCGGCGCGAGGTCCGACGTCTGGCCGATGATCGCGCAACCGACGTCTCGGACGATTTGCTGGAACGTCCCGAAATCGGGGGCCGTGTTGTACCCGGGAATCGCTTCGGCCTTATCCGTGGTGCCTCCGGTATGACCCAGGCCGCGGCCAGAGATCATCGGCACGTGACAGCCGCAGGCGGCCGCGACCGGCGCCAGCATGAAGCTGACCTTGTCGCCGACACCACCGGTCGAGTGCTTGTCGACGACCGGTCCATTGACGTCCTGCCATTCGAGCATGGCACCGGACGAGGCCATCGCCATCGTCAGGCTGGCCGTTTCGTCCGAGCTCATCGAGTTCAGGAAGATCGCCATCGCCAGCGCCGATACCTGCTCCGCCGGGATGCTCTCGTCGGCGAGCCCGTCAACGAAGACCCGGATCTGTTCGTCCGACAGCTCGCCGCCGTCACGCTTCGTCCTGATGACGTCGGTGAACAGC
>DATCZJ010000015.1:0-128188 GCA_036525955.1 Woeseiaceae bacterium | reverse complement strand
ACACGGAGGATCGCAAAGCCTACCTGCCGGACCAGTTCTCGCTCGGCGACGCCTCGGCAGGCTCCGCGCCCGGGTTCTTTCCTCCGACCTGGCCGGCATTCGCGGGATTCTATCTCGCGCCCACGGGCCCGATGGCGGCAGCTGAACGCATCCTCGATTATCGCCGCAGCGAGCTCGACTTCGACGCGACGGACACGACCATCGACCTGAGTTACCGATTCTCGAACCATGTGCTCGGCTACGTGACGTTCGCGACGGGTTACAAGAGCGGCGGATTCGACCAGCGCTTCGTCGGCCCGACGCCGGACCGCGCGCCGAGTTCATACCGGCCGGAGTTCGTCGACAGCCTGGAGTTCGGCATCAAGGCATCGTCTTTCGATGGCCGCCTGCGAGCCAACATCGCGGTGTTCGACGCCGACTACGAGGATCTGCAGATCATCGTGCGGGAGTCCTTCAATCCGCTCACGGTGAATGCCGGTGACGCGCGCGTCCGGGCGGCGAACTCGAAGTGGAATGGCTGGCGTCGGACAACTGGAACATCGGTTTGTCGGTCGGGCATCTCGAAACCGAATATCGGCACCTGACCCAGCCCGCGCAGGATTCCGGCGTCCGCCTCGATAATCGGCTCGCAAATGCGCCGAAGTGGAGTGTCGCCACCGGCACTTCCTATCGTATCGGCCTCGGGCAACTCGGCGAGATGACCGCGCGAATCGACTGGTCATGGCAGGACGCCGAGTACCACGACGCCGTGAACAGCGAGGAAATCCGCCAGTCTGCCTATCACCTCGTGAATGCGTCGCTCGCATTCGTACCACGGGCCGGCCGCTGGCAGGTGACGGCCGCATCGCGAAACCTGCTTGACGAGACTTACCTCGTCACCGGCAACTCCGCGTTCAACACCGCGGCGGCCTATGTCGAGCAGGTCTACGGGCGGCCCCGGGAGTTTCTCGTCTCGCTCGGTTACGAGTTCTGATCGGAGCCTGACGATGACGACCGGACCAGCCAGCAGGATACGTACAGAGAGCGCCGCAAGGCGGCCTAACCTCTGGCTGCTGGGCATGCGGCCGCGGACGCTGACAATGGCGGCAGTACCGGTCGTTGTCGGCGCGGTGCTCGCCTGGGGCGGCGGCGCGAACCCCGAGTGGGCCACCTTCATCGTGACGCTCGCCTGCGCGGTGCTGATCCAGATCGGTACCAACCTGTTCAACGACGCCAGGGACGGCGAACGTGGCGCGGACGGTCCCGACCGCATCGGACCGATCCGGATCACCGGTGCCGGGCTGGCCCAGCCGAAACAGGTGCGCCGCGCCGCGCTCGGCTGTTTCCTCGCGGCGCTGCTGGCCGGCGGCTACCTGGTGGTCGTCGGGGGCCTGCCGATACTCCTGGTCGGACTCGCGTCGCTGGTTTCCGGCTACGCCTATTCCGCCGGTCGGCGGCCGTTGTCGCATGGGCCGTTCGGCGAGGTCTTCGTGATCGCCTTCTTCGGCCTGATCGCGGTGGCGGGCAGCTACTACCTGCAAAGCCGGCAGCTGCCGGACGCCGCCGTTGTGCTGACCGGGATCGCCGTCGGCTGTTATGCGGCTGGCGTCCTGCTGGTCAACAACTTGCGCGACCAGGCGGCGGATCTCCGTGCCGGACGCAGGACCCTCGCCAGCAGGCTGGGCATCAGGGGGACCCAGCGGCTGTACGGATTTCTCATGCTCGTGCCTTTTCCGATGCTCGCGGCCGCCTGGGGCGCGCAGTCACTCGGGCTCGTATGGCTCGGCCTGCCCGTCTGCCTGTGGCTGGCGATGCTGTTCGCACGCATGCCGGTGGGCACAGCCATGAACGCACAACTCGGCAGAACCGCGCTGGTCCAGGTGCTGGTCGGCGCGCTGCTGATCGTGGAGCATCTCTCCTGAACCCCGTGGTCTCGACATTGCTGCCGGCGGGACTCGCCTTCATCATGTTCGCGCTCGGGCTCAAGCTGCGCGTCGCCGACTTCCGTCGCGTCCTCACCTATCCGGTGGCCGTGGGCCTCGGACTGATAGCCCAGACCTTGCTGCTGCCGCTGACGGCACTTGGCATCGCCACGCTGTTCGACCTGGGGCCGGAGGCGGCTGTCGGGCTGATGATCCTCGCGGCCTGTCCGGGGGGTGTCACGGCCGCGATCGTCACCGACCTGTCGCGCGGGGACACGTGCCTGTCCATTACGCTGACCGCCTGCACGAGCCTTTTGTCCTTCATCACCGTGCCGATCATTGTCGGCCTGTCTCTGGCGCACTTTCTCGGCCAGGCCGCCCCGGTCGATTATCCAATGGCCCAGGCCATCGGCAGTCTATTCCTGATCACGTTCGTGCCGGTGGCCGCAGGACTCGTCTTCAACGAGTCCGGATGGACCACGCCCGCCGCCAGCCGGATCATCAACAAACTGGCGACGGGCATCTTCCTGATGATCGTCTGCCTGACCTTCTTTTCCGAGTGGTCGAGCATATCGACACATTTCGCGACGATCGGCCCCGCGATTCTGTTGCTCAACGTGACGACCATGACAACGGGCGCGCTACTCGGTGCGGCCGGCCGCCTGCCGACCACCGGCAGGATCGCGCTTGCGGTGGAATGCGGCATCCAGAACAGTGCACTCGGCATCACCGTCGCCATCAGTCTGCAGAGCGTGCCCGGACTCGCTGTCCCGAGCGTGATCTACGCGTTTCTCATGAACATCACGGCGCTCTCTCTGATTATCGTGCGCCAGCTGCAGGTCAGCCGCGCGGCGAGTTCCGGGGCGTACCAGTAACCCTGGCCCGAGACCCAGAGGGCGCGATTGACGGGCTTCGCGTATGCGAATCGCTTACAGGCGCTGAATGCCGGGCGCAGACGTTTCGAAATCCCATACGCTCTCCCGAAACAGAAAAAGCCCCGTCAAGGGGCTTTCTCGTTTTGTCGGCCCGGCGCGTGCCGAGCAAAGGCGACCCTTTCTAGAAATTGACGACGCCCCTGGCCATCATCGGGCCCATTTCGGCAAGCGTTGCGTCATGCTCCTCGAGCAGGCGCCTGGCGGTCAGTCGGATCTGCTCTTTGGGGACCGTCGCCCAGACCTTCGCGTCGGCCGGAACTTCCCCGCCCAGCAAGTGCCTCGACAGCCCCTCAATGAGGTACCAGTCCGCCAGCGGATGCGGGGCGTTCTCGACCCGGTTGGCAGAATTATGAAAGTGCTCCAGCAGCCGATACGTGCCTTCCTCCGCAAATGCCAGTTCGGTCAGCTTGCCGCGATACTCGAGATCGGATGCCTGTAATTCCGGGTAGAGCGCAAAGTCCGCAAAGTGACGCGCTTCGTGCTTCAGGAAAGACAGCTTGAAACGCTCGGAGTCGAGATCGTAATGCCGGCACAGGCAATACAGGCCGTCTTCTTTCGCCCAGCCGCCGGTACTGGTCATGCCGAAGGCCGCGAAATTCGACCAGCCGTAGGACACGAAGTCGTCCAGGTAATTGACATCAACCTCGTAGACCCCGTCCGTCAAATCGATAGTCTCTGTCGCCACCTCGTTCTTCGTCCAGATCATCAAGTCGAGGAGCGGCGGCGTGCGCCCACTCTGGGCGAAATAGCCTTCTGCGCGAATAAGTGCCTCGACGTTTTTCGATAACTCGTCCACGTCGTCGCGCGAACTCGTATAACCCCGACTGACGAGGATGTCATCCAGGCGGCCTGCAAGACCCTCCTCGAGCGCATCGACCGGGGCCGTCTGCATCAGTGCATCGCGCCAGTAAGACTGGAACAGCCCGGCAATCTCGCGCACGACGGAGCTTTCGATGCTCGACAGATCCAGACTGTCTTTTCGCTCGACGAACCGGCGCTGGAAACGGTCCGCCAGCAGCTTTGAACCATTGTCGTCGGGCTCGGCGGCAAACAGGGCGGCCGCACCGCTGACCTCACCGGCGAAAACCATTTTGAAATAGGCACCCAGCACCGGGGTCATCTGCGTGTGCTGCGCCCGGCATACATTGAATGGTCCGCCAATTGCCAGGAGCACTACGACCGCGGTGACAGCGCCGCGCAAGTACGGGGGTTTCTGAAACATGTGTCGAATCCTTGCCAGGGGCTTATGTGACCAGTATGCAGGCGGGCAGGACGCGCCCTGAAGGCGTGATTGGTCATCGCAACCGTTTTTCGGCCACGAGGCCGGTCAGCCGCCGACCGGGAGACGAATGGGACGCGTCAGGGAGCTTCCGGCGTGAGCGACTCGACAACTTCACGGTACCTGCGGCTCGAGCGAAGTTCCTGCCCGTCCTGCAGCTTGATCCAGTACTGCCCCTTCGTCGGACCTGCAACCGAGACGATCTTGTCGCGATTGACGATGATCGATCGATGAATTCGAACGAATGGCCCGTTTTCGAGCGCGCGTTCATAGAATCCGATGGTTCCGCTCTTGAGGTAGCTCTCCGTACTCGTACAGAACTCCACGTAGTCGCCACTTGCCTTGATGCAGGAGATGTTCGCAGGATCGAGCTTGAAGACCTGGTTACCCTTGGTCACGTTGATGGCACCCAGCCGCGCTGACACCGGAGAGGCCGTGGCGAGCGACTTGCCCGTCAACTGCAAGTACAGGAGGCTCCAGATCAGGTACAGCAGGACGAAGTACAGGCCGTCCTGGAGCAGCGTGTGCAAGGGCAAGTCGGCGATCTTGTAACCCAGCAGGCCGAAGGTGATCGGGTTGACGACGAGCGCGGAAACCACAGCGCCCCCGAGGGACAGCCCCAGAATCATCGCCAGTTTCCTGGCGAATCCGTCCGGGAAGCTGCGATCGTAGGCTGCGCGGATCAGATAGGCGTAGGCAAATCCGACGAGGGGGCTGTATAGATTGCGGACCAGCGCGACCTGGACGTGGCCATAGGTCAACCCGTACATGAACAACGCGACGGCGGCAAGAAGCCAGAAGACCGCGTGAAATATCCAGAAATCTCGAGTGGAGCGGATCACGTGCCTCGACCAGTCAGTTCTTTCGGCATCAATCAGTTTCATTTGCCAGGATTGACAGGATGCCGCATTGGGCGGCAACGAGCCAAGTTTACGTCCCGCTGACCTGGGCGAGCCACGGCAAAGGGGGTGGAATTCACGGGCGCCCGCAGCGCTCCGGGACCGACCGGCTCAGGCCGGGTGGTCGAACAGGGTCCGAATGCCCATACCCCCATCCGACAAACAAAAAAGGCCACAAGGGAATATCTTGTTTACTCGCGCCGCAGCGAGTCCCGCTTGAAACATTTTCCAGACTTTCGCTTCGACATTTCCCGTCCAGGCGGCAAGCATTCAGGTAGCCGTTTCGACAGACCCGGTCGGCGCGGCAACCTTCTTCAATATCGCCTTGAACTTCGCGTGCGAACGCAGATTTGCAAGATCCTCGTCGTTTCTCATCCAGTCTGCACTGACGGTGCCGTTTTCGGCCGCACGTTCCAGGTAATCAAGTGCCTCGTCGACCTTGTTCAGCGTCGCGTAGTTGCAGGCAAGATTGTAGAGCGCGATAGGATCATCAGGATCGATCTCCAAAGCCCTGCGCATCCATTCCTCCGCACGCTCTGTCTCACCCAGGGTGATCAACGAAGCGGAGCCGAGGAGCCATGCGCGCACGTCATCCGGGTGCCACTCTAGATGCCGTTTCACGACTTCAATGCCTAGCCGGGCCTCTTTTCTTGCCTGGTCGAGCTGGCCTTCACCTCGCAGGATCTGCACGCGCAGAAGCCTTGACTGATAGTCCTCAGGATTGAGGGACGCGGCTTTCGCGAAATATTGCGCGGCCCCGGCCATGTCGTCCTGATGAAATCGTGTTCTCGCGAAGTAGTAGTGGGCTTCGTACAAGCTCGGGTCGATATCGATCGCCTTCATAAGCTCCAGTTCCGCCTGCTCGAAGTTCTCGCTGACGAGGTGGGCGAGACCGGCCGATGCGTGTGCCTCAGCAAGTCCGGGATCCAGCGCCAGTGCGCGATCGCTTGCCTCACGCGCCTTGTCTCTGAGCCAGGGGGTCGGATCCGCATACATGGCCTCGAGGGAAAAACAGTCCGCATAACTCGCCCAGGCTGAAGCGAACTCGGGGTCCCTCTCGATCGCCTGCTGGAACATGTGTCGGGCGAATTTGAAATCGGTTTTGCGAAAACGATTCAAGAACTGTCTGCCGCGAAGATAGTATTCGTAGGCAACTACGTCGCGGGTGGACATGGTTTTGACCGGCATGAGGGTGTTCAGCAAAGACCCCGCGATGCTGGTCGCAATCTCGTCTTGAATCGCGAATATGTCTCTCAGCTCCCGCTCGTAGGTCTTCGACCAGAGATGGTAGCCGTCTTCCGCATTGATGAGCTGCGCAGTCACCAGCAACTGGTCGCCGGATTTCCTCACACTGCCTTCGAGGACCGTGGTCACGCCGAGCTCGCGGCCAATATCCCGGATGTCGCGGTCAGCAGATGCAAACCGAAACGAGGACATGCGGGCGGCGACATGCAGCGCCTCTATCTTGGTCAGGGAGTGGAGGATTGCTTCCGCCACGCCTTCGCAGAAGTAGCCCTGATCCTTTTGCTGGCTCATGTCCGTGAACGGCAACACGGCGACCGAGGGCGATTCCGCGGGCTCGGCACCAGCGCGCGTCGGCCCCCTGTCGCGCCGAATGCCGAGAGGCGTGATGTCGAAGACCCAGGCGAGCACCGTGACGAGCGGAAATCCCGCGATCACGAGAACCACAAGAGCACTCATAACCCAGTCCGGGAGTCCAAGCGGCTGGAAGGTCACTTCGCCAATCTGCAGCAAACCCCAGGCTACCAGGGCATAGGCAACTATGACCGGATAAACGCGCCGGCGCACCATCTCTGCAGAGAATCCGGCCAACAATGAACGTCGCTTGTCTCGCATTTCGCAACCACCCTTAAAGACCGATTGTAACCTCGGTTGCTGCCTGGTAATGCGGATTCCCGGCCATTTGCGATTTGTACCCATTTGAATCGATTGGCCACAGGGCCCGTCCGTGGTCGACCGGCGGCGCTGCAGGTCCCGGGCGCAGGATGCCTGAGCGGCTCCGGGCCGGGTTCGGGCAATGAGTTCGCCCGGTTCGCTCGCGCCTGTCTTTTCCGGATCGGCGACGGAATCGCCGCCATCTTTGCCGTCTTCCGGTTCTCGTTATGGCCGGCTGTGCCGATTACCTGCGAGGTCGCCGCTGAGATAGAACGTACTCGAATACGCGATTTTCCCTATCCCATATATTCGAATATCCTAATACTCTAAAGCCTGTTCCTGTTATGGAGAGTGAAGTGACGCTATCGGAATTTGCGAGCGGCCCGGCGCTGATCGTGGCCATCGGCGTATTCGTTCTCGGGGTGGCCTGGCGCCTCGGGTTCCTGTTGCGCATGAAAAAGCGCGTCGACAAATCGGAATCCAGGGGCGCGAACGAGCGATTGGGCGGGCTATGGATGATCGCATCGCGAACCATCAACCACGGCCCCATAAGCGACCGGATCAAGGCGCCCATCGCGAACGCCTACCTGATGCACCTCGCGCTGGCGATCGTCATTTTCGCAGCCGAGGAGCACATCCGGCTGATCCAGGAGACGTTCGGCGTCAGCTGGCCGCACCTCCCCGGCCCCGTCGTCACGATTTCGTCGATCGTGCTGCTCGCAACTGTCGCGGTTACGGTATACCGGCGCCTCAAGCACCCGGTGCTCAGGCTGTTGTCCAATTTCGACGACTGGTTCTCACTGCTGATCACTGCCCTGGTCGTCGCGACGGGCCTGACTGCCGGTCTGGCCGGTGAGAACAATGACACCCTGGTCGCCCTGCATGTCCTGTCGTTCGATGTGCTGCTGATCTGGTTCCCGTTCGGCAAGCTCATGCACGCCTTCCTTCTGTTCGGTTCCCGTTATGCGACGGGCGTCGCCTTCGCGCACAAAGGAGCACGTATATGAGTGCCACCATCAAGGATCGAGCGCTCGATTTGCAGACGAAAGACGCTGCTGCGAAAACAGAAGCACTGCATTTCGACATGCACGGCAACGATTCCGACGAAGAGCGGCTCTCCAGGGCCATGAAGGCGTTCGCGAGAAACGTCAATCGCACGACCGCCACTTACATGGAGTCGTGCATACACTGCGGCATTTGCGCCGAGGCCTGTCATTACTACGAACAGACGAGGGACCCGAAATACACGCCGGTCTGGAAACTCGAGGCCTTCAAGCAGGCGTACACGCGCGAATCCGGGCCTTTCGCTTACGTGTACCGACTTTTCGACCTGAAGAAACCGGTCACCGTCGAACAACTGCAGGACTGGCAGGAACTGGTTTACGACTCCTGCACGATGTGCGGTCGCTGCTCGCTGGTCTGCCCGATGGGCATCGACATAGCGACCATGGTCGGCTTCGTGCGGCAAGGCATGTTCGAGGCCGGCCTTGCCCCCAAAGACCTGCGTGCGGTCGCAGAGCGGGCCAAGGTTGAAGGCAGCCCGCTGGGCGCCACCGCAGACGTCTTCGAGGATCGCATCGAGTGGATGGCGGACGAACACGAGACCGAGGTCTTCTTCGACCAGGACAAAGCCGACATCCTCGTCACCATGTCGTCGATCGAGATCATGAAGTACCCCAACGCGATCGGCGCAACGGCAAAAATCCTCAACGCGCTCGGTGAAAGCTGGACATTCCGCAGCGAGGGCTACGAGGCGACGAACTTCGGCATGATGACCGGCAGTGTCGAGTGGCAGCGGGAAATGACCATGAAGCTCATCAATGCTGCCATTGACTGCGAAGCGAAGCTGGTGTTGTTGCCCGAGTGCGGCCACGCCTACGGTGCGCTGCGCTGGCTGGGCGCGGCGATGTACGGGCAGCCCCTGCCGTTCAAGGTGATGAACGTGTCCGAATACCTTGCGGATGTCATCGGCTCCGGCAGGCTCAAGGTCCGGAAAGTCGACCAGGCCGTCACGTTCCATGACCCCTGCCAGATTTCCCGGCGGGGCGGCGCGACGAACGCGCCGCGCGTGGTGATGGAGGCGCTGGGCCTGGACCTCCGGGAAATGACGCCGGGCGCCGATGACAACTGGTGCTGCGGTGGCGGCGGCGGCGTGATGACCATTCAGCGCGCCAAAGACCTGCGCTACAAGGTATTCGAGCTCAAGATGGACCAGGTCGAGAAGACGGGTGCGAAGACGGTGCTGTCGACCTGCTCGAACTGCCGGCAGAGCTTCAATGACGCGAAGGATCACTTCCAGTGGGACAAGGACATCGACAGCCTGCTGGAACTGGTTGCCGACAATATCGTCGAGGACGACTGACCCATCCGCGACCGTGTTCGGCCGGAGAACGGAAATGGGCCCCTTCGCGGGCCCATTTTTTTTCGCGCAGAGCCTGGAATGTGCTCGAGGCGCTGCGTGGCCGACCGGCCCAGGCCGGCTGGTCGAAAAGGGTTCGAAAGCCCGTAACCTCTCCCAGAATAAAAAAAGCCCCATTCAGGGGCTTTTCGTGATTTGGCGCTGTAGCTGGTCTTGTGCGGACAATGTTCCGCCGCGTTCGAGGCACTACTCAATCGAAGCCGCAATCCAGTTGCGTACCGTATTCTCGATATACGGCATCGGCGCGGATGCGACCTCGAGTACCTGTTGATTGAAGTCACGAATATCAAAAGCCTCGCCGAGCGCCTCTTTCGCTTCCTCGCGCAGCGCCAGGATCTTCAATTGACCGAGCTTGTAACCTAGCGCCTGCGCCGGCCATACGGCGTATCGCTCGATTTCGGATGTGGCGGTGGCCTCATCCAGACCTTCGACATCGACCATGTATTGAATCGCTCGCTCGCGGCTCCATTTTTGCGCATGCATGCCCGTATCTACCACGAGGCGAACCGCACGATGCAGTTCGGCCTGCAGACGACCGAGATCGCCGTAAGGATCATTCGCATACATACCCATCTCGGCAGCCAGCCGTTCGGCATACAGCGCCCAGCCTTCGCCACTGGTGTTTGACCACAGCGCCTTGACGACCGGCGGCACCTCCAGCTCCATTGCCGTTGCGCCGTCCAGGTGGTGCCCCGGCACAGCTTCGTGATAGCTCAATGTCGGCAAGGTCCAGCTCGGGTGCAACGCGGTATCGCGCAGGTTGATGAAGTAATAGCCGGGGCGAGAGCCGTCGGGCGCGGGGTTGTTGTAGTACCCCATCGACGCCGAATCCTGGCTGAATTCCGGAACCATCCGCACCTCCACCTTGTGCTGCGGCAGCTTTCGGAACCCGTTGGGCAACTCGGCGTACATGCCGTCGATCAGCGCCCGCACATCATTCAGCAACTTCTCCTTACCTTCGGCGTCGTTGGCATAGAGAAACCGCGGCTCGACATTGAGTTTCAGCATGCGTTCGCCGACGGTTCCATCGGTGTAACCTGCCGAACGCAATATCAGGTCCATTTCCCGCGTTATGCGCTCGACCTCGTCAAGGCCTGTCTGGTGAATGTCCTCAGCCGAAAGATTCGAGTCCGTCATGTGGCGAATCATGGCGGCATAAAGCGCTTCGCCACCAGGCAGACGCCATATGCCGGCATCGTGCGGCGCGGATGCCCTGATCTCACCCATGTAATCGGCAATACGCTGGTAAGCGGGTATGACCTCCGCATCGATTATCTTTAATGCCCGGTCCGCGTATTCCTCGGCGTTCTCGATTCCTGCGCTCTCGAGCTTGTCCGCGAAGGAAACATACATCGAATTTTCTCCCGCTGGAGGCTCGATGAATGCCTCGACCACCGCAAGCGACCTATCCACGATGAAATCCGGGGGAATAGCGCCTGCTTGCACACCCTGTCGATAGCTCTCGAGCGCCCCATCAAGCGCGTCCCTGACACTTGCAAGGCGCAACAGGTACGTCTCTGCCTCTTTTGCATTCGTCACGGGCTGCTGCGAGCCCAGAAAATTGGGTATGTCGACGATCGGTCCGGAGTTCTGAACGATGGCATACGGAAGAAACCATAGCGACCACGCGCCCGCTGTCGTGCCATAGTCCACCACGCGCGATGGTCCCAGCGCGCCTTCGAATAGCAGCGTAAGAACCGCGTGTGTGCGTTGCCTGTCCGGGCTCAGCGACTCCGCATCAATGGAATTCAACGTGGCAAGTGCTGCTTCAATAGCGCGGTTGCGAGCCGTATTGCCCTCGACCGACCGATCCATCAACCTGTGAGCTGTGCCGGGCACCATGTCCTCGGATACGCCGAGCTGTGTCGCGGCCTCCGGGACGTGCTGGAAATATGCCGTCGTCATTTCCTGTACCGCGCTGTCGAACCGCTCATTCGCCAGTCCTGCATCCGCAACCGATGTCGTCGCATCTTCTTTCGGCCCGCACGCAGTGAGCAGTGCAAGTGCGCCAATAATCGCTCCTACTTTCCAATTCATGAGAACCCCATAACTGTCCCAACGAGTGCAAGCGCAACATTCTACGCACAAATTCATGCAAAAAAGGCCCCGCAGCGGGGCTCTTCTGATTTCTGGCGCTCGAGTGCGTCTTCTGTGGACCATGCTCCGCCGACCTGCCGGCTGCCGGCCGGCGCCAACCGCATCGATGGCTGGCGCGGTATCGCGGACATCGCTACTATCTCTGCAGCGCCTCTGTCGCTTCTTGGTGGAGGACCGGCACCTTGCGAAGCGCGGCAGCCGGCAGCGCTTGCGCTTTTCGCGATGCCTGCTGCGATTGGCGATGGCATCGATCTCGTCATGGTCATTGGTAACGAGGGACCCGTTATTCACCCAAACTCGAGTTTCGGACGACCATTGGATCCTTTCCTGAACGCAGCCATCGAAGAAGCCAGGAAGGGACGTGACGCCGGCGGCATCCCGATCGGATCCGTGCTCGTCATCGGCGGCCGCATCGTGGCCCGCGGCCACAACCAGCGCGTGCAAAAGGGCAGCGCCGTGCTGCATGCGGAAATGGACTGCCTCGAAAATGCCGGGCGGCTCACCGCGGCCGACTACCGCAAGGCCGTGCTCTATTCGACCCTGTCGCCCTGCGACATGTGCAGCGGCGCCATTCTTCTGTACCAGATCCCCAGGGTGGTCGTGGGCGAGAACCGCACGTTTCAGGGGCCCGAACAATATTTGCGTTCGCGCGGCGTCGAACTCGACGTGGTCGACGACGCGGAATGCCGGCGCCTCATGGAGGATTTCATCGCGGCGTCGCCCGGCCTCTGGAACGAAGACATCGGGGAATCATGACCTCCGGGCCGCGCCGTGTTCGCGGCCCTGTTCCCGAAAGTGGAAAAGGCGTATTCTGTACGAGTCGGACGCGTGTTAACGCGTTGATAAAGAATAAGAACTCACAACGCACGCAACACACGCGACAGCTGCGTGACTCGGGGGTGTCATGGCCAAAGTAAAGTGTGGTTTGATCCAGATGGGCCTCAAGGGCGATGGCACGATGCCGCCCGAGAAGATTCGCGACCGCATGCTCGAGGCGCACATCCCGTTCATCGAAAGTGCCGCAGAACAGGGCGTGCAGGTCCTGTGCTTTCAGGAAGTCTTCACGCAGCCCTACTTTTGCCCGAGCCAGGATCGCAAGTGGTATGCCGCCGCCGAAAAGATTCCCGACGGCCACACGACGAGGCTGATGCAGGAGTACGCGAGAAAGCACGGCATGGTCATCGTCGTGCCAATCTACGAAGAGCACATGACCGGTGTCTATTTCAACACGGCGGCGGTTATTGACGCGGACGGAAAGTACCTCGGCAAGTACCGCAAGACCCATATTCCCCAGGTCGATCCGGGGTTTTACGAAAAATTCTTCTTCAAGCCCGGCGATACCGGCTACCCGGTCTTCGAAACAGCCTTCGTCAAGCTCGGCGTCTACATCTGCTATGACCGCCACTTTCCGGAAGGCTGGCGGGCGCTGGCGCTCAACGGTGCCGAATACATCGTCAATCCGTCGGCAACCGTTGCGGGCCTCAGCAAGTACCTCTGGGAACTGGAGCAACCGGCTTCGGCGGCGGCCAATGGCGTATTCATCGGCGCCATCAACCGCATCGGTAGCGAGGAGCCCTGGGCGACGACGATGAACATGGGCGAGTTCTACGGGTCCAGCTACATCGTCAACCCCCGCGGTACGATCGAGGCGCAAGCCAGTTATGACCAGGACGAACTGCTCGTCCACGAAATCGACCTGGCCATGGTGCGTGAGGTTCGCGACCAGTGGCAGTTTTTCCGCGATCGGCGGCCCGAAACCTATGGCCCGCTAATCGAAAACTGATTTCCGCACCGAGGGGGGCGTCCATGTCCGAACTGCCACTGATTAGCAGGCTTCGCACGGTCGGCGAGCACGTCGAACTCGACCTGGGACAGGATCTTGCGAACAGTCCGCGCTACAACGACGACATCGCACCGACGAAGGCGTCGCAAAGAACCTGGTCTCGCTGGCATATCGCTTCCTTGTGGGTCGGGATGGCGATCTGCGTTCCCACCTACACGCTCGGCGGCGTGCTGACGGCATACTTCGGGCTGTCGGTGCGCGAGGCGTTGTGGACGATACTCATTGCCAATGTCGTCGTCCTGATCCCGTTGACCCTTAACGCCTTTCCCGGCACGCGCTATGGATTGCCCTGCCCGGTCGTACTGAGAGCGTCGTTCGGCATCGTGGGCTCCAACGTGCCGTCACTGATCCGCGCCATCGTCGCCTGTGGATGGTTCGGCGTGCAGACGCTGTTCGGCGGGATCGCGATACACCTGCTGCTGTCGGCAATTTCCGAGGACTGGGCGGCACTCGGCGGCACCGGAGAGGTCATCGGGTTCTTCATCTTCTGGGCCATCAACATCGCGGTCGTGATTCGCGGCCCGGAATCGATCAAATGGCTGGAGACGCTGGCTGCGCCGCTCCTGCTGCTGGTCGCAGTCGGACTGCTGCTCTGGGCCGCGCCCAAGGTGTCGATGACCGAGCTCCTGTCGCAACCGGCCAGCCGCCCGGCCGATGCAGCGTTCCTGCCCTACTTCATGGCAGCGCTGACCGCCATGGTCGGCTTCTGGGCAACACTGTCTCTCAATATCCCGGACTTCAGCCGTTATGCGCGCACGCAGCGATCACAGATCATCGGCCAGATCATCGGGCTGCCCCTGACGATGCTGCTGTTTGCAGGCCTCGGCGTCGTGCTCACGGCCGCGTCGATGGACCTGGTCGGCGAAACGCTGTCCGATCCCATCAACCTGATCGGCCGGATCGACAGCCCGTTCTGGGTGGTGCTGTCGATGCTGATCATCATCCTGGCGACGATCTCGACGAACACGGCAGCGAACATCGTGTCGCCGACGAACGTGTTTCAGAACATCGCGCCGAAGATCATCAACGAGAACAAGGGTGTCCTGCTTACCGGCGTCATCGGCATCCTGATCATGAGCTGGGAACTCCTCAAGAAGATCGGCTGGCTGGAAACCGATGTCAGCCTCGAGAGCCTTTACTCGAACTGGCTCATCGGCTACTCGAGCCTGCTCGGCCCGATCGCAGGCATCATGGTCGTCGACTATTTCCTCATCAAGAAACAGGCCTACGACGTGCTCGCGCTTTACCAGGACAACGCCGGTTACCCGGCATGGAACCGGTCGGGCTTCATCGCATTCCTCGTCCCGGTCGGGCTCACGCTGATCGCGATCACCACCGACTACCTCGGCTGGTTCTATACTTACGGATGGTTTACCGGTTCGATACTCGGTGGCCTCATCTATTACTTCGCTGCAAGAGGCGAGGCAAGGAGTTCGACATGACTGTGCTCATCAGGGGCGGCACGGTGGTCAATGCGGACCGCAGCCAGCGTGCCGACGTGCTCTGCGACGACGGCCGGATCGTTGCCGTCAGCGAGAGCCTGGACGCGCCTCGCGGCGCGACCGTCATCGATGCCGGAGGCCAGTACGTCATGCCGGGCGGCATCGATCCACATACGCACATGCAACTGCCGTTCATGGGCACCGTGGCCAGCGAGGACTTCGAATCCGGCACGGCCGCGGGCCTCGCGGGCGGAACGACGATGATCATCGACTTCGTCATTCCCAATCCGCAACAGGACGTCATGGACGCCTATCATCAGTGGCGCGACTGGGCGACAAAATCGGTTGCCGACTACACGTTTCACGTGGCGATCACCTGGTGGGACGAGACGGTGCGCGAGGCGATGGGCACGCTGGTCCGCGATCATGGTGTCAACAGCTTCAAGCACTTCATGGCGTACAAGGGCGCCATCATGGCCGACGACGAGATTCTCGTGAACAGCTTCTCCCGGGCCATCGAGCTCGGCGCCATCGTGACCGTGCACGCGGAAAACGGCGAACTCGTGTACCGCCTGCAGAAGGAGCTGTTCGAAAAAGGCATCACCGGCCCCGAAGCGCATCCGTTGTCACGGCCGCCCGAAGTCGAGGGCGAAGCGGCCAACCGCGCGATACGCATTGCCGAGGTCCTCAAGGTACCCCTGTACATCGTGCACAACTCCTGCCGCCAGTCGCTGGAGGCCATCACGCGGGCACGAAACGAGGGCCAGCGCGTATTCGGCGAGGTGCTTGCCGGACACCTGCTCATCGACGATTCGGTGTACCGGCACCGGGACTTCGATGTCGCGGCGGCACACGTGATGAGTCCGCCTTTCCGTCCGGCCGAACACCAGGCCGCGCTGTGGCGCGGTCTTCAGTCCGGCAACCTGCAGACGACGGCAACCGACCATTGCTGCTTCTGCGCCGACCAGAAAGCGGCAGGCAAGGATGATTTTCGCAAGATTCCGAACGGCACCGGCGGCGTCGAGAACCGCATGGAGGTCCTCTGGACGCACGGCGTCGGAACCGGGCGCCTGACGATGAACGAATTCGTCGCGGTAACGTCGACGAACGCCGCCCAGATTTTCAATATCTACCCGCGCAAAGGCAGCGTCTCGCCCGGCGCGGATGCGGACATCGTGGTCTGGGATCCGGAAGCGACGAAGACCATCTCTGCAAAGACGCACTTCCAGAAAGTCGACTACAACATTTTCGAAGGCATGAAGGTGCGGGGCTGCGCCTCGCACACGCTGAGCCGCGGCAAGGTCGTGTATGCGAATGGTCAACTCGATGTCGAGCGTGGCGCCGGCCGGTATGTCGAACGTCCGCCATTTGCGGCTTACTACGATGCGCTGAAGAAACAGGCGCAACGCAGCGAACCGACAGCCGTCCGCCGATAGCGCTGCCATGTCGGACATACGCGCCGGGCGGCTGGACGCCAAGAGAATTGCAGAAAACTTCGGTGATCTGCACCCTCCGTTATCGCGCCAGGAGGCCTTGGTCGAGGCCGATCGCTGCTACTTCTGTTTCGACGCGCCGTGCACGACCGCCTGCCCGACCGGCATTGACATTCCCGCGTTCATCCAGAAGATCCGCAGTGACAACCGGCTGGGGTCGGCACGGACGATTCTGAGCGAGAACATCATGGGCGGCATGTGCGCCCGGGTGTGCCCGACTGAAGTCCTTTGCGAAGAAGCCTGTGTGCGCAATACACACGGGGACAAGCCTGTCGAGATCGGTTTGCTGCAGCGATACGCGACCGACCCGGTCATCGAAGGCAACCTGTCGATGTTCTCCCGGGCCGAACGAACCGGCCGCACGGTCGCTGTCATCGGCGCCGGCCCGGCCGGCCTGTCCTGCGCACATCGCCTGGCAATGCTGGGTCATGACGTGGTCGTTTTCGACGGCAACCGGCGACCGGGCGGCCTCAACGAATACGGCATCGCCGCCTACAAGGTGGTCGACGATTTCGCGCAGCGCGAGGTCGAATTCATCCTGTCCATCGGGGGCATCGAATTGCGGCAGGGTGTCGTGTTCGGCGCGGACATCTCCCTGCCTGCATTGATGGAGGAGTTCGACGCCTTGTTCCTCGGCATCGGACTGGGCGACGTCAACAACCTGGGTATCGAAGGCGAGGACCTCGACGGCGTCAGCAACGCGATCGATTACATCGCCGAACTTCGCCAGGCAGCCGACAAGAGCAAGTTGCCGGTGGGCCGTCGAGTCGTCGTCATTGGCGGCGGCATGACCGCGATCGACGTCGCGGTACAGTCAAAACGCCTCGGGGCGGAACGCGTGGACATCGTCTATCGGCGCGGATCCGACCGGATGGGCGCCAGCCGCTTCGAACAGGAACTGGCGCAGAAGAATGGCGTGTCGATACACCACCTTGCGCGACCGGTTCGACTTGTGGGCGACACGCACGTAGAGGCGGTCGAGTTCGAGAAGGTTTCGGTCGACGCCGACGGCAACCTGTCCGGCACCGGCGCATTGTTCACGCTCGATGCCGACGTCGTTTTCAAGGCGATCGGGCAGCGCCTCGACGCTTTGGGTCTCGACAAGGCCAGTCTCGCGTGGAAGCACGGCAAGATTGAGGTTGACGACAACCAGGCAACGTCAGTGCCCGGTATCTGGGCCGGTGGCGACTGCGCGGTCGGCGGCGACGACCTCACGGTCAGCGCCGTGCAGCACGGCAAGCTGGCAGCGATTTCGATCGACCGTTACCTGCGGTCAGGAGCCTGACCATGGCTGACCTCAAATCGACGTTCCTCGGCATTTCGTCTCCCAACCCGTTCTGGCTTGCCTCTGCACCGCCGACGGACAAGGCCTACAACGTCAACCGCGCCTTCGAGGCCGGCTGGGGCGGCGCCGTCTGGAAGACCCTCGGCGAAGATCCACCCATCGTCAACGTCAACGGTCCGCGCTATAGCGCGATCCACAGCAACGACCGGCGAGTCATCGGGTTCAACAATATCGAACTGATCTCCGACCGGCCGCTCAAGGCCAACCTCGACGACATTCGACAGATCAAGCGCGACTGGCCGGACCGCGCACTGGTGGTCTCGGTCATGCTGCCGATGAACGAGCAGAGCTGGGCGAAGTACGTGCCCATGATCGAGGACACGGGCGCAGACGGCATCGAGCTGAATTTCGGCTGCCCGCATGGCATGTCCGAGCGCGGCATGGGTTCAGCGGTCGGCCAGGTACCCGAATACATCCGCATGGCGACAGAGTGGGCGAAGGCAGCGGCGAGCGTGCCGGTCATCGTGAAGCTGACACCGAACGTGGCCAACATCCTGCCCCCTGCCAGGGCGGCGATGGAAGGCGGAGCGGACGGGGTTTCGCTGATCAACACGATCAACTCGATCATGCGCGTCGATTACGACAACCTCACCATGTACCCGACGACCGATGGCATGGGGACGCACGGCGGCTATTGCGGCGAAGCCGTGAAACCGATCGCACTGAACATGGTCGCGGAAATCGCGCGCACGAAGGAAACCGCCCGCCTGCCGATATCTGGCATCGGCGGCATCAGCGACTGGCGCGACGCCGTGGACTTCATTGCGCTCGGGGCCAGCAACGTCCAGGTCTGCACGGCGGCGATGGTTTACGGCTTCCGGATCATCGACGACCTGACTGACGGTCTCAGCCGGTTCCTCGATGACAAGGGAATGTCGTCCGTCGCCGAACTGGTCGGCCGTGCCGTGCCGAGCGTCACGGACTGGCAATACCTGAACCTCAATTACATCGAGAAGGCCGTCATCGATCAGGACCTGTGCATCAAGTGCGGTCGCTGCCACGTCGTCTGCGAGGACACGTCTCACCAGGCGATTACCCACACTGTCGATGGCGAGCGCCGGTTCGAGGTGAAGGATGAGGATTGCGTCGGCTGCAACCTGTGCGTGAGCGTCTGCCCGGTCGACCGCTGCATCACGATGCGGCGCCTGACGGACGGCGTCGATCCGCGGACCGGCCGGCCGGTCTCCGCCGAAAAGGCCAACTGGACGACCCATCCCAACAACCCGATGCGAAAGTGCTGAGGGGTTTCATTGGCTGGCGGAGGGGGTGGGATTGACTAGCCCTTCGGGCCAGCCCATCCAGCGGGCGCTCGCTCACTTCGCTCGCTGCGCGTCGTCTCGGCCGACTTCGTCGGCCTCGGCTCGAACCCGGTGGGTTCTCTTCCAGCACCCCCATCCGGCAAACAAAAAAAGAGGCCACAAGGGCCTCTTTTTTGTTTGCTGGCGGAGAGGGTGGGATTCGAACCCACGGTACGGTGAACCGTACACTTGATTTCGAGTCAAGCCCATTCGACCACTCTGGCACCTCTCCTCAATTCCGTATTGTATTCGTGCGGGCGACCGGGGGTCGCCGAACACTTGATTTGACTCGTCGCTTCGCTCCTCGCCCCTGCGGGGCGCACTTCGCGCGTCTGTCGCGCAACTTCCGTTGCGCTCGGATGACTCGTCGCTTCGCTCCTCGCCCCTGCGGGGCGCACTTCGTGCGTCCAAATCGGCTGCGCCGATTTGTCGAGTCAAGCCCATTCGACCACTCTGGCACCTCTCCGTAAGTGCGCGTTTCCATTGGCCTTGGCCAAAGCCGGTCGGGGTCCGCGATATTGGTTAGCCCGGACGCGAATGTCAAGTGCGCATTCCGGGCCTTCCGGTGCGATAATTGGGGCTCGCAGGGTTCGGGAATAGACGCTTGCGCCTGTTGCTCATCATCACATTGGCGGCCCTCATTGGCACCTGCTCCTCGGCGCCGCCGCTACTCGACCAGGTACTCGACACGGGCGAGCTCCGTGTCGTCACGCGTGACAGCCCGACCGCCTATACGATCAGTCCCGATGGCCCGACCGGGCCGGAATACGACCTGGTTCAGGCTTTTGCCGACGCCCTCGGCGTCAAGCTCGTCATCGAACCGGTAGCCAGCGTCTCGGAAATCATGCCGATGCTGCTGTCCGGCCAGGCGCACATGGCGGCAGCGGGCCTGTCGATCACCGACACGCGCCAGGAATACCTGAATTTCGGCTATCCCTACGAAACGGTCGACGTGCACCTGATCTACAAGCTGGGGACGGGCCGCCCGCGCTCTATCGAGGACATCCTCGACCGATCCATCGAGGTCGTCGCGAGCAGCAGCCATGTCGAGATCCTCGAGGACCTTCAGGAAGAACATCCGGAACTGGCCTGGACCGAGAACGCCGACGTCGAATTCGCGGACCTGCTCGGCAAGGTCGCCATGGGCGAGATCGACCTGACCATTTCGGACAGCCCGGATTTCAACATCCAGCGGCATTTCTATCCGGACCTGCGCGTCGCGCTCGATCTCGACATCGAGGACCCGGTTGCCTGGGCATTTCCCAAGGGCAGCGGCGACAGCCTGCTGGCGCGTGCCGACGATTTCCTGATCGGCGCGGATCGCGAGGGCATGCTCGCGAGGGTCCATGAGCGCTATTACGGGCATACCAAGAAATTCGACTACGTCGGCACGCGCAATTTCATCCGGCATTTCGAAAGCCGCCTGCCCCGCTACCGCGCCATGTTCGAGGAGGCGGGCGCGCAATGGGGCGTCGACTGGCGCCTGCTGGCTGCGATCGGCTACCAGGAATCCCACTGGCGCTCGCAGGCAGTCTCGCCCACGGGGGTCCGCGGCATCATGATGCTGACGCAGGCAACGGCCGAGTACCTCGGCCTCGAGGACAGGCTCGATCCCGAGAGCAGCATTTTCGGCGGCGCCGAATACTTCGCGCGGCAGACAGAGCGCGTACCGGAATCCGTACAGGAACCCGACCGTACCTGGATGGCGCTGGCGTCGTACAACGTCGGTTTCAATCACGTGAAAGACGCGCAGATCATCGTCGAGTCGCTCGGCGGCGACCCGGATTCGTGGATCGACCTGTCGGACGCGCTGCCGCTCCTGTCACAGCGGAGATGGTACTCGCAGGTACCCTACGGCTACGCGCGTGGCTGGGAGCCCGTCCTGTACGTCAATAACGTGCGCGCCTACTACGACATTCTGATGTGGCTCACCGAACAGGAAGAACCACCGCCCGAGGAAATGCCGCTCGAGCCCGACAATGCGGATGAAAACGCGGTCGGTGAGGACGACGGGGAAACGGTCGAAACCTGAGCGCCGCGACCGCGGGCGGGTCAGCGCCTGTCGCCGAAGAAGTCCCTGAGCAGCGTCCCGCACTCATCGGCAAGCAGTCCGCCGTTCACTTCGAATCGATGATTCAGCGCCCGGGAGTCGCTGAGGTCCTCGACACTGCCGAGCGCACCCGCCTTGTCGTCGTAAGCACCGAACACCACGCGCCCGATGCGCGCCTGCGCGATCGCGCCGACACACATCATGCAGGGCTCCAGTGTCACGTACAGCGTCGCGCCGACGAGTCGATGATTGCCGATCGCCGCAGCCGCATCCCGCAGTGCGACGATCTCGGCATGTCCGCTCGGGTCCGCCCGCGTCACCGTGAGATTACGGCCCCTGCCGACGATAGCACCACCCGACATCACGACGGCGCCGACGGGCACTTCGCCTTCGCCCGCCGCACGCTCCGCTTCGGCGAGCGCCACACGCATGTTGTCCAGGTCCTGTTCCGCCCAGTGCTCGTCCATTGTCATCGCTCGTCCCCGTCCTGCCGGCCGGCGGCTATTCCCACTCGATCGTCGCGGGGGGCTTGCCGGAGATGTCGTAAGTGACCCGGGAAATACCGTCGACCTCGTTGATGATGCGCAGGCTGACATGCTCGAGGAATTCGTAGGGCAGGCGCGCCCAGCGCGCCGTCATGAAATCGATGGTTTCGACGGCGCGGAGCGCGATCACGTATTCGTAACGACGGCCGTCGCCCATCACGCCGACCGACTTGACCGGCAGGAATACCGCGAATGCCTGGCTGGTCTGGTCATAGAGTTTCTGCCGGTGCAGTTCCTCGATGAAGATGTCGTCCGCAAGCTGCAGCTTTGTGGCGAATTCGCGCCTGACCTCGCCGAGGATGCGCACGCCGAGACCCGGGCCCGGGAACGGGTGCCGGTAGACCATCTCGCGCGGCAAGCCGAGCTCGAGACCGATCTTGCGCACCTCGTCCTTGAACAGTTCCCTGAGCGGCTCGACGAGCTTCATGCGCATCTTTTCCGGCAGGCCACCGACGTTGTGATGCGACTTGATGACATGCGCCTTGCCCGTCTTCGCGCCTGCCGACTCGATGACGTCCGGATAGATCGTGCCCTGCGCGAGCCACTCGATGCCTTCGAGCTTGTGGGCCTCCTCGTCGAACACGTCGATGAACAGTCCGCCGATGATCTTGCGTTTCTCTTCCGGATCGCTGACGCCTTCGAGCGCCGCGAAAAAGCGATCCGCCGCATTCACACGAATCACGTTGATATGCATGTGCTCGGCGAAGGTCTCCATGACCTGGTCGCCCTCGTTGTGCCGCAGCAGGCCGTGATCGACGAACACGCAAACGAGCTGGTCGCCGATGGCCTCGTGCAACAGCGCCGCCACGACCGACGAGTCGACCCCGCCCGAGAGCCCGAGCAGCACCTTGCCGTTGCCGACCCTGGCGCGCACCTGCTCGATCGCGTCCGCGACGATATTGCCCGGCGTCCAGTCGCCCGAACAACCGCAGATGTCGCGCACGAAGCGGCGGATGATTTCCTGGCCCTGCAGGGTGTGCGTGACCTCCGGATGGAACTGCACGCCGAAAAAATTACGCGCCGCGTCTTCCATGGCCGCGAGCGGCGAATTGCGGCTCGAGGCCGTCGCCACGAAGCCGTCCGGCAGCGCCTCGACCCGATCGCCGTGGCTCATCCAGACCTTGAGCAGTGCGTGGCTCGCCTCGTCGCTCAGTCCGTGCAACAGGCGGGATTCGACCGGCTCGATCTCGGCATAGCCGAATTCGCGATGCGCCGAGGCCTCGACCTTGCCACCCAGCTGTGCCGCCATCGTCTGCATGCCGTAGCAGATGCCGAGCACCGGCACGCCGAGTTCGAACACGGCCTGCGAGGCGCGCGGCGGGTCGTCGAGATTGACGGACTCGGGCCCGCCCGAAAGCACGATGCCGCTCGCACCGAACGCCCGAATCTCGTCGTCGGTCATGTCCCAGGGATGAATCTCGGAATACACGCCGCACTCGCGCACGCGACGCGCGATCAATTGGGTGTACTGGCTGCCGAAATCGAGGATCAGCAGCTTGTGGGCATGAATGTCGAGGTGCATTGCCTTAGTTCTGGGACCGGTAGTTCGGTGCTTCCTTCGTGATCGTCACGTCATGGACATGGCTTTCCTTGATGCCCGCCCCCGTCATGCGCACGAAGCGCGGCTTGACGCGCATCTCGTCGATACTGGCGCAGCCCGTGTAGCCCATCGCGGCGCGCACGCCGCCGACGAGCTGGTGCACGATCGCGAGCAGGCTGCCCTTGTAAGAGACACGCCCCTCGATGCCTTCGGGCACGAGCTTCTCGAGTTCTTCGGTCGCATCCTGGAAGTAGCGGTCAGAGGAGCCGTAGGACTGCCCCATCGCGCCGACCGAACCCATGCCCCGGTAGGACTTGTAGGAACGGCCCTGGTACAGCTCGACTTCGCCGGGCGATTCCTCGGTGCCTGCAAACAGGCCGCCGATCATGACGGAGTAGGCCCCCGCGACCAGCGCTTTCGCGATATCGCCCGAATAGCGGATGCCGCCGTCGGCAATCAGCGGCACACCGGCCCTGGCCAGCTCCTCCGCGACCTCGGCGACTGCGGAAATCTGCGGCACGCCAACGCCCGCGACCACGCGTGTGGTACAGATCGAACCCGGGCCGATACCGACTTTCACCGCGTCGGCGCCGGCCTCGACCAGTGCCCTCGCCGCCTCCGCGGTCGCGATGTTGCCGCCGATGACCTGCATATCGGGGTAGCGCGCCTTCACGCGGCGCACACGATCGAGCACGCCCTTCGAATGGCCGTGCGCGGTGTCCACGACCAGTACGTCGACGCCCGCATCGACCAGCGCGTCGACGCGATCGTCGGTATCCGCACCCGTGCCGACCGCCGCACCGACGCGCAGCGCGCCGGACGAGTCCTTGCAGGAATGCGGGAAGTCCTTGGCTTTCTGGAAATCCTTGGCCGTGATCATCCCCTTGAGTTCGAAAGCGTCACCGACGACGAGCACCTTTTCGATGCGGTGCTTGTGCAGCAGGCCGAGTACTTCTTCCTCGGGCGCGCCCTCGCGCACCGTGACGAGCCGGTCCTTCGGCGTCATGACGGTCGAGACCGGCGCGTCGAGCTTGGTTTCGAAGCGCAGGTCGCGGTGCGTCACGATGCCGACCGTCTGCTTGCCGTCGACGACCGGCACGCCGGAAATGCCCATGGCACGCGTCAGGTCGATGACCTCGCGAATCGTCATGCCGGGCGACACCGTGATCGGATTGCGCACCATGCCGGACTCGAATTTCTTGACCGCCAGGACCTGTCGCGCCTGCTCTTCGATGTTCATGTTCTTGTGGATGACGCCGAGTCCGCCCTCCTGGGCCAGCGCGATCGCCAGCCGGGACTCCGTGACCGTATCCATGGCAGCCGACAGGATCGGGATGCTCAGCCGAATCTCCCGGGTCAGGCTGGTGCTCAGATCGACTTCCCGCGGCAGGATCTCGGAGTAACCCGGCTGCAGCAGGACGTCATCGAATGTGAGGGCTTCCTTGGCGATACGCATGGGAGAATGTCGGGTAGCAGGTAAACGGGCAATTGTACGCGCGCGTCCTACGACGGTAAACGTTTATACTTGCGCGATGCCCACCGAAGCCGCCATTACGGTCAGCCAGCTCAATCGCCGCGTCAAGACGCTGCTCGAACAGGGCATTGCGCGCCTCTGGGTCGAAGGCGAGATCTCGAACCTCTCGAAACCGTCGTCCGGGCATATCTACTTCACCCTGAAGGACGACAGCGCCCAGGTCAGCGCGGCCTGGTTCCGTCAGCGCCAGCGCGGTCCCGCGATCGGGTTCAAGAACGGCGACAAGGTGCTCGCCTGTGGCCGCGTCAGCCTCTACGAGCCGCGGGGCAGCTACCAGCTGATCGTCGAGCAGATGGAGGCAGCCGGCGAAGGCGTCCTGAAGCAGCGCTTCGAGGCGCTGAAAAGGAAACTGCTCGCGGAAGGCCTGTTCGACGAGGACCGCAAGCGGCCCCTGCCGACGCTGCCGGCATGCATCGGCGTGATCACCTCGCCGAGCGGCGCCGCGATCCGGGATATCGTCACGGTGCTCGGGCGACGCTTTCCGGCCGTGCCCGTGGTCATCTACCCTGCCGCCGTGCAGGGTGAAGCCGCGCCCGGCGAATTGCTGGCGGCACTCTCGACGGCCATTCGGCGCGCCGAATGCGACGTGCTGATCATCGGCCGCGGCGGCGGGTCGCTCGAGGACCTCTGGGCCTTCAACGACGAGGCCCTGGCCCGTGCGATTGCAGAGTGCCCGATTCCGGTCGTGAGCGCCGTCGGCCACGAAGTCGACTTCACGATCGCAGACTTCGTCGCCGACGTCCGCGCGCCGACACCGTCCGGCGCCGCCGAGATCGTCGTGCCGAGCGCGGCCGAATGGCTGCATCGCGCGAACCGGCTGGCCGCCCGCGTCGCGCGTGTCGGGCAGCGCCAGGTCGAAGACCGGGCACAGACGCTCGACTGGCTGGGACGGCGCCTCGTCACGGCCAGCCCCGCCAGAACCCTGCTGCGCCAGCGCGATCAGCTGCGCGAGGGCCGCGGGCGGCTGGCGTCGGCGATGCGCCACCAGTTGCTCGAGCGGCGCGGCGCGCTGCAGTCCCTGCGCAGCGACCTGTTGCAGCAGAGCCCGGCGCTCTCGGTGCAGCGGGCGATCGCGGCGCTGGCCACGCTCAGGCAGCGGCTCGGGGCCGCCGCAAAGGAGCGCCTGTCGCGTGCGGACCGGCGTCTCGCCGTGCTCGGGCGTACCCTGCATTCGGTCAGCCCGCTGGCGACACTGGACCGCGGCTATGCGATCGTGCAGGACGCGCGTACCGGCCGCGCCCTGCTGCGTGCCGGCGACGTTGCAGCGGGCGACGAAATCCTCGCGCGACTCGCCGAAGGCCGGCTGGTCGCCAGCGTCACGAAGGTGATCGAAGATGACTGAGCGCCTGGCGCTGCTTCTTGCCTGCCTGCTGCTGCCGGCGCTGGCTGTGGCCGACCTGCCACAGGCGCCACGGCCGGGCGGCATCGTCTCGATCGACGTCGGCCCGGCCGACAGCGCCGCCCCGGAGGTCACCTACGACGGGCGACGGGTCCTGACAATGCGGCGTGACGGTCGCTGGTTCGCCGTCGTCGGCGTCCCGCTCGACACGGCGCCGGGCACGATCGCGGTTGCCACACGAGCCGACGCGCGTCACATCGATATCCTCGAACACGCCTACAGCGAACAGCGGCTTACGGTGAAAAACCAGAGCTACGTGACGCCCGATGACGCGCAACTCGAACGCATCGCACGCGAGCGCGAGATCATCGACGCGGCGCTCAACAACTTTCGCAGCATCGACATGGACGGCGTCGCGCTGCAATCGCCAGTCGACGGGCCGCGCAGCTCGAGTTTCGGGCTCAGGCGTTTTTTCAACGACCAGCCGCGCTCGCCGCACAAGGGCATGGACATCGCGGCCGACACGGGCACCCCGATTCGCGCGCCGCGCGGCGGTGTCGTGACGGCGACGGGCGATTATTTCTTCAATGGCAACACCGTCATCGTCGACCACGGCCAGGGGCTCGTGACGATGTACTGCCACCTGAGCGAAATTTCGGTGAAGGAAGGCGCATCGGTTGCCGCGGGCGAGCGTCTCGGCGCCGTCGGCGCGACAGGCCGCGTGACCGGGCCGCACCTGCATTTCGGGGCTTACCTGAACGGCACCGCCGTGGATCCGGCGATCCTACTGGAACCGTAACGGCGCCCTGTAGGGTTCGAGTCCGAGTTCCTCGCGCTCGCGGTTGGCACGTGCCAGGGCCGTCGCCGAGAACGTTGCGTATCGCGCATCGTCGGCCAGCAGCGCGAACGGCGCATCCGGGACCACCACCGCCACGAATCCCCGGTCGAGTGCCGTCTGCAGGTACCTGAACGCGGCATCCCTGTCGTCCGTCAGGGCCGCGTACTGCGCACGCGATATCCAGTGCACCCAATTGTCGCTGCCGGTCCGCTGCTGCTCATCGAGCGCCGATGCCATGGCCTTGATGAGCGTCTGGCGTTCGTCGTCGAGATCGAGCTGCAGGCAGGCATAAGCCAGCGGTCCCAGGAAATCGGTTCCGTAGCGCCCCTCGGCGCTTAGTTCCTTCACCAATGTCGCAACGTCGCCGTAGTTGTCGATCACGATAGCGAGTGCTTCGGCGGCCCTGCCCTCGTTCACCAGATAGTTCGTCGCAACATCCAGCATGAGCACCCGGTTGCCCGTTTTGAAATCGGCTTCGCGAATCAGGCGGTCGACGGTTTCACGGTCGCCCTGCGCGGCCCGCGCCGCGATGGCAAAGGCCAGGCGGCTGTCGGTCGCCGTCCGATCCATCTCGCCGATGCCGTACAGCGCGAATCCCAGGAACATCTGGACGACACTGCCGTTCGGGTTAGCCGCATAGGCGTCACTCAGGTGCCGCACCGCCTGCGACAGGTCGCCACGCATCAACGCGACCTCGCCGCGCGCCTGTTGCACGTTCCAGTCCGGTCCCGAGATGCGCTCGACGCGCTCGATCAGCGCCTCGGAGCGGTCGAAATCGGCGTTGCGGTTGTAGAGCCCGATCAGGTTGTTGAAAGCCGGGCCGTACAGCGGATCGCGCGAGACCACCTGCTCGTTGAGCGCAACGGACTCGTCGAAGTCGTCGATAATGCGCGCGAGCCAGACCTTGCCGTCGTCGATGTTGGGGTTCAGCTCGAGCGACCGGCGCAGGCTCTCGATGCCTTCGTCGCGACGGCCCGGCAGGTCACCAACGATCAGGCCGCGGACCGCGTGCGCCTCCGCGAGATCGGGATCGATCTCGAGCGCCCGCGTCACGCTCGCAAGCCCCTCCCTGACGGCAATGACATCCGGAACGTCCCCATAGGACCCCGGCGCATCCGACAAGAGCGCCCACACGAGCGCCCGTTGCGCCAGCGCCGGCGCATAGTCGGGATCGATCGCGAGGGCCCGGTCCAGCAGCTCGCCCGCTTCTTCGAGCAGCTCGGGATTGCGCGAATGCAGACGCTGGCGTGCAAGGAGATACAGATCGTAGGCGTCGATGCTGGTCGGCGCGACCGTGGGCATTTCCTTGCCGACGGCCAGCTCGGTCCTGAGCGCCTCGCCGATCAGGCTGGCAATCTCGTCCTGCACCGAGAATACATCGGTGAGGTCGCGGTCGTAGGTCTTCGAGAACAGGTGGAAACCGTCGCTCGCCTGGATCAGCTGCGCCGTGACCCGGATCCGGTCGCCGGCCTTGCGTACCGAGCCCTCGAGGATGTGTGCGACGTTAAGCGCTTCGCCGATCTCGCGCAGGTCCGTGTCCTTGCCCTTGAACGCGAACGATGACGTACGGCCCGCGACCTTGAGGCCGGGCACCTGGGCCAGCACGTTGAGGATTTCTTCGGACAGCCCTTCGGCGAAAAACGCCTGGTCGCCGCCGGGCGACAGGTCGTCGAAGGCGAGCACAGCGATGGACCTGTCGTCCACGAGGGTCGTCGTGATTTCCGCGGTTTCTGGCTCGCTGTAGGCCGCCGGCGGCGCCGTCACGCCCGCCGGTAACATCGTCCGCTCGATCAGGACGAAAGCCACGACGGCGACGAGCATGCCGATCGTGATCAGATCGAGCTTGCGCGCGGTCCTCGACGTGATCGAATGGCTGCGGTCGACTTCGGATTCGCGCTTGAGGCCTTCCGGCGTCAGCTCGTAGGCCCAGGAAAAAAACAGCACGGGCAGGAAGAACACCACGCCGGCGAGCAGGAAGACCGAGAAGACCCAGCGCGGTGCGCCGATGTTGCCGATGACGACATCGACGACCTGCAGCACCAGCCAGCCCGATACCAGGTAGGCGACGGCAACGCGAAACACGTTGCGGCGCTTCAGTTCGTCAAAAAATCGACCCAATGTCATCCCCCCCAGGATCACACGATGAGGGACAGTATATATACCTCGTGGTCAGCAAAGGAAATCGCAGATCACAGGGCGGAAAGCGTCCATGTCCACGAGGAAGGAGTCGTGCCCGACGAGGCAGTCGAGCTCCACGAACTTAGCGTCGGGACAGTTGACGCCCAGCCCCTGCGCGAGCTCCCGCTGCTGCTCGATCGGGAACAGCAGGTCGGTCTTGACACCGATCACCAGCGCGCGCGCGAGCCGGATGCGCCGGAACCCCGCCTCGAGGGAGCCGCCGTATTCCGCAAGGTCGAAGAGATCCGAGGCGTGCGAAAGGTACAGGTAGCAATTCGGGTCGAACGAACCCGAGAACTTCTGCGCCTGGTGCTCGAGATAGGACTCGACGGCGAACTCGGCGCTGAACTGGTCCTCGATGCGGGCGTGCTCGGTCGCACGCTCGCGGCCGAAGCGCTGTTTCCATTCCTCGGCCGACCGGTAGGTGATGACACCGAGCTTGCGCGCGAGCCGCTGGCCGAGCAGCGGCGGGTCCGACGTCGTATAGCGCCCCTTGTGCCACTTCGGGTCCGAGCGGATCAGTTCACGCTGCAGCGAGCGGATCGCGATCGAAAAAGGCAGCGCCCTTGCCGACGAGGAGATCGAGATGAAGCCCTCGGCCTTGCCCGGGTGGCGCACGCAGAACGCGATGCCGGTCATGCCGCCCATCGAACAGCCGATCACGGTATGCAGCTTGTCGATGCCGAGATGCTGCACGACGAGCCACGCCGACTCCGCGACATCCTCGAGCGTCAGCAACGGGAAATCGAGGCGATATCGGCGCCCTGTCTCGGGGTTGACCGAGGCCGGACCCGTCGAACCGAAGCAGCTGCCGAGCGAGTTCACGCAGATCACGAAATAGCGGTCGGTATCGAGCGGCAGGCCTGAGCCGATCATCTCCTCCCACCAGCCCGGCGCAGGATCCGCGGCGCTGGAAGCGGCGTGCGCCGATGGCGACAGCCCCGTAAAGATAAGGATTGCGTTGTCGCGATCCGGGCTCAGCGTGCCCCAGGTCTCGTAGGCGAGCGTCGGCGACTCGAGGTAGCCGCCGCGATGCATGCGAAAGCGCCCCTCGTAGGTCATTGTCTTGGTCGCCGAACTCATGCGTCGCTCCGGTTCATGCCCCAGTATAGCGTGTGCTATTTCTTGACGCGTTTCATGAGGCGTTTGCGCTTGCGTTCCTGCCTGGGCGTCAGCTTGTTGCGCCTGCCCTTGAACGGATTTTCGCTGCTCTTGAACTGCAGTCGGACGGGTGTGCCCTTCAGCTTGAACGCCTTGCGGAAGCGGTTGATCAGGTAGCGACGATAGGCCTCGGGCACGCTTTCGGTCTGGTTGCCGTGAATCACGATAATGGGCGGATTGCGACCACCCTGGTGCGCGTAACGCAGCCGGATGCGACGACCGCGCACCAGCGGCGGCGAGTGCGCCATGACCGCGGCCTCGAGTTCGGCTGTCAGTTCCCGTGTCGACAAATCGATGTTGGCGGCCCGGTAGGCGCGTTCTGCCGCAGGCAGCAGGTCACCGACCGCCGTGCCGTGCAGCGCCGAAATCGTGATGCGCTCCGCGAAATCGAGAAACGGGAGGCGCCGCTCGAGATCGTCGCGCACGTGCTTGCGCGCTGCGGGCGTCAGCCCGTCCCACTTGTTGGTCACGACGACGAGTGCCCTGCCCCGTTGCAGGATCAGGCCCAAAAGGCTCACGTCCTGTTCGGTGACGCCTTCCTGTGCATCGAGCACGGCGACAACGACGTGCGCGTCCTCGATGGCCTGCAACGCCTTGACGATGCTGAATTTCTCGATCGTCTCGTGCACGCGCGCCTTGCGCCGAATGCCGGCCGTGTCGATGAGTTCGTATTTGCGGTCGTTGTGCTCGAATGGCACGGACACGCTGTCTCGCGTCGTGCCGGGCTGATCGAAAACGACGAGGCGGTCTTCGCCGATCAGGCGATTGATGAGCGTTGACTTGCCGACATTGGGCCTGCCGACGACGGCAATGCGCAACACCTCGACATCGGCATCGTCTTCCTCGACCGTCTCGGCACCGACGAACTCGGCGAGCACCTCGTCCATGAGTGGCCCGATGCGGTCGCCGTGCGCCGCCGAAATGGCGATCGGCTCGCCGAGCCCGAGGCCATGAAACTCGCCGCCGGCGATCGCTGATTCCAGCCCCTCGGCCTTGTTTACCGCGAGCCAGGTTTTCTTCGCGTGTTTGCGCGCGAGTTCCGCGACATGCTGGTCCGCTGCCGTAAGACCGCTGCGGCCGTCGACCATGATGATCGCCGCATCCGCCTCCTTCAGCGCACGCACGGTCTGCTCGACCATCGCTTCTTCGATGCCGACCTCACCGCCGGCCACGCCACCCGTGTCGATGACGAGGTATGGCACGGGACCGAGTTTGCCGAAGCCGTACTTGCGGTCGCGTGTGAGTCCGGGGTAATCCGCGACGAGCGCATCACGCGATCGCGTAAGGCGATTGAACAGGGTCGACTTGCCGACGTTGGGTCGGCCGATCAGCGCAATGACAGGAAGCATCGGATCAGCCTCTCGACGTGGCCCGTCAGGTCTCGTCCGCGGCCACGTCGGGCGCTTTGCGCTTCGGCTGCTGGTCCACGACCTCGTACGCCGTGATCGTTCCGCCGTCGCCCTGGACGATCAGGCGATTGCCGACGACGATGGGATTGCTGGTCACGGCCTTGCCGCCATGGCGGACGCGGGCCACGGGGGTGCCGTCGAAATTGTTGAAGAAATGCAGGTAGCCCTCGAGGTCGCCTGCGACGACCATCGTGTTGAACGGCACCGGCAGGGTCGGCTCGCGCCGAAGCAGCGCATCGTTGCGCCAGGATTCGACGCCGCTGCTGCGCACGAGCGCGACGATCTCGCCGTTGTCTCGAGTCGTGTAAACGCTGTTCCAGTCGGCCGATACGCCGACATAGGAGGACAGTTCGCGATTCCAGAGCACCTGGCCCGATTCCGCGGCGAGCGAGGCCAGCCGGCCCTGGTAGCCGGCGGCGTATATGTCCTGCCCGACGACGGATATTTCACCATCGAGGTCGGCGAGACGATCAAGATCGGAACGGCCTTTCGGTGGCGACAGCATCGCGTTCCAGTTGACGTCGCCCGTCTCCAGGCTGACCGATACCAGGCGACCGTTGTCGAAACCGGCGACAACGGCTGTTCCGACCACGACCGGGCTGGACGAACCCCGCATGGTCAGGACCGGCGTCGTCTGCACGAGACTCCAGCGCTCGCGGCCGTCGAACAATGACAGGGCACGGAGCTGGTTGTCGATCGTCTGCACGATGACGAGATCGTTCTTGATGATCGGGCGCGCGAGTGATTCACCATCGATGTCTGCACGCCACTGTTCGGCGCCGGTCGCGGCATCGAGCAGGATCGCGCTGCCATCGACCGTGATAACCACGACGCGGTTCGCGCCGACACCCGGTCCAGCCGACAGGTCGATGTCGAGTTTACTGCGCCAGACCTGCTTGCCACTGTCCGGGTCGAACGCGGCGACGTTGCCGTTGCGGCTCGCCGCATAAACCCGGCTGCCATCGCTGACCGGCCGCAACGCAACGCGCAGGAACTCCGCATCGCCGCCGAGACTGGCGCTCCAGGCTTTTCGAACGCGTACCTTTTGCTCAATATTGACGAGTTCTTTCGGTTCCAGCTCTTCTTCCTTGTCACCGAACAACCCGCACGACGCCAGCATAAGCGTCGCGCCAATCACACAAACTGTACGCAGTGCGTTTCTCACTCGCCTTCCTCGGTGCCGGGTTCAGCGGCTTCGACCGCAGGTTCCTCGGACGGTTCCGCAGCGACTGCCGTCTGCGGCAAATCGAGCACCTTCCACTGCACGAACTCCTGGTCGATCGTCGACTGTGCCATCGGGTTCATCAGGGCGCTCCGGTACGCGGCCTCCGCATCCTCTATGCGCCCGAGCGCATGGTAAGCGTCGCCGAGCAGTTCGCTGAAGATCGCACCAAACGCAACGCTGTCGCGGCCTTCGAGCAGATCGACGGCGTCCTGCGCCTTGTCCTGGTACAGCAGGATGCGCGCCACGCGCGCACGCGCGACATCCTTGAGTTCCTCGCCCGCATCGGAATCGATCAATGCACGCAACACGTCGACCGCGTCCTGATCACGATTGCGATCCATGTAGAGGCGACCCATCGCGAGTTTCGCCTGCGACGCGTACACGGTCGAACCGTACTCCGTTTCGAGCTGGCTCGTCGTGGACACCGCGCGTTCCAGGTCGCCGCTGACGACGTAATTCGTCAGGGACTCGTAGAGTGCCGACGCCTCGAGCCGCGCGTTCATCTGGCTGTTCTGGTAGTAGTTGTAACCGAACAATCCGATTGCGCCAGCCAGGACGCCACCGATCACGTAGTTGCCATACTCAGACCACCACGTGCGAATTTGCTCAATTTGCTCTTTTTCCGAAAGTAGATCGTCCACGATTCTGCCCTTGCTTGCCCTGCGGCACTTCAGCCGCCGATTCTTGTCTCAAGCGTCGCCGCAAGCTCGTCGAGCGGCACGCTTTCCTGTTGTTCATCACTGCGCAACGGTTTCAGTCCGATGCGCCCTTCCGCGAGTTCCTGTTCACCGAGTATCAGCGCGTATTTCGCTTCGCTCTTGTCGGCGCGTTTCATCTGCGACTTGAAACTGCCGCCGCCGAGATTCACCTCGATGCGCAGCCGTGACGCGTCACGCAATGCTTCGGCAAGCCGGAAGGCGCGCTCCAGCGTGCCGTCCCCGACCGCCACGATATAGGCGTCCGGCCGCAGTACTTCCGCTACGCCGCCACAGGCCTCGAACAATGCCACGAAGCGCTCGATGCCCATCGCCCAGCCCACCGCCGGCGTCGCACGGCCGCCGAGTTTTTCGACCAGGCCGTCGTATCGACCGCCCGAGCAAACGGCACCCTGCGATCCGAGCGCATCAGTCACCCACTCGAACACGGTTCTCGTGTAATAGTCGAGGCCCCTGACCAGTCTCGGGTTGACCTCGTAGGTGACGCCCGCCGCATCCAGCAAGCCCTTGAGCCCGGTGAAGTGCTCCACCGAAGCCGCGTCCAGGTAATCCAGCATGAGCGGCGCGCCGTCGATGACGGACTGCATTTCCGGGTTCTTGCTGTCGAGAATTCTCAAGGGATTCTGTTCGAGGCGGCGAATACTATCCTCATCCAGCCGACTTTTCACGCCCGTGAAATAGGTGACGAGCGCCTCGCGGTAGCTGGCACGCGCTTCCGGCGTGCCCAGCGAATTGATCTCGAGCCGAATCCTGTCGATGCCCAGCCGGCGCCACATGCGGGCGCTCATGATGATCAGCTCGGCGTCCACGTCGGGACCCTCGTAGCCCAGCGCCTCGACGTCGAACTGGTGAAACTGGCGGTAACGCCCCTTCTGCGGCTTCTCGTACCGGAACATCGGACCGGCCGTCCAGAGCTTCTGCCGCTGGTTGTAAAGGAGCCCGTTGGTCATGCCGGCGCGCACGATCCCGGCTGTCGCTTCCGGTCTCAGCGTCAGGCTCTCGCCGTTGCGGTCCTGGAAGGTATACATCTCCTTCTCGACGATGTCGGTCACCTCGCCGATCGAACGCCTGAAGAGCTCCGTGTACTCGAGCAGCGGCAGGCGAATCTCCGCATAGCCGTAGGACTCGACGATCTCCTGCACCACTGACTCCAGGTATCGCCAGCTGCCGGCGACGCCGGGCAGGATGTCGTTCATTCCGCGAATCGCCTGGGTCTTCAAGTCACTGTCCTTCGTATGATCGGGCGCTCAGTCGCCCGCGATGACCATTCGCGCGGTATCGCCACGACGGCCCGATGCCGGAATCGGATAGTCCTCGCCGTTCACTTTCAGCAGGACGTTGTCAGCCACGCCAAACAGGGCATTGAATGGCGCCTCGCCGCTGAGTTCGACCGTCCGACCGTCCTTGCCGAGGCCGAAGAACAGCCTGCGGCCGGTCGCATCGCTGATATCCGTCCAGCAGTCTCCGGTGTAGGTCACCAGCAGGAGAAGCTGGTTGGTGCCAGCGCCGGACGACGGCGCTGACTCGGACTGCGGGGTTGCAGGCGTTGCCACCGGCGCCTCCGGTTCCGCGCGCTGCGCGGCGGTCGGCTCGGAGCCGGCATCCGCATCGGCGGACGTCTCGCCGGCGTCCGGCAACGCAATTATGGTCTGCGCGGGCGCCTGCTCCTCGATCGCCGGTGCCACGTCGACGCGCGTCGGCGCGGGCCGCACCGTGATCCACCAGTAGGCCGATACGGCAACAACGATCGCGACGATCACGGCAATCCACGGACCGGGAGAAAGCTCCTGGCGTGGACGCGGCCGCAATGAAATGACGGGCGGCATGCTTACCGCGCGTGTCAGGCGATAATAATCCGTCAGGACATCGTCGGAATTGACCTTGACAAGCTGCGCGTATTTCTTGAGGTGGCCCTTCGCAAAGACCGGCGCGCCGAGTATCTCGAACTCGTTACGCTCGAGCGCCTCGACCTTGGCGTCATCGAGATGCAGCTCCTTCGCAATCTCGTGCACGGTAATCTGCAGCGCCTGACGCGCCTCAGCAAGACGTTCGCCCGCGCGCGGCCCCTCGGGTTCCGCCTCGCGCTCAATGTCTGTCTGGTTGTCGGGCTGTTCGTCCATCGATCTCAACTGCCACTCAGGGCTTTGCGCGCTTCCGGCGATTTCGGGAACTCGCGCAACAGGCGATTAACAAATTCGTCACGGCCTATTTCGTTGCCGAGCTTGTTTTCGATCTCGGAGGCAAAATAGAGCACGCCGGCCGTCGTCTTGTTCGAATTCATGTAACGCTGCAGGAACGCACGCGAATTCAGGTAATCGCGCTGCTGGTACTTGAGCAGGCTGAGCTGCAGCAGCGCCTCTCCGAATGTCGCCTTGCGCTCGAGCGCGGCGCGATAAAACTTTTCGGCCGCTTCCGTGTCGGGCTTCTGCATCATGCAGAGGCCGGCATTCGTCAGCGTGTGTTCCGCATCGTCGTTCTCGGGATGCGATGCCGCCCGCTCGAAGTATTTGCGCGCGCCATCGAAGTCCTTCTGGCCGCAAAGGAACACCGCGTAATTGTTCATCACCTCGAAATTGCGCGGCTCAGCCCGGACCGCTCGCTCATACGATTCCGTTGCGAGACGCAGGTTGCCGAGCTTCTCGTAGGTGAGCGCCAGCGTGGAATGCGCGATTGCCATCTTCGGATCGAGCTCGATCGCGCGGGTCAGGCGATCACGTGCGAGATCGTATTTGCCGTTCTGGTAATAGCGCGCACCGAGCTGGTAGTTGTACTCGGCGGCATTGTTGTTGTTTGCCTCCGGCGCCGCGGTCCCGGTTGTTGTCGAAATGCAGCCTGAGAACACCAGGCTCAGCATTGCAACGGATAGGACTTTCTCGCTCATTCTCATGCTGACGCCACCTTGATGCTGCGGTCACCTATGACCTTGTCACCGAGCCGCTTCTGGACCCGATCCTTTACCTGGCCGGCCAACTGGCCGCAGGCCGCGTCGATATCGTCGCCGCGCGTCCTGCGCGTGGTTGCGACGAGGCCGCGCTGCCGCAGCCGGTTCTGGAAGTGCTGAATGGTGTCCGCCGACGAGCGCTTGAACCGCGTGCCCGGGAACGGGTTGAACGGAATCAGGTTGACCTTGGCAGGCCTGTTGTTCAGCAGTTCGACGAGTTCGTCGGCATGCGCAAGCGAATCGTTGACGCCGCGCAGCATCACGTACTCGAACGTGATGAATCGATTGGCGCGCTTCGCCGCGTAGGCCCAGCAGGCCTCGAGCAGTTCGGCAATCGGATGGAGCTTGTTGATCGGCACGATTTCATTGCGCAAGGCGTCATTCGGCGCATGCAGCGAGACTGCCAGGGACACGTTGCACTCATCGCCGAGCCTGTTGATGTGCGGCACGATGCCCGAAGTGCTGACCGTGACACGCCGGCGCGACAGGCCGTAGCCCCAGTCGGACAGCAGCAGCCGCAGCGTCGGCAGCACGCTGCGGTAATTCGCAAGCGGTTCGCCCATGCCCATGAACACCACGTTGCTTACGGCCGATTCGCCGTTCTCGCGGCGCGGCAACTCGCGAACGGCATGCCAGACCTGGCCGATGATTTCCGCGCTGGTCAGGTTGCGGTTGAACCCCTGCGCACCGGTCGCGCAGAACGCGCAATCGAGTGCGCATCCGACCTGCGAGGAGATGCACAAAGTGCCCCGGTCCGGCTCAGGAATGAACACGGTCTCGACGGCCTGGCCGTTGCCGCTCGCGAACAGCCACTTGACGGTGCCGTCTCCGGAATCATGCCGGGATCGCACCTCGGGCAGCACGACCACGGCATCCTCCGCAAGTCGTTGTCGCAACGCCTTCGACAGATCGGTCATCTCCTCGAAGTCGACAACGCCACGCTGATGTATCCACTGCAGCAACTGGCGGGCGCGAAACGGCTTTTCGCCACGCGCCGCGAAGAACCGCTCGAGATCGTCCTGCGACATCCCGAGGAGGTTCACCTTGTCAGTTGCAGCAGACACGGGCCGTCGCGTTCAGCGAGTGCGCGGGCAAACACCGTCGTCGCCGAAAAAGAAAGCGATTTCGACGGCAGCGGTTTCGGGTGCATCAGAGCCGTGCACGACATTTTCCTCGATGCTGGCAGCAAAGTCGGCGCGAATCGTTCCGGGCGCCGCGTTGGCGGGATTGGTCGCACCCATGATGTCACGGTTCTTCGCGATCGCGTCTTCGCCCTGCAGCACCTGGACAACCACGGGACCTGAGGTCATGTAGCTGACGAGGTCGTTGAAAAACGGCCGTTCCTTGTGGACGGCATAGAAACCCTGCGCCTGCTCCTTGCTGAGGTGCATCATGCGTGCAGCGACGATTTCCAGTCCGGCCTTCTCGAATCGGCTGTAGATCTCTCCGATCAGGTTCTTTTGTACGCCATCCGGCTTGATGATGGAGAGCGTCTGCTCAACGGCCATGTTGCTTCCTTTGTTGCTTGCAGGTTCATATGAACGCCCGGCATTCAGCCGGGCGCGCGGACGTAAACGGTTAATTCTACTACGACTATTTCAGACGTTGAAGCTTTCGCCGCAGCCACATTCGCCCTTGATATTGGGGTTGCGGAAGCTGAAAGCCTCGTTGAGCCCGTTCTTGACGAAATCGACCTCGGTGCCGTCGATGAGCTTCAGGGCCTCCGGATCGACGATCACGGTGACGCCCTTGTCCTCGAAGACGACGTCTCGGTCCTCGATGGAATCGGCATAATTGATGACATAGGAATACCCGGAGCACCCGGTCGGGGTCACGCCGAGCCTCAGACCAACGCCCGCACCGCGCTTGTCGAGATAGTCGCGGACGCGCTCTGCCGCTGCTTCCGTCAGCAATATCGCCATTTTCAGTCTTCCCTTGATGATTCCAGATCGTGTGTGCCATCCGGTTGCCGCCCAAGCGCCCGGATCGCGTCTTCGAGAAGTAGTATACGTCCGGTCTTCTCGGCAGGTACAGCGAGCCGGTCACGAATGCCGTCAGCACTGAATTCCCGTAGTTCGACCGCATTTTTGCCCTCGAGTGCCGCGCAGGCGGCTTCCGCGGCCGCGATCAGGTGCGGGCAGCCGCGGGCCCGAAATCGCATTGCCACGATCCGGCCGGCCTCGAGCCGGGCGGCGACCGACACGCGGGCATCCCGATCCCCGGCCTCGCCCGTGGCCGCGGCTTCCAGGTCCCCCGCGTGCGCGGGCGCCCTGAACAACGCCCGAACCTCGCTGCTGTAAGGATCGCTCATCGCGCGGGCTCCCGCGGGGCGATGCCGCGCAGGAAAGCGACCGCGCGGCGATAGTGATCGGCCGCGAACCGGGCCTCTTCCAGGGTTGTCTGTCGCCCGAAGCTGAAGCGGATGGCGCCCTGCGCCTCGGCGTCGCTGCGGCCGAGCGCCCGCAGCACGTACGAGGGCTCCTGTGTCTTCGAATTGCAGGCCGACCCCGTCGCAACGCACAGCGGCTCGAGCGCCAGCAGCAGGCTTTCGCCGTCAATGTCGGCGACGCTGACGTTCAGGATGCCCGGGAATCCGCCAACGGCATCGCCATTCACGACGCGGCCCTCGACGGCATCGATGCCCGCCTCGAAGGCGCCCCGGAGCGCGCGTAAATGCGCCAGGTCGCTGTCGATGCGAGCCGCGGCCACCGCGGCGGCTTCCCCGAGCCCGGCGATCAGCTCGGTCGGCAGCGTGCCGGGTCGGATGCGGCTCTGCTGGCCGCCGCCGAACAGCAGCGGCTCGACGTGGCAACCCGGCCGATCCGCGATGTACAGGGCGCCGATGCCCTTCGGGCCGTAGAACTTGTGCCCGGTCAGCGACAGCAGGTCCACGGGCAGTGCCGACAGGTCGATCGGAATTTTGCCCACCGCCTGTGCGGCATCGACGTGAAACAGCACGTCGCGTTCCCGGCAGACGCCGCCGAGCGCGGCGATGTCCTGGATCACGCCGGTCTCGTTATTGACGTACATGATCGAGACGAGCTGCGTATCGTCACGGATCGCTGCGGCCAGGTCGGCCGGGTCAAGGAGACCTTTCGGTCCCGGCGCGAGCCAGGTCACCGAAAAGCCCGCCCGTTCGAGCGCCGCGAAGACGTCGGTCACGGCCTTGTGCTCGGTGGGCATCGTGATGAGATGGCGTCCCCGCTCGGCGCGATAGCGCGCTGCGCCCGCGATCGCGAGGTTGTCGGACTCGGTCGCCCCCGACGTGAAAACCAGCGTCTGCGGCTCGACGTTCAGCAGCGCGGCGAGCTGCCCGGCCGCACGCGCGATCGCGGCCTGCGCAAGCCGGGCCGCCGCGTGATTCGACGAGGGATTGGCGTAAGCCGTTTCGCGGCAGCGCTGCATCACGGCCGCGACCCCGGAATCGACCGGCGTGGACGCCGCGTAGTCGAGATACAGGAGCTCGGACGCGTTCACTCGGGCTTCCTGGTCCTGTCGATCGCCGTCAGGATGCCGCGCAGTATGTTGACCTCGTTCTTGTCCGGCCGCGCCCGGATGAACAGGCGCCGCATGCGTCGCATGAGGTGCCGGGGATTGTCCGGGTCGAGAAAGCGGATGTCGCGCAGCACCTGCTCGAGATGCACGTAGAAATTCTCCATTTCCTCAGCGGTTGCGGGCGGCGCCTCGGCTTCGTAGGCCGGCCCCTCGTGCAGGGTGCTCGCAACCCGCAGTTCGTAGGTCAGGACCTGCACGGCCATCGCCAGGTTCAGCGAGCTGAACCCGGGATCGGTCGGGATCGTGAGCAGCGTATGGCACAGATCGAGATCCTCATTCTGCAGCCCGTTCTTTTCCGGTCCGAATACCGCTGCGACCGTGCCGGCCGCGTTTTCGCGAATCAGGCGCTCGGCGCAGTCGCGCGGGCCCATGCTCGGCCAGTTGATGGTGCGGGAGCGCGCACTCGCGCCCGCCACGTACACGCAGTCGCCGACGGCATCGGCGAGCGTCGCGAACACCCGCGCGTTGTCCAGGACATCGCTGGCGCCGGACGCCCGCGCGGTCGCTTCCTCATGCGGAAAAAACTTCGGGTTGACCAGGGCGAGATCACGTAAGCCCATGTTTTTCATGGCTCGCGCGACGGCCCCGATGTTCCCTGGGTGCGTGGTTCCGACCAGTACGATTCTTATCGACATCTCTTCCGCGGTGTAGGACAGGAAAGTAAAAGTCCGGTATTCTACCGCCCCGCAGCCCCGGGTCGACAATTCCGGGGCACCTGGCTCTTTGACAATGACGGATTCGTTCCATGCACGCATTACTTAACGTCGCCGTAATGGCGGCGCGGCGCGGCGGCGCCGTGCTCATCAGGCACCTGAAGAAACTCGATTCGCTCAAGGTCGAGAAGAAAGGCCGTAACGATTTCGTCAGCGAGGCGGACCGCGCCGCGGAGCGCGCCGTCATCGAGGTCATTCAGAAGCATTATCCCGACCATGCCATAGAAGCAGAGGAGTCGGGTCGGCAGGGCGATTCCGATCACGTCTGGATCATCGACCCGCTGGACGGCACCGCCAATTTCCTGCATGGGTTCCCGGTTTTCTGCGTTTCCATCGGCTTACAGGTCAAGGGGCGCATCGAACATGCAGCCGTGTACGACCCGATGCGCGAGGAACTGTTCACGGCGTCGCGCGGCGCGGGCGCGTTACTGGACGACCGCAAGATTCGCGTCAGCGGCCGCAAGGAAATCGAGTTTGCGCTGGTCGGCACGGGCTTCCCGTTCCGCCAGGCAGACAGCGAAATGGCCCCCTACCTCGAAATGCTCGGCAAGGTCGTGAAGAACACTGCGGGCGTGCGTCGCCCGGGCGCCGCGGCGCTCGACCTGTGCTACGTCGCGGCCGGACGCCTCGACGGATTCTGGGAAACCGGCCTGAAATCCTGGGACCTCGCAGCCGGCTCACTGATCATTCGTGAGGCGGGCGGCATCATCAGCGGCCTCGACGGCAGCGAGAACTTCATGGAAACCGGGCATGTCCTGGCCGGGACGCCGAAAATCTACGCGGGCCTCGCGAAGCTCTGCGCACACGAAATCAAGGCGATCCTGCGCCGGGCCTGACGGCAGTCGCGCACCGGCCGGCCCGGCCTGGCTGGCACAACCCTCAGGGCAGATCGTCGATCAGCGACGGATCCTTGATCGGTTCGATCAGGTCCTGCGGATTCACGTCGAGGATCAGTGCCGTCGCGCTCGCCGTATAGATCGACGAATAGGTGCCGACGATGATGCCGACGATCAGCGCGATCGAGAACGGCGCAATCGATTCACCGCCGAAGACCAGCAAGGCAACGAGTACGAGCAGCGTCGTCAGGCCCGTGATCAGGGTTCGCGCGAGCGTCTCGTTGATCGAGATGTTCATCGCCTCCTGCGCCGACACGCCGCGCAGCGCCAGGAAGTTTTCGCGAATACGGTCGAACACGACGACCGTATCGTTCAGCGAATAACCGATGACGGCCAGCACGGCCGCGACGACCGTAAGATCGAACGGCAGGTGAAACAGCGAGAAAAACCCGAGCGTCACGATCGTATCGTGCACGAGGGCAACCACGGCACCGGCCGAGAACTTCCACTGGAAGCGGATCATCACGTAAAGGAAGATCAGCATCAGGGCCACGACCATCGCGAGTGCACCGCGTTCGGCGAGTTCAGTGCCTACCTGGGCGCTAACGAACTCGACGCGCCGGACGTCGATGGGGGGACCATCTCCCTGCAGCGTTTGCTGCAGGTGCTGGCGCACCTCCGCCGCTTCCGCGTCACCCTGCGGCGGCAGGCGGACAAGCACGTCCGTATCCCGCCCGAAACGCTGCACCTGCGCGTTATCGAAACCCTCGGCCGCGAGATCCGCGCGGATCGCTTCGAGATCGGCCGCCTGCTCGTAACCGATTTCGAGCAATACGCCGCCCGTGAAGTCGATGCCGAATTCGAGGCCCTCGATGGCGAGCGAAATGAGTGACAGCGTGATGAACAACGCGGAAAGCGCCAGCGCGATCTTGCGCCGCAACGGGCTCAGGAAGTCGATGTTCGTCTTGTTCTTGATGATTTGCATGACTTGGAGACCCTAGACCGGCAGTGAGGACAACTTGCGCCCGCCGAAAACGATGTTGACGATGGCACGGGTACCGACGATCGCCGTGAACATCGACGTGATGATGCCGAGCAACAGCGTGATCGCGAAGCCCTTGACCGGTCCGGTACCGATGGCGAACAGCACGACGGCCGCAATGAGCGTCGTGACGTTTGCATCAGTAATGGACGACAGCGCCTTTTCGTAACCCGCATTGATGGCGCCCTGTGGCGACGCGCCGGCCGCAAGTTCCTCGCGTATTCGCTCGAAAATGAGCACGTTCGCGTCAACCGCCATGCCGACGGTCAGCACGATGCCCGCCATGCCGGGCAATGTCAGCGAGGCCTGCAGGACCGACAGCAGGGCGACGATGAACACCAGGTTGGACAGCAGCGCGAGGTTCGCAATGAGCCCGAACGCCCTGTAGTACACGAGCATGAAAACGATCACGGCGAGGAAACCGATCTTGATCGCGGTGTAACCGCGTTCGATGTTGTCCGCGCCGAGGCTCGGGCCAATGGTCCGTTCGTCGATCTTGTAAACCGGTGCCGCGAGTGCGCCTGCGCGCAGCAGCAATGCAAGGTCGCGCGCCTCGATCAGGTTCAGTCCCGTGATCTGGAAGCTGTTCTTGAAAACGCCCTGGATCGTGGCGGTGTTGATGACCTCCTCGATCTTGATCGTTCGTGTTTCTTCGACCCCGTCGCGCGTCGAGGTTTCGCGCCGCGTCTCGATGAACACCGTCGACATCGGCTTCTTGAGGTTGTTCATCGTGGTCTCGAGCATGCGCTCGCCGCCCGCCGAATCGAGCGTGATGAATACCGCGGGCTGACCCTGTGTGTAACCGGCTTTTGCATCGATGATCTGGTCACCCGATGCGACCACCTGGCGCTTCAGCACCTGCGACTGTTCGCCGCCGCGACCCGGGTAGCGCCGTGAGCCCGGTTCATCGCCCGACAGGTCGACGAGACGAAACTCCAGCGTTGCAGTCGCCGTCAGGATCTTGTTGAGCTGGTTCGGATCCTGCACGCCGGGCAATTGCACGACGATGCGATCGACGCCCTGCCGCTGCACGAGCGGCTCGGCGACACCGAGCTGATCGACGCGATTCCTGAGCGTCGTCAGGTTCTGCTCGATTGCAAAATCCTGGCGCTCCTTGATCTGCACCTCGCTCATTCGCACCGTCAGCGACTGGCCGTCGTCGCCGTCCTCGACGATGACGTCGGGATCCGCGTTCTCGATGATGCGCCGCGCCTCTGCCATGTCCTTTGCGCCGGTCAGGCGGATCGTGATCAGGCGCTGATCGAGATCGACGCGATGGCGAATTCGCGCCTCGCGCAGACGATCGTCGAAATCCTGCTCGTACAACGCCATGCGGCTGTCAATGGCCGTGTCCATGTCCACTTCGAGCAGCACGTAGACGCCGCCGCGCAGGTCGAGGCCGAGACTCATCGGCGCAAGCCCGAGCTTGCGAATCCAGTCGGGCAGCTTCGGCGTCAGCGTGGTCGCGACGCTCGCCTGCCGACCCAGCTTGTCGCGAAGCGCGGCACTCGCGTCTTCCTGGTGTTCCGGAGAATCGAATCGCAGGACCACGCGGCCGTCGTGCAGATACGCGGCTTCGGGTTTGACGCCGGCCGCCTCGACCAGTGCGACGAACTCATCGACTTTCTCGTCGCCATAGGCATCGCCACCGGTATCCGCCACCTGGACGGCAACAACGCTGCCGTAGATGTTGGGTAATGCGAAGAGACAGCCAGCCAGGAGGATGGCGAGGATCAGCGCGTTCAGCCACGCGGGGAATTTGTTCATCGATCAGTCGCCGGATCAAGCCTCGTCAAAGGTGCCTTTCGGCAGCACCATCGACACGCTTCCTTTCTGGACCTTGATTTCGGTGTTGCTCGCGATGCTGATGATGGCGTAGTGATCGCTGACTCCTGTGACCCTGCCGAGAATCCCGCCGGCGGTCATCACTTCGTCGCCAACTTTAAGACCTGCGACGAGTTCAGCGTGAGCTTTCTGCTTTTTCTGCTGTGGCCGGATGAGCAGGAAGTAAAATGCCGCGAACATCAGCACCATCATGATGATGAAGCTGGTCGAGTCACCCTGGGGTGCGCCCTGCTGTGCCTGGGCGGTTTGAATAAAGAAATCCATCAGCGTTCCAATGCTCGAAAATTGTTGAAAAAAAACGGGCCCGGGGCGGGGCCCGGAAAATCAGCGCGGTATTATGGCACAAGGCGACAGACGTGGGGGCGACTAAACCATTCCCAAGACTCACGCGTCCTTTTCATACAGCGCGCGCAGCTCTGCGGCCAGCCGAGGCAGGCTCCCGTCGCCGACCGCGGTGCGGATGTCAACCATAAGTTTCTGATAATAATGCAGATTATGTATCGTTGCGAGCCGCGGCCCCAGGATTTCCCCGCATTTCTCGAGGTGTCTCAGGTACGCGAGGCTGTAGTGACTGCAGGTATAGCAGGCGCAATCCGGGTCCGGCGGTGAGGTGTCGTCGGCATACCTCGCATGCCGGAATTTCACGTGACCGCGCGATGTGAACAGCTGGCCGTTGCGCGCATGGCGCGTCGGGATGACGCAGTCGAACATGTCGATTCCGCGCATGACCGCTGCCGCGATGTCCACGGGCGTGCCGACGCCCATGAGATAGCGTGGCGCATCCGCCGGCATGGCCGGCAGCAGTGCGTCCAGCACCGCGATGCGCGCCTCCTCGGGCTCGCCGACGGCGAGACCCCCGACCGCGTAGCCGTCGAATCCGATATCCGTCAGGCCCGCGAGCGATGCCTCGCGCAACGCCGGGTACATGCCGCCCTGCACGATGCCGAACAGCGCCTCGCCGCGTTCCGGCTCCTCGTTCTTCAGTTCGTCGAAGCGCGCCCGGCTGCGGGCCGCCCAGCGCAACGACAATTCCATCGACTCGCGCGCCTCCTGCTCCGTCGCGGGATATGGCGTGCATTCGTCGAAAATCATCGTCACGTCGGCGTTGAGGTCGTGCTGCACTTCCATGGATTTTTCCGGCGACAGGAACACCGCATCGCCGTTCACCGGCGACTGGAAGCTCACGCCCTCCTCGCTGAGCTTGCGCATGGCCGCGAGCGAAAACACCTGGAAGCCTCCCGAGTCGGTCAGGATCGGGCCATGCCAGTTCATGAACTCGTGCAGGCCGCCGTGCTTGCGAATCACGGCAGTTCCGGGCCGCAGCATCAGGTGAAAGGTATTGCCGAGAATGATGTCGGCGCCGTCGCCACGCACTTCCTCGGGCGTCACGCTCTTGACGGTGCCGTAAGTGCCGACCGGCATGAATGCAGGCGTCTGGACCGCGCCGCGCCTGAATTCGAGCACCCCGCGGCGCGCACTGCCGTGTGTCGTCGTGATCGTCAGTTTCATTTCGTGTCCCGCGGCGTCAGGAACATCGCGTCTCCATAACTGAAGAACCGGTAGCTCTCCCGCACGGCATGCCGGTATGCCTCGAGTATCCGCTCCCTGCCCGCGAATGCGGCGACCAGCATCAGCAGCGATGACTGCGGCAGGTGAAAGTTGGTGATCATTGCGTCCACCGAACGAAATTCGTATCCCGGCAGTATGAACAGGTCCGTCTCGCCCGAGTAGGACTCGATCTGTCCGCTTGCCGATGCGCTCTCGAGCGCGCGCACCGAGGTCGTTCCGACCGCGATGACGCGGCCGCCCTCGCGGCGCGTTTCCCTCACGGCCTCGCACGTGGCTTCGCTGACCTCGACTCGCTCGCTGTGCAGGCGATTCTCCTCGATATGCTCGTCGCGCAGCGACTGGAACGTGCCTGCGCCGACGTGCAGCGTGACCCAGGCATGGCGGACGCCGGACGCGAGGGTCTCGTCGAGCATCGCCTGGTCGAAATGCAGGCCCGCCGTCGGTGCCGCGACTGCGCCCGGATCCCTGGCATACACGGTCTGGTAACGCTCGATATCCGTGTCGTCGGCCTCTCGATCGATGTACGGCGGAAGCGGCACCGCGCCGTACGCGTCGAGAAACGGCAGCACCTCGGCCGAGAATTCCAGCGCGAAAAGGTCGTCCTGGCGACCTGTCACGACGGCCGTTTCGCCGGCTGCCAGCAGCAACCTGCCGCCGGGCTTCGGTGTCTTGCTGGCGCGGACGTGCGCAAGCGCGCTGCGCGGCCCTTCCACGCGCTCGACCAGGATCTCCACCCTGCCGCCGCTTTCCTTGCGGGCATCGAGGCGCGCGCGAATGACGCGCGTGTCGTTGAAGACGAGCAGGTCGCCGGGGCGCAACAGGTCCGGCAGGGCCGCAAACATGAGGTCCCGGGTGCCCGCCGCGGTGACGGCCAGCAGCCGGCTGCCACGGCGATCACTCGCCGGATAGCGCGCGATCAACGCCTGCGGAAGCTCGTAATCGAAGTCGGAAATCAACATGGGCGCGCATGGTAGCAAAGCCATGCGCGCCCGGGTGTGTTTACGGCGTGCCTTCGTTCCCGCCGCGCTCAGGCCGTCGTGGTGGTGGGGCGCACCGCCGGCGGCAAGGCCGGCGCCGCAGCCGGCCGGATCTCGAAATCCAGGCCCTCCAGCAGGCTGCCGCGCTGGTCGGCCGGAATCTCGACATCGAGCGACAGTTTCTTCTTGTTGCGCATGATGCCGAGCTTCAGCTTTTCACCGACCTGGTAGGAACCGAGGATGCGCATCGCATGGCGCGCGTCCGTCGGCTCGCGACCGTCGATGCTCTGGATGACGTCACCGTCCTGGAGCTCGAATACGCCGGATTTCGGCGCGCTCACGACCAGCAGCCCCTTGTCGGTTCCAAAATACTTGCCGAGTCCTTCGCTGAGCTCGACCAGTTCCAGTTCACCGAGTGCCGTCCCGGCCCAGGGAGCACCCATTTCGATACGCAGGTTCCTTATGATCTCGGGCCCCAGCGGCGCACCGGGCGCATGCGGTACCCGCGGGTGGGCATCGCGGCCATCGTCCATCCAGACAAACTGGTTGCTCGCCACCATGCGCGGTTCTATTTCGACGGAACCCGATTTGCCTTCACGCAGGTATTCGAGCTTCAGCACGTCCCCTTCCTCGACGCCCGCCATGAAATCGAGCAGCCGCTTGTTGGCCTGTTCATTGTCTTTGGCACTCAGCGACTCGCCGTTGACGGCGGTCAGAATATCTCCGGCACGCAGGCCCGCATCCGCGGCGGCGGTGCCCGGTGTAACGCCCACGATAGCGACGCCCTCGACCGGCCCGGGCTCGCCCTCGCTCTCGATCATCACGCCGAGGCGCGGCTTGTCGGACATCATGAAGCGCCGCTCCATCTCCACCATCTTCGGCAGACGATTGCTTGTAATCTCGGCGATTTCCCGCGCCGCTTCTTCCATGCGTTTTTCGGCTTCCCGCAGCCGCTGTTCCATCTCGGCTTCCCGGGTCTCGGCCGCGCGCATGCGTTCTTCCTCGTCCGCCTGCGCAAGCGCCTGTCCTGCCAGCAGGAGTACGACCGCCAGGGGCAATATGACTTTCCAGGTCTTCATCGGTAACTGCTCCTCAACTCAAAAAGCTGCCCGTTGCGCCTGCGCATAGCGCAACTGCAGCAGCGACTTCATCAGCCTGACGCGCTCGCGCCAGAAAAGCTCTCGATCCTCGTCACTCATTTGTATGCCGGGATCGTTCAACTGGTAATCGATGGCCGCGATGCGATCCTCGAGATCCGAAATCGTCGCCATCGTGCCCGCCCGCATCACGCGCGGCTGGTCCGGCAGCGCACGCAGGTTGGACTCGAGCTGCCGCGACTCGACCATGAGCGTTTGCAGCGCCGTCAGGTTCACATCGATATTCGTCGGCGTGTTAGCCGGGACGGGCGAAAAGCGCTCGCTCGGCGCCGGCACGAGTCCCGGCAGCATGATTGCGGCGATGAGCGCCGCGGCGGCGACGCCGATGCCGGCGTACCAGGTCGACCGGCGGCGCCCGAGGGGCTGCCGCACGAGCCCTTCGGCCTCTGCCTGCTCGGCAATGCGGCGCCAGACGATCCGCGGCGGCATCGTGTCGGGCAATCCCCGCAACCCTGCTTTCAGTGCGGCGTGTTCATCCGCGGTCAACGCGCAAATCATCTCGTCATCCTTCCGGTCAGTACTCATTCCCGGCTTCTCCATGTCCATCTCTCAGCAGCGGACCGTCGCGCCCTCTGGCGCAGCGCTCCGCGCTTCCATTTCCAGCATCGGCCGCAGTCGCTGGTAGGCCCTCGACAACTGCGATTTCGAAAAACTTTCCGTCTTGCCCATGAGATCCGCGATCTCCTTGTGCGTGTATCCCTCGACGTCGTGCAGCCAGACCACGACACGCGTCACTTCCGGCAGGCTCGCGAGCGCGGCATCGAGGTCGAGCGCATCATCAGGGTGCCGCGAGATGCCGTGACTCAGGGCATCGCCTTCGGTCACGTCGTGCCAGTCTTCTCCGAGCGCCTGTCCGCGCTTGGTCCATGCGGAGCGCAGGAACATGAGCGCCTTGGTCACCGCGATCCGCCGAATCCAGCTGCCCAGGGCCGCGTCGCCGCGGAAACCCCCGATCGACCGCATGATCTCGATGAAGGTCTCCTGCACGAGGTCCTCGGCCTGGGCCGGCGCCTTCGTAAACCGCAGGCAGACCGAGTAAACGGGCGTCGCGAAGGCGCGATAAATGATCTCGTGCGCACGCATGTCGCCTTTTGCGGCCCGCCGGACGATCCCGGGATCGATATTGATTTCGGCAAACTTGCTCATACCTGCCATCTTAGATGCTGGCGACCCGCAAAAGGTCGCACACCGGCAAATCCGCGCATATACTGTGCGCCTTTCGGGCCGGGCCCGGCCCCTGCGGGGCCGCCGGCACAGACAGCCGGGATGGCGGAACTGGTAGACGCGCCGGACTCAAAATCCGGTTCTGGAGACAGAGTGGGGGTTCGATTCCCCCTCCCGGCACCAAAGAACCAGGCGACACGATGAAGTACTGCTCGAACTGTGGCGGATCGGTCAGCCGCAGGATTCCTCACGACGACAATCGCGAACGCGCGGTCTGCGACGACTGCGGGCATGTGCATTACCGGAACCCCCTGATCGTCGTCGGCTGCGTGGCTGAACGGGACGGCAAGGTATTGCTGTGCAAGCGGGCCATCGAGCCGCGCTACGGCTACTGGACGGTGCCGGCGGGGTTCATGGAGCTCGGAGAGACGGTCGCCGGCGGCGCAGCGCGCGAAACGCTCGAGGAAGCCTGCGCGACGGTCGAACTCGGCCACCTGTTCGCGTGCGTGGATGTCGTCGATGCAGGCCAGGTGCACCTGTTCTATACGGGCAGGCTGGTCGGCGATTACGGTGTCGGCGAAGAAACGCTCGAAGTCGGGCTGTTCGCGGAAGACGAAATTCCCTGGGACGACATCGCGTTCCAGAGCGGTAAGTTCGCGCTCAGAAAATACTTCGAGGACCGCGGCGCCAATAACGGCGTGCACGTGCACGAACTGCGCCGTTCGCGCTCCTGAGGGTCGTTCGGAAAACGGGCCGGCCGGCCTACTGCCTCGACTCGACCTCGGCCTGCTGCAGGCGGAAATTCAGGGCTTCCGGCGGCAGATAGCCTGCGATCAGCGTACCGTCCTCGAGCACGATCGCCGGCGTACCGGACAGGCCGATTTCCTGGCCGAGCAGGTACTGTTTCGAAATCTCCGACGAATCGCATTCGGTCGTATCGAAACCGCGATCGAGTTTCGCGGCGGTCAGCGCGCTGTTGCGATCCTTGGCGCACCATACGTCCTCGGACTTGCCCCACGCGGCCGATGCCGGGCCATTGCGCGGGTACAGCAGGTAACGCACTTCGATGCCGCGTGCGAGGTATTCATCGATCTGCGAATGCAGCTTGCGGCAATAGGAGCAATCGATGTCCGTGAAGACCGTCACCCGGTATTTGACGTCGGTCGGCGAAAACAGGATGCCCTCGTCGTCCGCCAGAGTGCCGATCAACTGGCGCCTCGAGTCGGTACGGCTCTGTTCCGTGAGATTCACCTGGCTGTCGAGGTCGATGAGGTCGCCCTGCAGCAGGTAGCGGCCGTCTTCAGAGACATAAGCCACGATCGAACCCTTCTGAATCGTGAACCAGCCGGGAACCGGGCTCGGGTTCACATTCTCCCCGCCGATGCTCTCGAACATCTGGTCGATCTTGGCCCGAACGGCTTCGAGCTTGGGGTCTGCATCAGCCGACGTGGCAACCGTTGTCGAAAACAGCGCCGCGGCGGCGAACAGGCTGGCAAACAGGGGGTTTTTCTGGCTCATGGAGGCTATCCCGGGGAAATCGGCGGCAAGTCTACCAAAGAGACCTGTCGACCGGTCATTTTGTTGCAAAGAATTACAACCTCGGCGCCTCAGCCGCGCGGATGGTGCTCCGCGTGCAGGTCCTTCAGGCGTTCGCGGGCCACGTGGGTGTAGATCTGGGTGGTCGAGAGATCGCTGTGGCCCAGCAGCATCTGCACGACCCGCAGATCCGCGCCCCGGTTGAGCAGATGGGTCGCGAAAGCATGCCGCAGGCTGTGCGGCGACATCTTCTTGCGGACCCCCGCCTTATCGGCGTAGCGCTTGATGATGTGCCAGAAGGCCTGTCGCGTCATGCGGTTACCACGACGCGTCGGGAACAGGTAGTCGGTCTGCCGTTCGAGCAGGATTTCCATCCGGGGCCCGTTCATGAAGTCTTTCAGCCAGCGCTGCGACTCGTCGCCGAGCGGGATCAGGCGCTCGCGATCACCCTTGCCGATGATGCGCAATACGCCCTGGTTGAAATTGATCTGCGACTGACGAAGGTTGATGAGCTCGGTGACCCTCAGGCCAGTCGCATACAGCAATTCCAGCATCGCCCGGTCCCGGTGGCCCAGGGGCTCGTCGGTATTCGGCGCGTTGAGCAGTGCATCCACCTCGTCTTCCGACAGGGTTTTCGGCAGCGTGCGGCCGATGCGCGGCATTTCGATGTCCACGGTCGGGTCGTTGCTGCGCAGGCCCTCGCGCACGATGTAGCGGAAGAATCTGCGGAAGCTGGATAGCTGGCGAGCCGTGGAGCGTGGCTTCGCACCGCTCTCGACACGCTGCGCAATGAAATCGAGCAGATCCGATTTCGTGGCTGCATCGACCGTCTTGCCGGCCTTTGCGAGTTCACGGCACAACGTCATGAGGTCCGCACGATAGGCACCGAGCGTATTCTGTGACAAGCCGCGTTCCATCCAGATGGCATCCAGGAAACGATCGACAATTTCTTCCGATCGCTGCACCAGTTTGGCTTCCGGCGTGATTTGCTTGTTGCTGCTGCCCATAGTTTCCATCTTCGTTGTCGCACAATCCCTTGCCGCGATGAATGGGTTCCTCCCAACTGCATCCGCACACTGGTAGCATACGCGCATCCAAGTTCGGATTTTTGTTGCGGTCCTGCCCTGCAGTTTCGAGTCACCATCGCCAAGCGACGGATTTTTCAAGGGTTTGAGTATGCGTTCGACAGGCTTCGAACGGCGTGATCGCTGTCACAGATTGGACAAGGCATTAACATAAAGTGAACTGGTTCACACGCAGCCTGAATGCGGCCTGGGGCCTGCTCGCATGGGTCGGATTCGGCCTGTGCGTCCTGTTCTCGCTGCTCGTTACCTTGCTGGTCCCCGGCGCCGCCCGGCGCCAGAAGCTGGTGACGTGGGCCTCGAAAATGGTTTTCGTGATTCCCCGCGTTCCCGTAACGGTCACCGGCATGGACAACCTGCCGACCGACAACTGCGTGGTCGTTGCCAATCACGCGAGCTATATCGACGGCATCGTGCTGAAAGGATACCTGCCCTGGCGTTTCAGTTTCGTGATCAAAGGCGAAATGCGGAATTTCGGCCCCGCGCATTTTCTGCTCAGGCGCTCGGGGTCCAAATTCGTGGAACGCAACGAGATCACCGGCAGTACGCGCGACGCGCGCCAGATCGTCAAAGCCGCACAGGGGGGTGATTCGCTCGGTTTTTTCCCCGAAGGCACGTTCCGCGAGGAACCGGGCGTCGGCCGATTCCGCCCCGGGGCTTTCGTCGCGGCGTTTCGGGCCGGCATGCCGGTCGTGCCCATCGCCATCAGCGGATCCCGCCACATCCTCCCGGCGAACCGGATGTGGCCGCGTCCCGGACCCTTGCGCATCGATATCCTGCCCGCCATTGCACCCGGTGACGAGGATTTCATCGATGCGCGGCACCTCGGCGAGGCTGCCCGACAGCGCATCCTCGCGGTGCTCGACGAACCGGATATCGCGGACCGCGCGTAGCGGGCAGGTAACTATAAACCGGTATTGCGCCGCCGCCGGATTTTCCGGAAAGTACCGGCCACATCGCCGTACCCGAGCTATTGCCGGAGAGAAATCCTATGAGTTCTGACAAGGTCGTCATCGTCGCCGCAAGGCGTACCCCGATCGGTGCATTCCAGGGCGCGCTGAGCGGCGCCACCTCACCCCAGCTGGGCGCCGCCGCCATCGGCGCCGCGGTTGCCGATGCCGGGATAGACGGCGGTCAGATCGATCGGATCCTGATGGGCTGTGTCCTGCCCGCCGGCCTCGGCCAGGCGCCCGCCAGGCAGGCAGCGCTGGGCGCCGGCATCCCGGAGGGCGTGCCGTGCGTCACGGTCAACAAGATGTGCGGCTCCGGCATGGAGACGATCATCATCGGCACGGACATGATTCGCGCCGGCAGCGCGGCAACCGTGGTTGCGGGCGGCCTCGAGTCGATGAGCAACGCCCCGTACCTGCTGCCGCAGGCGCGCAGCGGCTATCGCATGGGTCATCAGCAGGCGCTGGATCACATGTTTTATGACGGGCTGCAGGATCCCTACGAGGGACAGATGATGGGTCATTTTGCCCAGGTCACTGCTGACAAGTACGGGTTCACGCGCGAACAGATGGATGCCTTTGCCATCGAATCGGTGACCCGCGCACAACGGGCGGTGGCCGACGGCGCGTTCGCCGCGGAAATCACGCCCGTCACGATCAGCGGCAGACGCGGTGACGTCACGGTCGACGCGGACGAGACACCGGGAACGGTCAGCATCGACAAGATCCCGACGCTGCGCCCTGCATTCGCGAAGGACGGCACCGTCACGGCCGCCACCTCGTCGTCGATCTCCGACGGCGCAGCGGCGCTCGTGCTGATGTCGGAAACCGAAGCAGCGCGCCAGGGGCTGACACCGCTGGCCCGCATCGTCGGCCACTCCGCATTTGCCCATGCGCCTGCCTGGTTCACGACGGCCCCGGTTTACGCATTGAAGAAACTGCACGAGGCGCTCGGCTGGACGCCCGACGACGTGGATCTGTACGAAATCAACGAAGCCTTCGCGGTCGTGACGATGGCGGCCATGCAGGATGTGGGCATCGACCATGCCAAGGTCAACATCAACGGCGGCGCCTGCGCCCTCGGCCACCCGATCGGCGCCACTGGCGCCCGGATCACGTCGACGCTGCTGCACGCGCTGCGGGCGCGCGGGCTGCAGCGTGGCATCGCGACGCAATGCATCGGCGGCGGCGAGGCGACCGCCGTTGCCATCGAAATCGTCTGAGGGAGATACCTGTGGAACTAGCGAAAGCCAAAGCCGTCGTCACGGGCGGCGCGTCGGGACTCGGATTTGCCACCGCGGAACGCATCGTCGCGGCAGGCGGCCAGGTCGTCCTGTTCGATATCAACGACGAACTCGGTGCCGCGAGCGCCAGGAAACTCGGGGACCGCGCCGCCTACGTCAGAACCGACGTGTCGGACGAAGCCTCGGTCAGGGCATCGATTGCCAGGGCAAAGGACATCATGGGCGGCATCACGTTTGCCGTGAACTGCGCGGGCGTTGCTACGGCCGGTCGCACGCTTGGCCGCGACGGTCCCTGGCCCACCGAGAAATTCAACCGCGTGATCCAGGTCAACCTCGTCGGCAGTTTCAACGTCATCAAGGAAGTGGCCGTCGTGATGAACGAGAACGCACCGAATGACGACGGCGAACGCGGCGTGATCATCAACACCGCGTCGATTGCCGCGTTCGAAGGTCAGATCGGCCAGGCGGCCTATTCGGCCTCCAAGGGCGGTATCGTCGGCATGATGCTGCCGATCGCGCGCGAGTTCGCGGGCTTCGGCATCCGCGTCAACACGATAGCCCCGGGCGTCTTCCTGACACCGATGGTATCGGGCATGCCGCAGGAAGTGCAGGACTCGCTCGGCAAACAGGTGCCGTTCCCGTCGCGCCTCGGGCGGCCCGAGGAGTATGCAGCCGCGGCCGCATTCATTTACGAGACCGCGATGGTCAACGCCGAAACGATTCGCGTGGATGGCGCCATCCGCATGCAGCCGAAGTAACGCTGCGCAAGCGCAGGCGGCCCGTCGACCGGCTGGAATGCCGATCGGCGGGCCGTTTTTTTTTGCGCCCGGCGTTACACCCCGTCAACTGCCCGCGCATTGCATCGCAGACTGCCGGCAGGACTCGAGACAACCGGCAAACCGGCACGCCCAAGACCCGGGCGGCGCGATACCGACCTGACTACATGTTGGCGTAGTTGGGACCGCCGCCGCCTTCAGGCACCGTCCAGACAATGTTCTGCTTCGGGTCCTTGATGTCGCAGGTCTTGCAGTGCACGCAGTTGGCCGCGTTGATCTTGAATTGCTGCGCGCCGCCCTCCTCGACCACCTCGTAGACGCCGGCCGGGCAATAGCGCTGCGCCGGTTCGCCATACTCCGGAAGGTTGAACGCGATCGGGATCGATTCGTCCTTCAGTTTCAGGTGCGACGGCTGGTCTTCCTCGTGGTTCGTATTCGAGAGGTACACGGACGACAGCTTGTCGAACGTGATCACGCCGTCGGGTTTCGGGTAATCGATCGGCTTTGCATCAGAGGCCTTCTGCAACGACTCGTGGTCCGGGTCGCGGTTGCGCAATGTGAACGGCAGCTTGCCGAAAAAGATGTTCTGGTCGATGAAAGCAAACGCCGCACCCAGGAACATCCCGAACTTGTGCAGTCCCGGACCGAAGTTCCGGCCCTTGTGCAGTTCGCCGTAGACCCAGGATGACCTGACGTTCACCTCGTAATCGACGAGTTCCGACTGACCCTCATCACCGGACGCGAGCGCCCTGTGAATGCTTTCCGCGGCGAGCATCCCGGTCTTGATGGCGGTATGCGCGCCCTTGATCTTGACGCCGTTCAGGAAGCCGGCGCCGCAGCCGACGAGCATGCCGCCCGGGAACGTCAGCTTGGGCAGCGACTGCAGGCCGCCTTTGTTGACGCAACGTGCCCCGTAGGCAATGCGCGTGCCGCCTTCGAGGTAGCGCCGAATCTTCGGGTGCAGCTTCCATCGCTGGAACTCGTCAAACGTCGAGAGATGCGGATTGCGGTAGTTGAGCGCGATGATAAGACCGAGGTACACCTTGTTGTTCGCGGCGTGATAAAGAAAGCCGCCGCCTTCGGTGTGATTGTCGAGCGGCCAGCCTGTCGTGTGCACGACCAGGCCTTCCTGGTGCCGCTCCGGTTCGACTTCCCAGACCTCCTTGATACCGATGCCATAGTGCTGCGGGTCCGCATCGGCCCGCAGGTCGAAGCGCGTCATGACCTCTTCGCTGAGGTTGCCGCGCACGCCTTCGGCGAAAATCGTGTACTTGCCGCGTAGCTCGTAGCCGGCCTGGTAGGAACTCTTCCGGCGGCCATCCTTGCCGACGCCCATGTCGCTCGTCGCGACACCCGTGACGCGGCCGTCGTCGTCATACAGGACTTCGGACGCGGCAAATCCCGGAAAAATATTGACGCCCATGGCCTCGGCCTGCTCCGCCATCCACTGGCTCAGTGCGCCGAGAGAAATGATGTAATTGCCATGGTTGTGCATCGGCCGCGGCAGAAACAGGCCCGGCACCCGGACCGCGGCGGTTTCGCTGGTCAGGAAATGCACGAGATCGCCGCTGACCTCGGTCCTGACCGGCGCGCCCTGCGCCTTCCAGTCGGGGAACAGTTCGTCGAGCCCGGTCGGTTCGAACACGTTGCCGGACAGAACATGCGCACCGATTTCGGATCCCTTTTCAACCACGACGACCGCAAGATTCGAATCGAGCTGCAGCAACCTGCACGCGGCGGCAAGACCCGCCGGCCCGCCACCGACGATCACGACATCAAATTCCATGGACTCGCGTTCGTTCGCTTCCGACATGTTCCCAAACTCCTGTTCTGATGGGCGAAATTCTAGCAGCCGGCTGGCGGCCGCCATAAGCGCAATGGTATCTTGCCGCCGCGCACGGCGATTGCATATACAGGAATTGACGTAGTTTGAAGATTCGACAAGCCTACGAAGAAAGCCTGCGGCGCGAGGGTCATGAATCCGACGATGCGCAGCTCGCGGTCATCGAGCGCTTCGAAGCGCTCGAGTCGAAGCTTCGTGCGTCGCCGGCAGCGCACGGACTGCGCGGGCTGCTTGGCCGCCTGGGGCGCCGCGAACCACCGGCGGTGCGGGGCCTTTATATCTGGGGCGGCGTCGGCCGCGGCAAGACTTTCCTCATGGACCTGTTCTTCGATGGCCTCGGCATTCGCGCCAAGCGCCGCGTGCACTTTCATCGCATGATGTCCGAGGTCCACCAGCGTCTGCAGGCGCTCGGCGAGGTGAGCGACCCGCTCGATCTGGTGGCCGCGGACATCGCCGCCGACACGCGCGTACTGTGCTTCGACGAATTCTTCGTCAGCGACATCGGCGACGCCATGATCCTGGCGCGTTTGCTCGAGGGGCTGTTCCGCCGCGGTGTCACGCTCGTGGCAACGTCGAACGTGCGGCCCGAAGGGCTTTACCAGGACGGTCTCCAGCGCCAGCGATTCCTGCCGGCGATCGAACTTCTGAACACGCACACCGACGTCATCCACATGGATGGCGACACGGACTATCGCCTGCGACTGCTGCAGAAGGCCGGTACCTACCTGGTGCCAAACGACGACCGGGCAAAACAAAGATTGCAGTATTTTTTCGATGAAACGGCGTCCAGCCGCGTGACCCGGGAGCAGGAACTCGAGATCAACGGCCGGATGATTCGCACGGCGCGGGCCGCCAAGGGTGTCGCCTGGTTCGACTTCCCGGATCTCTGCGACGGACCCCGCAGTCAGGCGGACTACATCGAGATTGCGCGCTGGTATCCCGCGGTGATCGTGTCGGGCGTGCCGCGCTTCGACGCGAGCGCCGACGATCGTGCGCGACGCTTCATTTCGCTGGTCGACGAGTTCTACGACCGCCGCGTCAAGCTGATCCTCTCGGCCGACGTGCCCGTCAACGACCTCTACGGCGGGACCCGGCTCGCTTTCGAGTTCCAGCGCACCGTGAGCCGGCTGATCGAAATGCAGTCGACGGCCTATCTCGCCCTGCCCCACCTCGCGTGATAGATTGAGCACCATGAGCGACGAACTGATCCTCGAGGACTTCCTGCCCTACCGCCTGTCGATCCTGTCGAACACGGTCAGCAGCACGATTGCGCGCGCATACGACAAGCGATTCGGGCTGACGATACCGGAGTGGCGAGTCATCGCGGTGCTCGGCAGGTTCCCGGGACTGTCTGCGGTCGAGGTGGCCGAGCGCACGCTCATGGACAAGGTCGCCGTCAGCCGGGCCGTCACGAAATTGCTCAAGAGCGGTCGGCTCGATCGGGAATTCGCGGATGCCGACAAGCGGCGTTCGATCCTCAACCTGTCAGAAGAAGGCCGGCGCGTGCATAACGAGATCGCGCCGCTGGCGCTCAGGTTCGAGCGCGACCTCCTGCACGGCCTGTCGGACGAGGAAAAACAGCAGCTCGACGTCCTGATGGAGCGCCTGCTCGCGCGCGCCCGGCTGCTCGGCTCGCCCTGACGCCTCGGCCGTCCGTACCGATCTCGGTACGCACCCGGAGCAGTTCCGGGAAGAACTCGATATCGAGCGCCTTCTTCAGCAATGCAACGCCCGACGATCCACCCGAGCCCGGCTTGTGGCCGATGATGCGCTGCACCGTTTTCATATGGTGGAAACGCCAGAACTGGAAATTGTTGGCCATGTCCATCAGCGCTTCGCAGGTTTCGTAACGTTCCCAGTGCGCGCTGCGGTCGTCGTAGATGGTGCGCAGCACCGCGATTACGGCATCGTCGTCGTCGCGCATCCTGCTGAAATCCCTCTCGAGCACGTGGCGCGGCACCACCATCCCGCAACGCGCCAGGTGCGCCAGGAATTCGTCGTACAGCCCCGGCGACTCGAGCGCCTGCTGCAGGCGCTCGTACCACTCCGGCTGGTGCCGGAAGTAGTTCATCATGGCCTGGCTCCTGTTGCCGAGGCGAAACTCGAGAATCCGGTGTTGCGCTGACTGGAATCCCGAGGGCTTGCCGAACACATGGCGAAATTCGGCATACTCCGCCGGCGTCAGCGTATCGAGCATCTTCCACTGGTTGTACAGCTGGTTCCGGATGTGGCGCACCCGCGCCAGGTTCTTGATCGCCTGCGGGAGTCGGTCCGCCCGCATCCAGCGGATGGCGCCGCCGATCTCGTGAATGACCAGCTTGATCCAGAGCTCGGCGACCTGGTGCCGGATGATGAACAGCATCTCGTCATGATGCGGCGGGTCGCCGAGCGGCACCTGCGTCGACAGCAGGCGATAGAGCTACAGGTAACCGGTGTAATCGTCATCCCGGGACAGGCCGCTGTGGATCGTATGCTCGAGATGTCTTTTCTTCATGTTTCGACCGCCGGCAGTGGTACCTAGGCGGCGCATTGTAGGCTAAAATGCGCATCTTTCGGGCCGGCATTCGGACCTGGGCAAACACAGTGGCAAGCAAAAAGAACCGTCGTGGCGGCGATGTCCGAAAGAATATCGTCGAGGCCATCCTTTCGTCGCGCGCAACGTCTCCGTCTCTGAAGAAGCAATCAGACGTAAAACGCTTTCTGGAACAATACTTTGCGAACGTCCCGGTGGAAGATCTCCAGGGCCGATCCGAGCCGATCATGGCGCGCGTGGCACTCGATCATCTCGAGTTCGGCGCGCAGCGCCCGAAAGGCAAGGCGTTACTCCGCATCTTCAACGCCAACGAGAAGGAACACGGCTATACGTCGGCATACACCTTCATCGAGATGGTCAATGACGACATGCCGTTTCTCGTCGACTCGGTGTCTGCCGCAATTATCCGGCATCGCAAGTCGATACACATCACGGTTCACCCGATCATCGCGGTCAAACGCGACAACAAGGGTAATCTGACCGGCATCGTCGATCGCGACGACGACGATGCGTATTGCGAATCGCTCATTCGCTTTGCGATCGATCGTGAAACCGATCCCGAGGTCATCGAAACACTCCGCAAGGAGATCCTTGAAGTCCTGGCGGATGTCCGCGCCGCAGTTCGTGACTGGGGCAAGATGCGCCAGCGCATGCACGAAGCGCGCGAACTGCTCGAGAACGGCCCGAAGGGCGTGGACCCGCTGCTGAAGAGCGAAAGCCAGGCGCTGATCGACTGGATGGTCAACGATCACTTTACGTTCCTCGGCTATCGCGAGTACCAACTCAAGAAGAGCGGCGAACGCATCTTCCTCGAACCGGTCGAGGGCACCGGGCTCGGACTGCTGAGTCGCAAGACGCGGCCGTCGAAACGCGTCGAACTGACCAAGGAAATGCGCCGGCTGACGCGCTCGCGTGACTGGCTGGTCCTGACCAAGGCCAATTCGCGCTCCACCGTGCATCGCTCTGCATTCCTCGACTACGTCGGCATCAAGGTCTACGACGAACAAGGCAATACCATCGGCGAGCACCGTTTCATCGGCCTGCTCACCTCGGCCGCCTACAGCGAAAGTCCAAGAAACATTCCGCTCGTTCGTCACAAGGTCCAGAAGATCTACGAGCGGGCGCGTGTATCCCAGACCGGGCACCGCGGCAAGGCGCTGCTCCACATCATCGAGTCCTATCCGCGCGAGGAACTGTTCCAGAGCAACGTGCACGACCTGGCCCGAACCACGCTCGGGATTCTCAACCTGCAGGATCGCCGCCGCGTCAAATTTTTCCTGCGCCGCGACACGTTCCGTCGATTTTTCTCCTGCCTCGTGTACGTACCGCGCGAGAAATACACGACCGCCGTCAGGCGCCGCATCGAGAAACTCCTGACGGAAGCTTTCGGCGGCATCTCGGTCGATTCGGCGGTACAGATTTCGGATTCCGCACTTGCGCGCGTGCACATCATCGTGCGGACCCCCGAAGGCGAACGGCCGCGCATCAGCATCCAGAAAATCGAACAGCAGCTGGCGGACATGGTGATTACCTGGACGGACCGCCTGCGTGACGAGCTGTTCCGCATTTTCGGACCGGACGAGGGGCAACGCCTTTACAGGCAGTACGGCCATGTCTTCCCGGCGGGATTCCAGGACGACACGACGCCGACCGAGGCATGCGGCGACATCCGCGTCATCGAGGAAATGCTCGCTTCGGGAGAACAACGCACGGTCGACCTGTATGAGCCGGCGGAACTCGAGCCCGGCGACATGCATTTCATCATCTACAGCTTCGGGCGACCGATGCCGCTGTCGCACGCGCTGCCGATCCTCGAACGCATGGGCGTCACCGTTTATACGGAGCGCCCCTACGAGGCCAAGCTGTTGTCGGGCCAGTCGTTCTGGATCCAGAATTTCCACCTGCGTCACGAGAGCGGCGCGCCCGTTGATCTCAAGTCGGTCGAACAGCGCTTCGAGGAGTGCTTCGTCGCCGTTCTGCGCGGCGACGCCGAAATCGACGGCCTGAATCGTTTGATCGTGAGCGCCGCGCTGGACTGGCGGCAGGTTGCGCTGCTGCGCACTTACGCCAAGCACATCCTGCAGCTGGGCCTGCCCTTCAGCCAGGCCTACATGGAGGACGTGCTGGTATCGCACTCGGTGCTTGCCGGCCGGCTGGTCGAATTGTTCGAAACGCAGTTCAACCCGGACATTCCCGCCAGGGAGCGAACGGTCCGCCTCGAGTCCGTCAATGGCTCTGTCGACAGGCGCCTGGCGAAGGCGCGCAATGTCGATGAAGACCGCATCCTGTCGGCATTCGCGGGTGGTATCCGCGCGACGCTGCGCAGCAACTACTTCCAGATGATCGACGGCAAGCCCAAGCCCTACATCTCGATCAAGCTGGACCCCAAGCGGCTGCCCGAAATTCCGCGGCCGCGACCGAAGTACGAGATCTTCGTCTATTCGCCCGAGGTCGAGGGCGTACACCTGCGCAACGGCGATATCGCGCGCGGCGGCCTGCGCTGGTCGGACCGCCGGGAAGACTTCCGCACCGAGGTGCTGGGCCTCATGAAGGCCCAGGTCGTGAAGAACACGGTCATCGTGCCGACAGGCGCGAAAGGCGGCTTCTTCCCGAAACGCGTTCCCGAGGGTGACCGCAAGGCCGTCTTCGAAAACGGCGTGCATTGCTACAAGACCTTCATCCGCGGCCTGCTCGACATTACCGACAACGTCGTCGACGGCAAGGTCGTGACGCCCGAGCGCGTCGTGCGGCGCGACGGCGACGATCCTTACCTCGTGGTTGCCGCCGACAAGGGTACGGCCAGTTTCTCCGATATTGCCAACGGCCTGTCCGCCGAATATGGCTTCTGGCTCGACGACGCATTCGCGTCCGGCGGCTCGGCCGGCTATGACCACAAGAAAATGGGCATCACGGCCCGCGGCGGCTGGGAGGCGGTCAAGCGTCACTTCCACGAACAGGGACTGAACACGCAGAAGGACCCTTTCACGGTAGCCGGCATCGGCGACATGAGCGGCGACGTCTTCGGCAACGGCATGCTGCTGTCGAAGAAAATCCTGCTCGTGGCGGCGTTCAATCACCGCAACATATTCCTCGACCCGACCCCGGACATGGATGCGAGTTTCAAGGAGCGCAAACGGCTGTTCCGCAAGGCCGGCTCGACCTGGGAGGACTACGACGAGACCCTGATTTCCAAGGGCGGCGGCATCTTCTCGCGACAGGCGAAGTCGATTCGCCTGAGCCGCGAAGCGCGCACGCTGCTGGACATCGAGCAAGCCTCCGTGCAACCGGACGAACTGATCCGCGCCATACTCAAGATGCCGGTCGACCTGCTCTGGAACGGCGGCATCGGCACCTACGTCAAGGCGTCGAGCGAAGGCAATTCGGACGTCGGTGACCGCAGCAATGATTCGGTGCGCGTCAACGCCAACGAGCTGCGCTGCCGAGTGATCGGCGAAGGCGGCAACCTGGGGCTCACACAGCGCGCCCGCGTGGAGTTCAGCCTGCTCGGCGGCCGCATCAACACGGACTTCATTGACAACTCCGGCGGCGTCGACAGCTCGGACCGCGAGGTCAATATCAAGATCCTGCTGAGCGACGCCACCAAGAAGACGGGCATGACTCGCGACAAACGCAACGAACTGCTGGCTTCGATGACAGACGACGTCGCGGATCTCGTATTGCGCAACAACTACCTGCAGACGCAGGCCATCAGCATGAGCGAGGTGCTGTCACCCGAACGTGTGGATGAAATCGCGCGCCTGATTTCGAGCCTCGAACGGACAGGGCTGCTCGATCGCAAGCTCGAGTTCCTGCCCGACGAGACGGAAATCGAGGATCGCCGCAACCGCAAACAGGGCTTTACGCGGCCCGAACTCGCGATCGTGCTGAGTTACGCCAAGATCGATCTCTATAACGGCCTGACCGATTCGAAGGCAACGCTCGAGGACTTTCTCAAGGTCGATCCGTATCGCTACTTCCCCACGACCCTGCGCCGCCGTTACGTGGACCTGATACCGCACCACCGCCTGAGCCGCGAAATTCTCGCCACGCTGATCGCCAATGACCTCGTGAATCGCATGGGTCCGGCGTTCGTCAAGCGGGCGCAGGTCGACACCGGCGCGAACATCGTGACCGTTGCCCGCGCCTACGAGGTTGCGCGCATCATTTGCCGCGCGGGTTCGCTGCATCAGGCGATCGAGGCGCTGGATCACAAGATCCCGGCCAGCGCACAGATGTCGATGATGTTCGAGATCAGCCGCTCGCTGCGGCATGCCTGCTACTGGTTGATCGAGCGCTACGGCGACAAGCTGGATATCGTGGCCGCCGTCGAACGCCTCAGGGACGGCCTCAACGCCATCTACACTCGCTCCGGAAAATTCCTGTCGAAATCGAGCCGCGAGCGGCACGATCGCGCCGAGAAATTCTGGATCGAAAAGGGTGTGCCCGAAAAGCTGGCGACACGCATGTCGCTCCTGTTGCTGACACGCGCGGCGCTCGATATTGCAGATCTTGCGGCGGAACACCAGCGCGACGTCATCGAGACGGCGAAACTCTACTCGGTCTGCAACGACGCGCTGGGGCTCAACTGGCTGCACAACAGCGCCGAAGATCTGCGGGTCAGCGGGCGCTGGCAAGCCATGGCCCGCAGCAATCTCCGCGACGAGTTCTACCGCCTGCGGCGCGACCTCGCCGAACAGTTGCTGTTGCGCGGCGCTGACAAAAAGCCCGCCGACGTCGCAAACCTGTGGCTGGAGAAGCGCGCAGCCAGCGTGCAGCGGTTCCGCTCGATGATCGACGAGATGCGGCTACGCGGTAAGATCGACTTTGCTACGCTGTCGGTGGCAGCGCAGGAACTCAGGAATCTGATTTCGTCCTGACAGTAAAACCCGGCTGACAAAGACCTTACGGAGACATCATGACCGGCAGACTCGTATTGTGCCGCCACGGCCAAAGTGACTGGAACCTCAGGAACCTCTTCACGGGCTGGCATGACGTCGACCTGACCGCAAAAGGCAACGAGGAGGCCATCGCCGCCGGCCGCCTGCTTCGCGAACTGGGCTACGATTTCGACGTCGCCTACACGTCCGTGCTGAAGCGCGCCATCCGGACGCTGTGGCACGTCCTCGACCAGATGGACCTGATGTGGATTCCCGTGATTCGCGACTGGCGCCTGAACGAGCGCCACTACGGGGCGCTGCAGGGACTCAACAAGGCCGAGACCGCCGCGAAATACGGCGACGAGCAGGTGCACATCTGGCGCCGCAGCTATGACATTCCGCCGCCGGCGCTCGCACTCGACGATGAACGCCACCCTTCCCATGACAGGCGTTATGCCGGTATCGACAACCTGCCAGCGACAGAGTCGCTCAAGCTGACACTCGACCGCGTCCTGCCCTGCTGGAACGAGCGTATCGCGCCGGAGCTGAAGGCGGGCCGCAACGTGCTGATCGCGGCGCATGGCAACAGCCTGCGCGCACTGGTCAAGATGCTCGACGAAATTTCCGACGAGGAGATTACGGGCTTCAATATCCCGACCGGGATACCGCTAGCCTACGAGCTCGACACGGCCCTGCGGCCCCTGTCCCGGCAGTTCCTGGGCGATCCCGCGGAAATCGCCAGGGCCGCGGCCGCCGTCGCCGCGCAGGGCAAGGCAAAGTGATTTCGAAGCTCGGCGACCGTCGGCCCGTCATCGAGGGCGACGGCCACTTCGTCGCCGCCAATGCCACGGTGATCGGTGACGTCACGCTGAAGCCGCGCTCGAGCGTCTGGTTCCAGACCGTCATTCGCGGCGACGTCGACAGCATCGTGATCGGCGAAGGCAGCAATGTTCAGGACGCATCGGTACTGCATACCGACGAGGGCTTTCCGCTCGTGATCGGCAAAGACGTGACGGTCGGTCACAAGGTGATGCTGCACGGTTGCCGCGTCGGCGACAATTCGCTCATCGGTATCGCGAGCACCGTGCTGAACGGCGCACACATCGGTCGCAACAGCATCGTCGGTGCCAACGCCCTGGTCACCGAAGGGAAGATCTTTCCCGATGGCGTCCTGATACTCGGCGCCCCCGCGAAAATGGTCCGCGAACTGACAGAGGAAGAGATCGCGGCCATCACGATGTCCGCCGCTCACTACGTGAAAAACGCCGAGCGTTTCAGCCGCGAATTCGGCCCGGGTACCGCCTAGACCTGGTCGCGCGGCGCCGACCGGGGCCGCACGTTCGCCGGATCGATGACACGCATCAGCCCTTCCTGCGACGTCGAGGCGACCAGCCGGCCGTCCTGAGTGAAAAACTGGCCGCGTGCCAGGCCTCGCGAGCCCGTCGCATTCGGGCTTTCCATCGAGTAGAGCAACCACTCGTCGATGCGGAAGTCACGGTGAAACCAAAGCGCGTGATCGAGGCTCGCGAGCACCACGTTGCCTCGCGTAAACGAGAGCGCATGCGGCAAGGTCGCTGTCGCCAGCAGTTCGAAATCGGACACGTAGGCCAGCAGGTTCTGGTGCAGCGCCAGTTCGTCGGCCAGCCTGTCAACGGCGCGAATCCAGACCTGCTTGTAAGGCGGCAGTTTCCTCGGCGCATCGAACTTGAGCGGCTCGACGGGCCGAAACTCGAAGGGTCGCTGGTCCGTCATGAACCGCCTGAGCTTGACCGGAATCCTGTCCAGCACGTCCGCCGCGAGATGGGTCAGGTCCTTGAGCCCGTCCGGCGCGGGAACCGCGGGCATCTGCGCCTGGTGTTCCAGGCCGTCTTCGGGCGTCTGGAACGAGGCGGCCATGTTGAGAATCGGGCGGCCATGCTGGATCGCCACGACGCGGCGATTGGAAAAACTGCCGCCGTCACGCGCACGATCGACTTCGTAAATGATCGGCGCATTCATGTCGCCGCGCCGCAGGAAGTAGGCGTGCAGCGAGTGCGCGACCCTGCCCTCGACGGTGTGCTGTGCGGCCGACAATGCCTGCCCCAGCACCTGCCCGCCGAAAACCTGCGGGCTCCCGATGTCACGGCTGGCGCCGCGAAAAATATTGTCCTCGATCCGCTCGAGCTTGAGGAGTTCGATCAGGTCGGCGAGGACCGGGTGCATCGGCGCTGTCAGTCCGCGTAGGTTCTGCCGCCATCGACCGCGATGCCGGTACCACTCACGAAAACCGCGTCGCCACTTGCGAGAAACAGTGCAACCTTGCCGACGTCCACCGGTTCGCCCACGCGGCGCGCCGCCGAACCCTGGATGCAGTAATCCCGCAGCGCCTTGTTCTTGCGAAACACCTCGCGGCTTTCCGGCGTCATGATCGCGCCGGGCTGAATATAGTTCGCAGTAATGCCGAATTCGCCGGTTTCGGCGGCGAGCGCACGGGTCAGCGCCGCCAGGTCCTGCTCGGCACGCGCAAACACATCGCCGGCATCGACCGCAAAGCAGCTGCGCAGGAACCCGAGGTTGATGATTCTCCCGGCCGGGCTTTTCTTCATATGGGGCAACGCGGCGCGAAAAGCCGCAGTCGTTCGCAATGCGCGCGCCTTGAGCATGTCCTCGAACGCGCTGTCCGCTTGCGTGACAGGCGTCGGCGCCTGCGGCGAAAAATCGTTGACCAGGATATCGAGCGCGCCGAGCTTCTCGACCGCGTCGTCGAGGATTTTCGGCAGCGCGTCAGTGTCCGTGAAACGCGCGGCCATCCCTGTGATGCCCTTGAGGTTGCCGAAGTGCCTTTCCACACCGCTGTTGGGTCCGTCGACGGCAATGACGTTCGCGCCGTGCTTGACCAGCGTGCGCGCGACGGCTTCGCCGATGCCGCTCGCCGCTCTGAATACCACCGCGTTGAGTCCGTAAAGGCGCAGGGGATCACCCATGAATTTTCCTCGCTCGGGGGTCGCTACTCGGGAAACGCATAGTCTGCGAATTGCTTGCGCAATTCAATCTTCTTGACCTTGCCGGTGGCGGTGTGCGGCAACTCGCCGACAAACGCCACGTCGGTGGGAATCCACCAGTTCGCGACCTTTCCTTCGAAATACTCGAGCATTTCTTTTTTATCGAGCGTCTTGCCCTCGGCCCTGACGACGACAAGCAGCGGCCGCTCGGTCCACTTCGGGTGCGAAATGCCGATCACCGCAGCCTCGGCGACGGCCGGGTGCCCCATGGCCGTATTTTCGAGTTCGATGGAGCTGATCCACTCGCCACCCGACTTGATCACGTCCTTCGTACGATCCGTGATGGCCAGGTATCCCCGTGGGTCGATGGTCGCGACATCGCCCGTCTCGAACCAGCCGTCCTCGGTGTGCGTACCCGCACTCCCCTCGAGCTTGAAATAGTCGCTGCACACCCAGGGGCCGCGCACCTGCAGGGCGCCATAGGCCACCCCGTCCCAGGGCAGCACCGTGCCCTCGTCGTCGACGATGCGCAACTCGCAGCCGAACAGCCCGCGGCCGGCCTTGGTCGCGAGGTCGATCTTTTCTTCTTCGGACAGCGTCTCGAGCCCGGCCTTCAGTACGTTGACCGTGCCGAGCGGGCTCATCTCGGTCATGCCCCACCCCTGCCGTACCTCGACACCGTGTACCTTGCAGAACTTCTCGATCATCGAGCGTGGCACCGCGGCCCCGCCGATCAGCGTCTTTTCCAGCTTGTCGAGTTTCTTGCCGGCCTTTTCACAGTACTGCAGCAGCGCCAGCCAGACCGTCGGCACGCCGAGCGCGATGCTCACGTCCTCCGAATCCAGCAGCCCGTAAAGGGCCTCGCCGTCGCCCATCTTCGGCCCGGGCAGCACGAGCTTCGATCCCGTCATCATCGTCGAATAGGGGATGCCCCACGCATTGACGTGGAACAGGGGCACGACGGGCAGCACGGTATCCCGGCTCGACAGCCCCATGACATCCGGCGCGACCGCGGCGTAGGCATGCAGGACCGTCGAACGGTGATCGAAAAGGACGCCCTTCGGGTCGCCCGTGGTGCCGGACGTGTAACACAGGGCCGATGCGGTGCGTTCGTCCAGCCGTGGCCAGCGGTAGTCCCTGTCGCCGCCGGCAATCAGCGTTTCGTAACTGATCGCGCCCGGCAGTGCGGTTTCAGGCATGTGGGCGTCGTCGGTCAGGACCACGAAGCGTTCGACGTTCGGGATCTGCGGCAGCAACTTCTCCAGCAGGGGCACGAACATGACGTCGGTGAAGACCCACCGATCCTCGGCATGATTGATGATGAAGACGAGCTGCTCGGGGAACAGCCTGGGGTTGATCGTGTGACAGACGTACCCGGAGCCGCTGATGCCGTAATACAATTCGAGGTGCCGGTAGTCGTTCCAGGCAATCGTGGCAACCCGATCGCCCTGTGCCAGGCCCGAATCCTGCAATACGCTGCCAACCTGGCGGGCGCGTCCCAGCGCGTCGCGAAACGTACAGCGATGCCGTGGATTGTCAACCGTAACGGAGACGATCTCACGATCGCCGTGGAAGTTTTCAGCATGCTCCGCGATCCCCGAGATCAGCAGAGGCGTGTCCATCATCAGGCCTTTCATCCGCGCGTTCTCCCTGGCAGTTCTGCAAGACATAAGGTTGTATTTTTCATAAGCTTATAGGAGATAGCGCTCGCTATAAACCGTGATATGCTTGCGCCACAGTACGCCGTATCCCAGAGGGGGGAGACCATGAAACTGACACGCAAGCGCCTTATGACGCTCGGCCGCTTTCTGGCTGTGCCGATAGCCGTAACTCTCGCCGCCGGATCGGCGGCCGCACAGGATGAACAAGAGGACACGGTATTCGAAGAAATCGTCGTTCTTGCCACCAAGCGTGCCGAGAACATCCTCGACGTCCCGGTGGCGGTCAGCGCCCTGTCAGGCGCCCAGATCGAGCAAGCCGGTATCAAGGACGTCTTTGACCTGCAGCAGAACGTGCCGTCCGTGATCGTCGGTCGCAGTCAGACCTCGACGACGTCGAACTTCAGTATTCGCAGCATCGGCAGCACGTCGAACAACTTCGGCGTGGAATCCTCCGTCGGGCTCTACGTCGATGGCGTCTACCGCTCGCGGCAGAGTTCGATGATCAACGATCTCATCGACGTCGAAGCCGTGGAAGTACTGCGCGGCCCGCAGGGCACACTGTTCGGCAAGAACACGGCCGCCGGCGCAATCTCGGTCCGCACCGTGCGGCCGAGCCAGGACCTCGACGCATTCGTCGACGTGACTTACGGTGATTTCAACCTCGTTAAAGCAAGCGCGGCGGCGAACATCCCGATCAGCGACAACATCGCTTTCCGGGGCACGGTGTTCTCGACGACGCGCGACGGCTACGTCGACGACGTCTACCTCGGTGAAGACCTTTACAATGACCGCGACCGCTTCGGTGCCCGTCTGCAGCTGGCTTTCAACGAGCCAAGCGACGACTTCAACATGCGCATCATCGCGGACTACTCGGAAATCGACGAGGTCTGCTGCGTGGCCATGCCGCGGGTCGACAGTCTTTTCATGAAAGGGGCGCTGCCGCTGATCCTCGGGGGCCAGATTCCGCCGGAGCAGGGCTTCGGCTCCGACGCCGGCAACGCATTGCTCGGCGGCACGGTCTTTGCGACCTACAACTACCCGCAACCGCTGATTGACGCCTTCAACCTGAACCCGGCGGTACCCGGCACGGTCATCGCGGGCGCCAGTTGGGAAGACTACCGAACCGCGCTGAACACGCCGCCCGTGTCGAAGAACGAGGACAGCGGTCTTTCGCTCGAAATCAACAAGACCTTGACGGACGCGGTGACCCTGAAGTCGATCACGGCCTACCGTGCGTTCGAGACCATCGATGATATCGATGCCGACTTCTCCGACGTGGATCTCATCGGCCGCGTCAACACGGCCGAGCAGTCGTCGATCTCCCAGGAATTCCAGCTCACGGGCGAATTCGGCGACGGAAGCTCCTGGGTGGCAGGCGCCTACTATTTCACCCAGGACCTCGACAGCACGACGCTGACGACGGCCAACTCGTTGTTGAATACTTTCGCAAAGATCGGTCAACCGTCGCTGCAGGCGGTTATCAATGGCGTCAATGCCGTCGACGCCGGGCTGACCCAGCTGTCGTTGCTCACCGGTGACCCGACGTACGCGGCATTGCTGAATCCCGCCACCGAGCCGTTCCCGGCCGGCTCCGGCGCCTTTGACGATGTCAGGCAGGACCACGACGGCTACGCGGTGTTCGGCCAGGTCGACTGGGCGCTCAGCGAAAAGTTCACGCTGTCGCTCGGCGCCCGCTACACGGACGAAACCAAGGATATCAACGCGACCTACACCGGCACGGCCAACGGACCGCCGCCTAACACGGCCGCGATTGGCGCCTGCCTCGTCCAGGCACAGACCTTCCTGCTGTCGGGTGGCACCGCCGGCAGCCTCAACTGTATCGCCGCGGGCGACCTGGCTTCGGTGTCCGAGCCCAGCCAGGCCTGGGGACTGTGGAATTTCGTTCCCTTCCGTCCGCGACCGGACGTCAGGGACACGCTGAAAGACGACCAGTCGACGTACACGGTCAAGGGCACGTTCTTCCCGAACGAGTCGACGATGATCTACGCCTCGTACTCGACCGGGTTCAAGGCCGGCGGCACCAACGCCGATCGCGTCGACATCGGCATCCCGCAGATCTTCGCTGCCGAGACCTCCAGTTCGGCGGAGCTGGGCCTCAAGGGCCAGTACGGCCCGGTCCAGGTCATCGCCACGGTGTACCAGACGGACTTCGAGGACTTCCAGGCCAACGCGTTCGCGGGCGGCGGCTTCATTCTCAGGAATGCCGGTGACCTGACGATCGAGGGCGTCGAACTCGAACTGCTCTGGCGCCCGACCGACACGACCGAGATCTCGGCCTGGTATGCGCACAACGAAGGCACCTACAACAGTTTCGTGGAAGGCGTCGGCTGGGACGCGTGGGTGCTCCAGTACGGCCTCTGGGAAACTCCGCCGCAGGGCGACCCGGGGTGCCCCGGCGCGCCGACGTTACCGTTGCCGGAAACCTGCTCGCGCACCGGTGACAAACTGCCGTACAACCCCGAGGATCGCCTGTTCCTCGCGTTCACGCAGGAGTTCAACGTGACCGCCAGCACGACGGCCTTCTTCCGGCTCGAGTACAGCTACGGGTCCGAGCAGACCACTGACGGCGACAACGACCCGCTGACGCTGTCGGACGGCTATGAAATCGTCAACGCCAGGCTCGGCTTCGACTTCGACAATATTAATTCGACCCTGACGTTCTGGGGCCGCAACGTTACCGACGAGCGCTTCTACTACGGCTCGTTCGACATCCCGTTCTCTTTCGACAAGACGATGTCGTACCCTGCCGAACCCGCCACCTACGGCGTGACGTTCAGCAAGCGCTGGGAATAAGGGGATACACTCCCCAGGAAGGGGCAGCAGGTTCGCCTGCTGCCCTTTTTTTTGGCCTCCCGGGGCGCCGTCGGCCAGATGGTCATGAAATGGACAGGCCAGGGTCATGCGTCGCGGGCGAACCGGCGTTAACTTGCTAACATCCGGTTAACGCCCAGAGGCTAGCGATATGAACAAAATCCACGACAACATACTCCAGACTATTGGCAACACGCCGATCGTCCGGCTCAACCGCCTGGCGCCCGACGGCCGTAATGTCTTCGTGAAGGTCGAGTCCTTCAACCCGATGGGCTCGGTCAAGGACCGGCTCGCGCTGTCCGTCATCGAGGCCGCCGAAAGAGACGGCACGCTGCAGCCCGGCCAGACCGTCATCGAGGCAACGAGCGGTAACACCGGTATCGGTCTCGCCATGGTCTGTGCCGCGAAGGGCTATCCCCTCGTCGTCACGATGGCGGAGAGCTTCAGCATCGAGCGCCGCCGCATGATGCGCTATCTCGGCGCGAAGGTCGTCCTGACGCCGGCGGCGCTGAAGGGCAGCGGCATGCTGGCCAAGGCAGTGGAACTCGCCGACAGGCACGGCTGGTTTCTCGTGCGGCAGTTCGAAAACGAAGCCAACGCCGACGCCCACTCGCGCACGACGGCACCGGAAATACTCGAAGCGTTTGCCGATCGCAGCCTCGACTACTGGGTGTCCGGTTTCGGTACGGGCGGTACCGTCAAGGGCGTGGCGCGCGTGCTGCGCGAGCAAAGCCCGCATACGAAAATCGTGGTCTGCGAACCCGACAACGCCCAGATACTGGGCAGCGGCATTCCCCAGGCGCGGCAACCGGACGGCGCGCCCGCGGACAGCCATCCGCTGTTTCGTCCGCACCTCATGCAGGGCTGGTCACCGGACTTCATACCGAAGCTCACGGAGGACGCCGTCAGTCAGAAGTACATCGACGAAATCGTGCCGATCGACGGTAACGAGGCACTGCGCATGTCACGCGCACTGGCGAGGGAGGAAGGAATCTTCGTCGGCATTTCGGCCGGCGCGACGCTCGTCGGCGCCCTGGCGGTCGCTCGCAAGGCGCCGCCCGGATCGAACATCCTCTGCATGTTGCCGGATACGGGCGAACGCTACCTGAGTACGCCGATGTTCGAGGACATCCCTGCCGACATGACGGAAGAGGAACAGGCCATTGCGCGCTCGACGCCCAATTTTCGATTCGACGCACCGCCACCGCCGCCTGCCGCAGCGGAAGCACCGAAGCCCGAGCCCGCCCCCGCCGATGCGGTCGCGTTTCTCGAGGCCGCGACGCATGACCCAGACAACCCGGTCGTCCTGTTCGCCCTGGAGTGGTGCGAATTCTGCTGGTCGGTGCGCAAGATGTTCGCGCATTACAAGATTCCGTACCGGTCCATCGATCTCGATTCGGTGGCCTACCAGGTGGACAATCTGGGCGGCAAGATTCGTGCAGCACTGCAGGCCGAAACCGGCCTGAAGACCATTCCGCAGATCTATGTGGGCGGGAAACACATCGGCGGCGCCACCGAGCTGTTCGACGCCGTCCGTGACGGCAGCCTGGCGGCCATGCTCGAGGAGAATCAGGTGGCGTGGAACGAGGCGGCCGATACGGACCCGTACTCCTTCCTGCCGAAGTGGCTACACGCGCGCTAGGCTTCTTCGTCGAAAAAGTACATGCCGAGCGTTTCGGCGACGCAGGCCGGCTTGCGGACGCCCTCGATTTCGAGCGTGACTTCCGAGGTCAGCAACAACGCCCCGGCGCGCCGACGGGCCTGCAGCACGGTGGCCCGCGCCCGCAAACGCGAACCGACCGGCACGGGCGTATAGAAGCGCACCTTGTTGAGTCCGAAATTGATTGCACGCGTGAGATTGCGGACTTCGACGAATTTGCCGGTCAGCGCGGGAATCAGCGACAGCGTGAGATACCCGTGCCCGATGGTCTTGCCCTCGGGCATTTCGCGCTTTGCTCTTTCTGTGTCGACATGTATCCACTGAAAGTCGTCGGTCGCTTCGGCGAACTGGTCGATACGATGCTGGTCGATGACGACCCAGTCGGATACGCCGACCTCTTCGCCTTCCAGCGCCTTCGCATCGTCGATGGACGTAATGAGCCGCAAATGCCTTCCCCCCGCCCGGCCTGGCCCGGACCAGCGGCTAGTGATACCTGATGCAGTAGCAATCCGCAATCCCGATGACCGGGATCAGTCGTGCTCGTGTTTGCCGTGCTCTGCGCAGCGTTCGCAATTCACCCAGCCGGAATCGCCGTTCGCGTAGTATTCCTTCTTCCAGATGGGGAGCCGATGCTTGATCTCGTCGATCACGTAACGGCAGGCACGAAACGCCTCGTCCCGATGTGGCGCGATGACGCCGACCCAGACGGCGCACTCGCCGATTTCGAGCAGGCCCGTGCGATGTTCGCAAACAGCGGCCAGCACACCGAACCTGTCGCGCGCTTCCGCGATGACCTGCTCACCCTCGGTCACGGCCAGCGGCTCGTAGGCCTCGTACTCGAGCTTGAGAACGTCATGTCCCTCGTTTTCGTTGCGCACGAGCCCCTCGAACGTGCACAGCGCTCCGGCGGCCGGGTTGCCGAGGCCGGCGCGCAGCGCTTCCACGTCGATCGCCGTCGATTTGATACGAAACATGTCAGCCACCCGCTACCGGCGGAAACAACAGCACCGTATCGCCTTCAGCGACCGGCGCCGACCAATCGACCATCCTGTCGTTGATGGCCACCTTGCAATGCCCCAGCGGCTCCCGGCATCCGTGTCGCGGCCGCGTCTGTTCGAATACGTCCATTGCCGTATCCGCCTCGAGTTGCAGCGTCTCCTCGGCGACACCCGCGTGTTCGCGAAACATTGCGAAATACTTTACGGTCACGCGCTTCATGTGTCGCACCGCGATACAGAGGCATCAGCCCTCATGACGAAAATCCTGCTTGCCGCCGGTCTTTTCGATCAGGCGGGTCTCGGCAATGACGATGTCGTGCGACATCGCCTTCAACATGTCGTAAACGGTCAGTGCCGCGACGCTCGCGCCGGTCAGCGCCTCCATCTCGACGCCTGTCCGGTGGTGCACCCTGCAATGGCAATCGATGATGACGTCGTTGCCTGCCAGTTCGATCTCCACCTTGCAGTTGTCGAGTCCGAGCGGATGGCAGAACGGAATGAGCTCATGGGTCTTTTTCGCGGCCATCACTCCCGCTATCACGGCCGTGGCAAAAACCGGTCCCTTTTTTGTCGGGATGTCGCCGCTATCGGCACCGCCGATCTCGGCGACGACGTCGTCCGGCAGGCGCACCCGGCAGCGCGCGTGCGCGCGCCGCTCCGATAGCTGCTTGTCGCCGACGTCCACCATCGTCGGCCGGTTATCCGCGCCAACATGACTCAGTTTGCTCACTCAACCCCCGATTCGATACATCTCGACCTTGCGGAGCACGTGCGCCTCCGCCAGTTCCGGCCGCCGCAGCTCGCTGTATCGATCTGCCCGCTGCAGCCAGATCTGCTCCAGCACCTCCGCCAGCTCTTCCTCATCACCACGATCACGAAGCATCTGCCGCAGGTCGGTGCCCTTGCTCGCGAAGAGGCAAGTATATAGCACGCCGTCAGCGGAAAGCCGCGCGCGGCTGCAGTCGCCGCAGAAGGGCTCGGTGACGGACGAAATGAAGCCAATTTCGCCCTGGCCATCGACGTAGGCATAGCGCCTTGCGACCTCGCCCGGATAACCGGGGTCGAGGCGCCGCAGCGGCCAGCGCTGGTGAATCCGGTCGCGCAACTGCTGCGAGGGAACCACCTGGTCGAGACGCCAGCCGTTGCGGTTGCCGACGTCCATGAATTCAATCAGCCGGACGATGTGGTTGCTGCCGCGGAAATGCTCGACGAGGTCGAGCACCGTGTGATCGTTGACGCCGCGCTGCACCACGACGTTGATCTTGACCGGCGTCAGCCCGGCCGCTTCCGCCGCCGCGATGCCCGCGAGCACGTCCTCGAGGCGCCCGCGATCGCCGCTCATGTGCCGGAATACCTCGGGGTCGAGGCTGTCGAGGCTGACGGTGACGCGGCGAAGACCCGCCTTCGCCAGCCCGGCGGCCAGCGGCGCCAGCAATACACCATTGGTCGTGAGCGCAAGGTCCTCGACGCCCGGAAGCACGGCCAGTCCCGCTACGAGCCTCGCGATGTGCTTGTCCAGCAGGGGTTCGCCGCCGGTCAGGCGAATCTTGCTGACCCCGAGGCGCGTCGCGACCCGGACGACCTTCAGGATTTCTTCGTAAGTAAGTCTCTGTTTACGCTTGAGAAACTCGTAGTCAGCATGAAATTCGGAAGCCGGCATGCAGTACGGGCAACGGAAGTTGCACTGGTCCAGCACCGAGACGCGGAGGTCGTGCAGCGGGCGCGCGAGCGCGTCGCGGGTTGCGACGCGCAATGGCGTGCTGTCGGGGGCGATACCGGGCTCCATCGCCCCATTTTGCCGGATTCCAGGATTGTTACAAACCACAACAGAACGATCAGTCTGATTTTGTTAAGCTTTTGCCGCAATCAACCGAGGACCGAGCCCATGCACGTCACATTCAGCGAACAGGATCTCGCATTCCGCGAGCAAGTGCGGGCGTTTTTCCGCGACGAATTGCCGGAGGATATCCGCAGGAAACAGGAAGGCGGCATCGAACTCGAGCCGGAAGACCAAATCCGGTGGCAGCGGATACTGTTCAGGAAGGGCTGGATCGCGCCCAACTGGCCCGTCGAATACGGCGGTACCGGGTGGACGCCGGTGCAGAAATACATTTATGCAACCGAAGAGGCGAACGCGAACGCACCCGCCGTCATCCCGTTCGGCACCCACATGGTCGGCCCGGTGATCTACACCTACGGCAGCGACGAGCAGAAGCAACGCTTCCTGCCCGATATTCTCGAAAGCAAGGTCTGGTGGGCCCAGGGCTACTCCGAACCCGGCGCCGGATCGGACCTCGCATCGCTCAAGACCCGGGCGGACCGCGACGGTAACGACTGGATCCTCAACGGCGCGAAGGCCTGGACCACGCTGGCACAGTTCGCGGACTGGATCTTCTGCCTGGTGCGGACCAGCAGCGACGTTGCGCGCAAGCAGGAAGGCATCAGCTTCATGGTGCTGGACATGAAGTCGCCCGGCGTGACCGTGAAACCGACGATCCTGCTCGAGGGTACGCACGAGGTGAACGAGGTGTACTTCGACAACGTCCGGGTTCCGGGCGACAACCTCATCGGCGAGGAAGGCAAGGGCTGGACCTACGGCAAGGTGCTGTTGCAGCACGAACGCACGAATATTGCAGGCGTCGCGCGCTCGCGCTTCCGCCTGAAACGGTTGCGCGAACTGTCGACCCGTTCGATCCGCGGGCAGCGGCCGATGGCCGAGGACCGTAATTTCATGCGCAACCTGGCAGCCGTGGAAGTCGAGCTCAAGGCACTCGAATACACGGAATTGCGGACGCTCGCGGCGGTCACGTCAGGCAAGGCGCCGGGGCCGGAATCTTCCATCCTCAAGGTCAAGGGCACCGAGGTCCAGCAGGCGATCGACATGCTGTACATGGATGCCGCGGGCTACTACGCCCTGCCCTATGTGCCCGGCCAGTACACCCTCGATTTCGACGGAGAGCAGGTCGGCGAAGGGGCGGAAACCAATACTTCGATCCGCTACTTCAATTTCCGCAAGGCTTCGATCTACGGCGGCTCCAACGAAATCCAGAAAAACATCGTCGCCAAGCACGTGCTTGGTCTTTGAGGAACAGACATGGACTTCTCACTCAATGAAGTGCAGGCGATGCTGGCTGACAGCGTCGAAAAATTCATCGAAAACGAGTACGACTTCGAAACCCGGCAGAAATATGCCGGCAGCGATACCGGCTACAGCCCGGACGTATGGCAGCAGTTTGCCGAGCTCGGCTGGACGACCGTGCCGTTCGGAGAGGAAGACGGCGGATTCGCCGGCGGCCCCTCCGAAATCATGGTCATGATGCAACGCTTCGGGCGCGGCCTGATCGTCGAGCCATACCTCGCCAACGTCGTGCTCGCCGGCGGCGTACTGAAGCGCGCGGCATCCCAGGCACAGCGTGCGGCATGGCTGCAAACCATGATGGCCGGCGAAATGCAGCTGACGCTCGCGTTCGCCGAACCGCAGGCGCGCTACGACATCGCCGATGTCCGGACGACGGCCAAAGCGGACGGCGACGGCTGGGTGCTCGACGGCCGCAAGGGATACGTCCTCAATGCGGGCACGGCAGACACGATCATCGTGCCGGCCCGGACCTCGGGTGAGGCAGGCGCAACAGCGGGCATCACTCTGTTCGCGGTGCCGCGCACGGCCACAGGCGTCTCCGTCAACGACTATGCCACCGTGGACGGACTGCGGGCGGCGGAGGTCACGCTGTCCGGCGTCAGCCTGGCCGCGGATGCGCTGATCGGAGAACTGGGCGGCGGCTACGCCGCGCTCAAGGGCGCCGTCGACGACGCCACGCTCGCTGTCTGTGCCGAAGCCGTCGGCATCATGCAGGTGCTGACCGAGAAGACCGTCGAGTATTCGAAGAGCCGGGTCCAGTTCGGTGTGCCCATCGGCAGTTTTCAGGCATTGCAGCATCGCATGGTCGACATGTTCACGACCTGGGAGCAGGCCTGGTCGTTGCTGCTGTGGGCGGTGATGACTTACGAGGCCGGTGGCGACGATGCAGAACGCGCGGTCAGCTCGATCAAGTACCTGGTGGGCACCGACGGGCGCAAGCTCGGCGAGGAGGCCGTGCAGATCCATGGCGGCATGGGCGTGTCGTGGGAACTCGACGTCGCCCATTACTTCAAGCGCCTGATTGCGATCGGCCAGATGTTCGGCAATTCGGACTGGCATCTCGACAGGCTCGCGAACTGATCATTGGATCCGCGGCGCGGCGTCCGCCTGATACAATCCGCCCATGCAGCCCTCCGGCGTCATCACGATCACCACCGACTTCGGTCACAAGGGACCGTTCGCGGCGGTCATGAAAGGCGTGATACTCGGTCGCTTCCCGGCGGCCCGGATCGTCGATCTCGCGCACGACATTCCGGCACAGTGGCCGCCCGAGGCGGGTTTCTGGGTCAGCCGGTCCTATCGCTTTTTCCCCGGGGGCACGGTTCATGTCGCAATTGTCGACCCCGGTGTCGGCACGGAACGGGATATCCTGGTCGCCGAGTGTGACGGCCATGTTTTCCTGGCGCCGGACAACGGCCTGCTCGCCCAGCTACTCGACCACTGCGAACAGCCGCGGGTGTATCGTCTCGATCCGTCGAAACTGGCCCGGATCGACCTGCCTGTGCCGAGCGCGACGTTTCACGGCCGCGACATTTTCGCACCGATCGCCGCGGACATCGCCGCGGGCCGCCTGGCGGCGGCGGACGTCGGTACGCGCATTTCGGACTGGACCCCAGGCTGGCTGGACGAACCCGAGTCCGGCAAGGACCGGGTGAGCGGCGTCATCGTCACCGTGGACACTTTCGGCAACCTGATCAGTAACATCGACGCGTCGTTGATCGCCGCCATGACCGAACCCGTGGCAAACATTGCGGGACACCAGATCCCGATGCTGCTGACCTATGGCAGGGCGAGGCCAGGCGAATACCTCGCGCTCATCAATTCATTCGGCGTCGTTGAAATCGCGAGGGCCGAGGGCAGCGCGGCCGACGGCCTCGGCTCAGACCGCGGTGCGCCGCTGGTCATTCGCGATGGTTACGTGACCTGACTCAGCCCTGCGTCTGCATGGCCTGCTGCTCGAGCTTCGCCCAGGAGTCGCGCAGCGTGACGATGCGGTTGAAGACCCGCGCATCCGGACGGTCGTCTTTCGCATCCGGGCAGAAGTAACCGAGACGCTCGAACTGCACGGCCTCGCTTGCACCGAGTTCGCCAAGCGACGGCTCCAGCCAGGCCTGCACGGTTTCGAGCGATGCCGGGTTCAGCGCGCCGTGGAAGTCCTCTGCCGCGCTGGGATTCGCGTCGTTGAACAGACGGTCGTAGAGCCTCACGCTCGCATCGATCGCATGGGCACAGGACACCCAGTGAATCGTGCCCTTGACCTTGCGGTCGCTCGCCGCGCTGCCACTGCGTGTTTCCGGGTCGTAGCTGCAGAGAAGTTCGACGACTTCGCCGGCATCGTTCTTGACGACCTCGTCACAGCGGATGATGTAACCGAAGCGCAGCCGGACCTCGCCACCCGGTTTCAGGCGGAAGAATTTGCGCGGTGCGTCCTCCATGAAATCGTCCTGCTCGATCCACAGTTCACGCGAGAACGGCAGCTCGCGCGTACCGAATTCCGGTCGCGCCGGGTGATTCATCGCTTCCATTATCTCGACCTGACCGTCGGGATAGTTCGTCAACGTGACCTTGAGCGGTTTCAACACGGCCATGCGCCGCGGCGCGGTATCACCTAGCGTTTCGCGCACGCAGTTCTCGAGCACGCCCATCTCGATGAGCTTGTCCTTCTTGGTGACGCCCGCACGCGTGACGAAATCGCGCATCGCCGCCGGCGGGTAACCGCGCCTGCGCATGCCCGATATCGTAGGCATGCGCGGATCGTCCCAGCCGGATACGACGCCCTCGTCGACGAGCGCTTTCAGCTTGCGCTTGCTCGTGATCGTGTAGGCGAGATTGAGTCGCGAGAACTCGATCTGCCGTGGCCGGTGCGGAGGATTCAGCTGGTCGAGGAACCAGTCGTACAGTGGCCGATGGTCCTCGAATTCGAGCGTGCACAGCGAATGCGTGATGCCCTCGTAGGCATCCGACAGCCCGTGCGCGAAATCGTACATCGGGTAAATGCACCACTTGTCACCCGCGTTCTGGTGCGGGATGTGGCGGATGCGGTAGATGGCAGGATCGCGCAGGTTGATGTTCGGCGACGCCATGTCGATCTTCGCGCGCAACACGTGCTCGCCGTCGGCGAACTCGCCTTCGTACATCCGCCGGAAGAGGTCGAGGTTCTCCTCTACGCTGCGGTCCCGATAGGGACTGTTCCTGCCGGGCTCGGTCAGCGTACCGCGATGTTCGCGGATCTCCTCGGCGCTCAGGCTGTCGACGTAGGCCACGCCCATCTCGATGAGCCGGATCGCCGCCTCATGGAGACGGTCGAAATAGTCCGAGGCATGCGTGAGTCGGTCGCCCCAGTCGAATCCCAGCCAGTGAACGTCATCCTTGATCGCCTGCACGTATTCGGGACTTTCCTTGCCTGGATTCGTATCGTCGAGGCGCAGGAACGTGCGGCCGCCGGTCTCCTCGGCTACGCCGAAATCGAGGCAGATGGCCATGACATGGCCAACGTGCAGGTAGCCGTTGGGCTCCGGCGGGAAGCGGGTCACGATTTCGGCGTGCTTGCCGGACGCAAGGTCCTCGTCAATGATCTTGCGGATGAAGTCCCGCGTCTGGTTATCGTTCATCGAATGAATCAGGATTGAGCTGGAAGGGCCGGTATTGTACGCGAACTGCCGCAATTCGCGTACAATACCGCGCCGGGCCGACTGGCCCGGATCCGATCCATCACCATCAGTTCGACAAATGCCGAAAATTACCCTGCCTGACGGTTCCGAGCGTCAGTTTGATGCCGCCACGAGCGGCGCCGAAATCGCCTTAAGCATTGGCAAGAGCCTTGCGCGTGATGCCGTTGCGGTGCGCGTCAACGGCGCCCTGTGGGACCTGACCCGCGAGATCGATGACGACGCTAGCGTCGAGATCCTGACCAGGGATTCCGAGGATGGCCTCGAATTGCTGCGTCACGACGCCGCGCACGTACTCGCCGAAGCGGTCAAGGAACTGTGGCCCGAGACCCAGGTGACGATCGGTCCCGCGATCGAGAACGGCTTCTACTACGATTTCTCGCGCAAGGAGCCTTTCACGGATGCCGATCTCGAGACCATCGAGGCACGCATGCAGGAAATCGTCGACCGCGACGAGCGGATCGAACGCGAAGTCTGGCAGCGCGACAAGGCGGCGGACTTTTTCCGCGGGATCGGCGAGGCCTACAAGGCCGAGATCATCGAGAGCATCCCGTCAGCCGAGGACATCACGCTCTATCGCCAGGGCGAATTCATCGACCTCTGCCGCGGTCCGCACCTGCCCTCGACGGGCAAGCTCGGCAAGGCCTTCAAACTGACGCGCGTCTCCGGCGCCTACTGGCGCGGCGACTCGTCGAACGAGATGCTGCAGCGCATTTACGGCACGGCCTGGTCCAATGACAAGCAGCTGCGACAGTACCTGCACCTGCTCGAGGAGGCCGAGAAACGCGACCATCGACGCCTCGGCCGCGTCATGGACCTGTTTCATTTCCAGGAAGAGGCGCCCGGCGCCGTATTCTGGCACCCGAAGGGCTGGGCCGTGTTCCAGTCCCTGATCGACTACATGCGACGCCGGCAGAACGCCGCCGGCTACCAGGAAATCAATACGCCGGAGGTCGTGTCGCGCTCGCTGTGGGAAGCGTCGGGCCATTGGGACTCCTTCGGCGACAACATGTTTACGTCGCAGACCGTCGACGGCCGCATGTTCGCCATCAAGCCGATGAATTGCCCGGGTCACGTCCAGGTATTCAAGCAGGGCATCACCAGCTATCGGGACCTGCCTGTACGGCTTGCCGAATTCGGCAAGTGCCATCGTTACGAACCGTCCGGGGCGCTGCACGGCATGATGCGCGTTCGCGCATTCACGCAGGACGATGCGCACATCTTCTGCACGCCGGAACAGATCACCGACGAGTCGATCGCCGTCTGCAACCTGATCCTCGGTATCTACCGGGATTTCGGTTTCGACGATGTCCGCATCAAGTTCGCCGACAGACCGCCCGTTCGCGTCGGCGAAGACGCGGTCTGGGACCAGGCCGAACAGGCACTGCTGAAAGCCCTCGATGCGGGCGGCCTCGAGTACACGCGCAATCCTGGCGAGGGTGCTTTCTACGGGCCGAAACTCGAGTTCGTGCTGCGCGACGCCATCGGCCGCGACTGGCAGTGCGGCACGCTGCAGGTTGACCTCAACATGCCCGGACGTCTGGGTGCCACCTACATCGGCGAGGATGGCAACAAGCACCTGCCGGTGATGTTGCATCGCGCCATGTTCGGATCCATCGAGCGGTTCATGGGGATACTCATCGAGCATCATGCCGGCAACCTGCCGCTGTGGCTGGCCCCGGTGCAGGTCAAGGTGCTCACGATCACGTCCGACGCAAACGACTATGCCGAGGAACTCGTGGCCGCGATGCGCGACGCCGGTTTGCGCGCCGAAGCCGATCTCCGGAATGAAAAAATTTCCTACAAGGTGCGCGAGCACAGTGTCGCGAAGGTGCCGGTCCTGTTCGCAGTCGGCCAGCGCGAGCTGGAAAACCGCAGTGTCGCGATACGTCGCCTCGGATCCAAGCAGCAGCAGGTGACATCCTTCGACGATGCGCTGCAGACATTGCTCGAAGAAGTGCGAACGCGCGGCAAACGCGACTGAAATCTTCGATCTCTCCCGGCGACCCGCCGGTGGCCGGACCCGGCACTGGCGGCGCCTTGCCGGCCCGCCCGTCCCCTGCGGGGCAAACGTGACGCAAACGGCACTTTGACTGTGCGACGTGTCACAGATTTTCGCTCAGATGCCGGCAATATGACTAATGCGCGAAAACCCGCGGATATACTCCAATCGAAGAAAGGACCGGGCATGCGATTAGACATAAGTCTCTGGAGGACGCGAAGTGCCGCTTGACCAATTCAAGACACAGGTATTGTTGCTGCACAGCGAGCAAAGCACGCTGGACCTGCTCAGTTCTGGCTTCAGCGACCGTTACACCGTGCATTGCGCCACAACCGGTTCCGAAGCACTGAACACGCTCGTCGCAACACCGATCAACGTCATGATTTCCGCGCAGAAACTCCCCGGCATGAGCGGCCTCGAAGCCTTGCGCGAAGCGAAGAAACGGTCTCCGGACACCATCGGTATCCTGCTTGCCGGAAATAACGACCAGGGCGTCGAAGCGCTCGTCGGCGACGAAGAGGTGTTCCAGGTCGTGCGCGGCAACGTCACGGGCGATGCACTGCAGAAGCTCGTCGACAACGCCACGCGGCAAATGCGCCTCATGGCCCTCGCCGAGTCGGCCAACGATACCGCCGCCAATCTCGATATTTCGACCGGCGAACATATCATCATGGAGACCTCTGAAAACGGCTCCACGATCATCAGCGACGGCACCGGGCGCATGCCGGCGCTGGACCCGAAGAAAGTCGGCACGGCGTCCGCGATCGGCGCGCAGTCGGTCAACGTTCTCGTCCTGACCAAGGACCAGGAGTTCCTCGCCACCATCAAGGAATCCACGCGTGGTACACACGCGGTGCATTACGCGAACACGCTGGCGCAGGCCGAAGAAATCATCCGCAAGCAAAAGACCGGCGTCGCCGTCGTTGACGCGGCCATGGTCGGCGAAAAGGTCGAGCAACTGACCTTGCATCTCCGCAAGGGCTCGCCCCGGCTCGTGTCGATCGTCGCGGGCCGCCGCGACGACGGCGAAATGCTGATGGACCTGATCAATCGCGGCAAGGTCTATCGCTTCCTGCTGAAACCGGTCTCGCCCGGTCGGGCACGACTGGCCGTCGAGGCGTCGGTCAAGCATCACCTCGAAGCGCCGGATTCCGCATTCAAGATCAGCGGCGCTTCGGCGCCGGCAAGACCGCAGCCGACCCCGGCTCCTAAGCCGGCCGCAAAGCCGACGCCAGCACCAACGGCAGCAAAGCCTGCCGCTCCGGCCAAACCGACGCCGAAACCGGCGCCCCCGCCGAAAGGCCAGGTCACCGACCGAAGCAAACCGCCCGCGCCCGCAAAGCCGGTCGCGACGCCGAAACAGCCTGCTCCCGCGCCTGCGAAAAAGGACCCACCGCTCGGGTCGCCCGTCCAGGATGGCCTGTCTTCGGCGTTCGAGGACGATGGTGGCTTCACGGAAACCGTCACGGGACTGATCGACTCGGTCGGCCGCAAGCTGTCGGCTCGAAAGGAATCCGCTGCGCAGGGCGCAGCAGAAACGACCGTGTCGGCGCCTGCTTCCGGCGGCGGCTCGATATTGCGCAACACCAGGGTCATCGGCATTGGCGCGGTCGCGATCATCGCGGCCATCGCCGGCGTATTCTGGTTCACCGGGGGTTCCGAAGAGGCAACGCCCCCCGCGGACGACATGGACAGCCGGGTCTCGATCACCGAAACCAGCCTCGACTTCGGCGCACCAGCCAAAGCCCCCGCCTCGCCTGACGTCGCGTCGATGCTCGAGGAAGCGAGGCTCGCGAGAGACGCCGGCCAGATCTTCAACCCGCTCGGCAGCAACGCGATCGAGTTGTACATCGAAGCGCTCGAGGCCGACCCGAACAACGCAATCACCGCGGCGGAGCTCGACGCGGTGCTGCTGCAGGCGCTGAGCTTGGCCGAAACCGCGCTGCTCGAGTCGAGAATCGACGACGCCGACGCCGCGCTGCGACGCGTCGCGCTGGCCGACCCGGACAACGCAAGACTGCCCTTCCTGAAAGCACAACTGTCCCAGATGCAGTTGCGTGGCTTCCTGACCGATGCGCGCGCAGCGATACGCGAAACGCGCTTCGAGGATGCCGCCAGCCTGCTCGCGGCTGCCGCGGCGCTTGGCCTCAATGACGACACCGAGATTGTCGCGGTCAGAGAAGAGCTGAGCACGGCCCGCAGTGAACAACGCGCCGACGAAGTCCTCGCACTGGCCAATGCGCGCCTCGAAGAAGGCGACCTGTTGAGGCCGGCAAACGACAACGCGCGCTATTACTTCGAGCTCGTCCTGTCCAACGATCCCGGCAATGTCGCTGCACGCCAGGGGCTGTCAGTGGTTGCCAACAAGCTCGTACTGCAGGCGCGCGCTGAAATCGATACCGGTAATTTCGACCAGGCCGGCGCATTGCTCAAAGACGTTCGGGCGATCGACCCCGCCAATGCGGAACTCGTCGCGACTGCTGCAGCGCTGCAGTCGGCGCGGGACGCAGTCGCCGCAGAACAGCGCGCCGCGGCGGAACGACGTCGCCTGGCCGAGGAACAGCGCGCTGCTGAAGCGCAGGCTGAAGCCGAGCGCATCGCGGCCGAACAGCGCCGCGCGAAGGAAGCCGCAGAGGCGAAGGTCGCAGCCGAGGAAAAGGCACGCGCTGCCGAAGTTCAGGCTGCGTCGCAAAACGCGCAGGCTGGGTCCCAATCCGGGCAGGCTGAGCCGCAATCCGGGCAGGATGAGCCGCAGACCGGACAACCGCTCGCCGCAGCGGCCGCAGCCGTTGCTGTGCCTGGCGCTGACAGCGCCATGGTCTCGCCGGCCCCGGCGCCGCAGCAGGCACAAACGAGGGATGCCGCGACTGTTGCAGCGCCTCCGCAGACCGCAGTATCGGCAGATCCTCTGCCGGTCAGTATCGCGGCCCTGAACCGCACCCGTTACGTCGCCCCGAAATTCCCGCGCTCGGCCCAGCGGCGCAACCAGTCGGGCTGGGTCGATGTCCTGTTCACGGTCGCAACCGACGGTACCGTCAAGGACATCGAGATCCGCGAGTCGGAGCCGGGTGAAGTTTTCGTAGATGCCGCGCTCCGGGCCGTCGAAAAGTGGGAGTTCGAACCGATCGTCGAAAATGGCCGGGTGGTCGAAAAGCGCGCGGGCGTCAGGATGATGTTCGCACTGGAATAATTGACCAAGCTTTCCAAATTGGACCAAATTAAGGAATCCCGCTATTCTCAGCGGGATTCCTTTTTTTAGCGGTCAGGAAATTGACACAGTCGACCTCCGCAGCATCGGAAAAGTCCAGGCGCAAACAGCAGCAGCGCAGCATCGTCACGCAGCAGAAGCTGCTCGAGGCGGCGCTCGAGGCGTTTTCCGAGAACGGATTCAAGGGCACGTCCACGCGCGACATCGCCGAACGCGCCGGTGTGCACCATCCGCTGATCACGTACCACTTCAAGAACAAGGATCAGTTGTGGCAGGCGGCCGCCGACAAGGTTTTCCGCGATTTTCGACGTTCCCTCGCGGCGTCGCTTGAACAGCACCAACACGAATGTCCCAAGCAGCGGTTCGCATCCCTGATTCGCGCGTACGTCTATTACGCGAGGAGCCAGCCGGCGCTGCACAAGGTGATGGTACAGGAAGCGAGCTATCCGAATCCGCGCCTCGACTGGCTGATCGAAACGCACCTGCGGCCATTTTTCCAGGCGACCTTCGAGCTGATCGAGGAGTTGCAGGCGCTCGGCATTGCCCCGCCCGGCAACCCGCGGCTGCTGTTCAACATGATTCGGCTCGTTTCCGGCGGCCTGCTCGCGCTGGGCAACGAACTCCGCCAGTCGAGCGACATCGACACGAACGATGACAAGACGCTCGACGATATAACGGACATGATCGTTGCGGTGTTCCTGCCCGGCGAGGCCAAGGCGCCGGCATGAACTTCAGAGCAGTTCCCTGACCCGGTAATAGAGCATCCCGAGCGCAAGCACCGGGTTCGCCAGCCATTTGCCACCCGGAATGCGTAAGTGCCGGACACGCGCGAACAGGTCGAAGCGCTCCGAGTCGCCCGCAACGACGTCAGCCAGCAATTTGCCCGCAAGATGCGTGGGCGCGAGCCCGTGTCCGGACCAGCCCTGCGCATAGTAAGTGTTGCGCGCAATACGGCCGAACTGCGGAATGCGGTTGACGCTGATACCGATATTGCCGCCCCACTCGAAATCGACGCGCGCGCCCGACAATTGCGGAAATATGTCCAGCATCCCTGGCCGCAGCGCCGCCTCTATGCTGCGCGGCTCGAGGCCGAGGTAGTTGCACATGCCGCCGAACAGCAGGCGCTTGTCCGGAGACAGCCGGAAGTAATTGAGCCCGATTCTTTCCTCGCAACACGCCATGTCGAGCGGAATGAGCGCACTGGCCAGTGCTGCATCCAGCGGCTCGGTCGCCATGACGAAGCTACCCGCGGGAATGACTTTGCCGCGCAGTGCCCGCACAGTCCGCCCGAGATACGCATTGCCGGCCAGCAGAACCTTGCCGGCCCGGATGACACCGTCTGCGGTGACCACGCGAGGCGATTCACCGTGAATGACCTCGAGGACCGGGGACTGCTCATGGATCCGCGCGCCGAGCCCGGCTGCTGCCGCCGCTTCTCCGGCACACAGGTTCAGGGGATGCAGGTGACCATTGCCCATGTTGACGCCGCCACCCAGGTAATAGTCCGAGCCCAGGTACTTCGGCATATCTGCCTTCGACACGAGCTCCAGCGGGTGCGGATAGCCTCGCGCCAGTCGCGACTCGTAAAACGATTCGAGCGCGCGCATCTCCCTGTCCGTCACCGCGACATCGAGGTAGCCGAATTTCAGGTCGCAGTCGATTCGATACCTTGCGATTCGCTCGAGGACAATCTCGCGGCACTCGAGCCCCATCTCGTAACCCACCGTTTCGGCGTCGTCGCCAAACCGTTGCCGCAACTTGCCGGGTGTGACGAAACCATCGATCAGCTGTCCACCATTTCGTCCCGTGGCGCCCCAGCCGATACGATGTGCCTCGACCAGCGCGACGTCGTAACCACGTTCCGCGAGAAAGAGTGCTGCCGACACACCGGTGAATCCACCGCCAACGACGACGATATCGGCCCGCGAATCGCCTTCGAGACGCGGATACCGCAGATCCGGTTTGGCGGTTGCGGCGTAATACGAACGCACATGCTCTGAGGCGATCAGCTGCGTCATCGGTTCGCAAAAAGGTAGAGCATCTCCATGGCAACATGCGCGGCGGCGACCGCCGTTATCTCGGCGCTGTCGTAAGCCGGGGCAACCTCCACAACATCCATGCCGACAAGCTTGATTCCCGCGAGGCCACGCAGGATCGACAATGCCTGGTGCGTCGTCAGCCCGCCACACACCGGGGTACCGGTCCCCGGCGCGAACGCCGGATCCAGGCAGTCGATATCGAAAGTCAGGTACACGGGCCGCTCGCCGAGGTACGCCCGGGCTTCTTCGATAACGGCCGCAATGCCGATCTCGTGAACACGCGGCGCATCAATGATGTTGAAACCCAGGGTGTCGTGATTGGTGGTGCGCAGCCCGATCTGCACGGAGGTCTCGGGATCGATGAGCCCCTGCCTCGCCGCCTGGTAAAACATCGTGCCATGATCGACGCGGCCTTGATCATCCGGCCAGGTGTCACTGTGCGCGTCAAAATGCAGCAGCGACAACGGCGCACCGAACCTGGCCGCGTGTGCTTTCAGGATGGGATAGCTCACGAAGTGGTCACCGCCGAGCGAGAGCACCGCACTGCCGGCATCGAGAATGGCAGCAACATGTGCTTCGATCGCGTCCGGTGCCGCCGACTGGCGCCCGTAGTCGAAAACGCAGTCGCCGTAGTCCGCCACCGCCAGCCTGTCGAAAGGATCGAACGCCATGCCGTAAGGGCGCTCCCACGCCAGCATCGCCGACGCCGCGCGAATTGCGCGCGGCCCGAAGCGCGCACCGGGCCGGTTCGACGTCGCCGTATCGAGCGGAATGCCCGTCACGGCAACATCGACGCCCGCCAGGTCGCGCGTGTATTTGCGACGCATGAACGACACGACACCCGAGTACGTCGGCTCGGATGTCGTGCCATACAGCGACTGCCGCGTGATCGCGAGATCGGTCGCCCTGTCGCCCGGGTCCGTCACTGGCCGATGGCTTTCTGCGTTTTGTCGAGCGCGATACGCGCCTTCTCGACGAGTTCGTCGGCCTCTGCGTGCGTCAGCACGAACGGTGGCGCGCAGATGATCGTGTCGCCGACAGCGCGCATGCACAGGCCGGTCTCGATCAGGAGATCGCGACACTGTGTTCCGACGCCCTGTTTCCCGGGGAAACGCTCCAGTGTTTCCTTGTTCTTCACGAGTTCGAGTGCGCCCATCAGACCCACCATGCGGGTTTCGCCCACGAGCGGATGATCGGCAAGCGAGTGCCAGCGTTCCTGCAGATAAGGACCGATATCGTCACGGATCCGTTCGATCAGTTTTTCCCGCTTCAGGATCCGGATATTGGCCAATCCGACAGCGCAGGCAACCGGATGACCCGAATAGGTGTATCCGTGGAAAAATTCGCCCGCCTGGTTGATCAGCACATCGGCGACGCGATCGCTGACATACACGCCACCGAGCGGCAGGTATCCGGATGACACGCCCTTCGCAAACGGCATGAAATCCGGGCGCGTTCCGAAGTAGTCCGCGCCGAACCAGGCACCGAGCCTGCCGAATCCCGTGATCACCTCGTCGGAGATCAGCAGGATGCCGTACTTGTCACAGATTCGCTGCACTTCAGGCCAGTAGGTTTCCGGCGGGACGACCACACCACCGGCTCCCTGGATCGGCTCACCGATGAACGCGGCGACTTTCTCCGCACCCAGTTCCAGTATCTTGTCCTCGATCGAACGCGCAGCCCAGATCCCGAATTCCTCGCGGGACATGCTGTGGTCGCTGCCGAACCAGTGCGGCTGCTCGACGTGCACGATGCCGGGTATCGGCAGCCCGCTCTGCTTGTGCATCGCCTGCATGCCACCGAGACTTGCCGCTGCCACGGTCGACCCGTGATAAGCGTTCTTGCGGCTGATGATCGTGTGTCGCTGCGGCTGACCCATGAGGTCCCAGTAGGTTCGCACCATGCGTACGATCGTATCGTTCGATTCCGATCCGGACCCGGTGAAAAACACCCGGTTGAGGTGCGGCTGGCTGACCTCGCCGAGCGCAGCCGCGAGTTCGATCGACGGCGGGTGCGCACACTGGAAGAAGTTGTTGTAGTACGGCAGCTCCTTCATCTGCGCGGTTGCCGCATCGATGATTTCCTGTCGGCCGTAGCCGGCATTGACGCACCAGAGACCCGACATGCCGTCGAGGATCTTGTTGCCGTCCGCGTCGAATATGTAGACGCCTTCCGCACGCGTGATGATCCTGGACCGTTTGTTGTAAAGGTCCTTGTGATCCGTGAACGGATGCAGGTGGTGCTGCCTGTCGAGCTCCTGCCATTCCGTGCGTCCGAGTTTTTCAATTGCTGCCATAGTCCACCTCTGCGGCCCGGTCAGGGCCACCAGTAATCAATTGCCGTTAAACGTTGAACATCAGGGTTTCACGCTCGAACGGCGTGATGATCTCGTGAAATTCCATGTACTCGTTGATTTTCAGCGCGGTATACAAATCGACGAACTCATCGCCCAGCATGCTGCGCATCGCCACGCTGTCGCGCAGAGCTTCAATGGCCGAATACACATGCCTGTGCAGGCCGAATGGCCCGCCGTAAGCGCTGCCCTGGATCGCGGGCGTAGGCTTGAGCCCCTCGACCATGCCGAGGTAACCGCATGCCAGCGATGCCGCGATCACGAGGTATGGATTCACGTCGGAGCCCGCCAGCCGGTTCTCGATGCGGCGCGCTTCCGGCGCGGAGTCCGGCACGCGCAGACCGACCGTACGGTTATCAACGGCCCACGCCAGGTTGACCGGTGACGCGTCCGGATTCAGGAAGCGCCGATAGGAGTTCACATACGGCGCAAAAATCAGCATTGCTTCCGGCATGTAGCGCTGTAACCCGCCCAAAAAGCCTGAAAACAGATCGCTCGCCGTACCGTCCGGATTCGAGAAGACGTTATTGCCGTCCTTGTCCACCACGCTCTGATGCACGTGCAGCGCGCTGCCAGCCTCGTCTTCCATCGGTTTCGCCAGGAAGGTCGCACGCATCTTGTGGCGTATGGCCGCCTCGCGCACGGTCCGCTTGAAAAGGAATACCTGGTCCGCGAGATCGACGGCATCGCCATGCAGGAAATTGATCTCGAATTGCGCGGGGCCCATTTCCTGCGACAGCGTATCGATGTAGACCTGCTGCTCCTCACAAAATGCATAGACGTCGTTAATGAACGGATCGAAATCGTTCATCGTATCGATGCTGTAGGGCTGCCTGGACCACTCTGTCCAGCCGAGCCTGCCCTCCGGCGGCTCCGCTTCCTCATTCGGGTCGGAGTGCGGGCTCAGCAGGTAGAACTCGACCTCGGGTGCGACGACCGGGGTCCAGCCGCGCTCCTCGAACTTGGACAGCACGTTCCGGAGTACGGCACGCGGCGACTGTTTAACGGCGGTGCCGTCCTTGTGATAACAGTCGACAAAAACCGAGGCAGCCGGATCGGTAGCCCACGGGACCGGCCGCAGCGACTTCGGGTCCGCCACGAGGATCATGTCCCGGTCTTCGAGATTGTGTCGATCCTCCGTGTAATGCCCCGAAATGGTCTGCGAAAAAATTGCTTCCGGCATTTTCATTTCGCCGTGCCCGAACTTCGCAGCCGGCAAAACCTTGCCACGCGCGGAGCCTGCCATGTCGGGCACGAATGCCTCGACATCCTCGATACGACGTTCTTTCAGCCATGGCTGGAATATCTGATCATTACTCACGTTACACCTGTCTTTGTCGGGCGCGTGCGCGGCACGCATCACCGAACGCCTTGAAAATTACTTTTGAGAAATCGTTGTTCATGGCCTGCCACTCGGGGTGCCACTGCACCGCCAGCGCAAAACCCGGTACTGCGTCCACCCGGAAAGCCTCTATCAGGCCGTCGTCGGCGATGGCCTCGACGCTGACGCCTTTCGCCAGCCTGGCAACGCCCTGCGCATGCAGCGAATTGACCATCACGGTCTCCCTGCCCATGAGCTTGCGCAACATTCCGCCATCGACAAGCGTCACGGGATGCGACGGCCCATACTGAACCTCGAGCGGATCGTCCTTGTTCTCGAGATGATTATGATACCCCGGTACCTCGTGGACCTTCTGGTGCAAGGACCCGCCGAGCGCGACGTTCAATTCCTGGAATCCGCGGCAGACCGCCAGGATCGGCACGCCCTTCTCGAGCGCGAGACGCGTCAGCGGCAGCGTTACGGCGTCGCGATGCGGGTCATGCAGCGTGCCGGCCTCGCTGGGCTCCCCGTTGTAATGGCGCGGTTCGACATTGGAATAGCTGCCCGTAAGGAAGATACCATCGAAGCGCTCGAGAAGATCGTCCAGGTCCAGGTCATCCGCCAGCGCGGGCGTCATCACCGGCAAAACGTCCGATGCATGAAGCAACGCGTTGAGGTACTTCTCACCGACCATGTGAAATGGATGGATCCCGACCATTCGCCGGTCGGAAGGCACGCCGACTATAGGTTTGCGGCTCATATCAATGGACTCCGGCGCGCCTGCCGAAGACGCGCAATAAGCTACCCAGCACCATGATGCCGACCAGCACTGACAACCATGGCGGCACACCGAAACCCGCAGGTATGGTGCCGACCAGCAGGCCAACCACGCCGACCAGCAGGGCATACGGCAGCTGCGTACGCACATGTTCGATGTGATCGCAGCCGCTCGCTACGGACGACAATACCGTCGTATCCGAAATCGGCGAGCAGTGATCCCCCCAGACCGCGCCGGCGAGGCAGCAGGCAACCGCCGAGTAGAGGATATGCATGCCGCTGGCGTCAGCGACACCGCTCACGTTCATGACCGCCCAGCTCAACGGCACGATCAACGGCATCAGGATTGCCATTGTGCCCCAGCTCGTGCCCGTCGTGAACGCGGTCATCGCCGCGAGCATGAACACCAGCGCCGGAATCAGCGCCACGGGCAAGCTGCCCGCGAGCAGCGTAACGAGGTAGGCAGCCGTGTTCAGTGAGGCCGTAAGGTCGGACAGCGACCATGCAAGGACGAGAATAATCATGCCGAACAGCGTCGCGCGAACGCCGCCGAACCAGGCGTCGACGGTTTCGTCGAGTGTCAGGATGCGCTGCCCGATCGTCATGAGCGCCGCGACCAGCACGCCGATCAGCGACGAGTACATCATGGCCTGGTAGGGACGGGTGGTCTCGAGAATCTGAACGAGGGTCGTCCCTTCGCCCAACAGGAACAGGCTCGCCGCCAGTGCGATCACCAGCGCGAGTATGGGCACGAATGCGTTGATCGTTCGCAATGGAATCTTGCTTTTGGGTTTCAGTTCATCGCCCCGGATCGACGGCAGGGCCTGGGCGGACTCGGGTTTTACCTGTCCGCGGCGCGCACGCTGTTCAGCCGCGAGCATCGGCCCGAAATCCCGTCCGCTCGCCGCGACCATCAGGACGAACACGATGGCCAGGATCGGGTAGAAACTGTAAGGAATCGAATGCATGAAGACCGAGTAGGCCTGCACGTCCTGCAGGCCGGCGATGGACTCCAGCGCCTGGTCGATCAGGCCGATCTGGTAACCGATCCAGGTGGTGATGACCGCGAGACACGCAACGGGCGCGGCGGTCGAGTCGACGATATACGCCAGTTTCTCGCGCGATATCATCAGGTGGTCGGTCAGCGACCGCGCGGTGTTGCCGACGACGAGTGTGTTGCTGTAATCGTCGAAGAAGATCATCAGGCCCATGAGCCAGACCGCCACCTGGCCGCCAACCGCTGTTTTCGCCCTGCTCACGATTGCCTTGACGACACTGGCCATGCCGCCGTTGCGCGTGATGATGCCGACCATGCCGCCGATCATCATCGTAAACAGGATGATGGACGCGCGGTCGAAATCGGCGATCGCCTGCGCCACGAACACCTGGAAACTGTCGAGCAGCCCCTGGCCCGCGCCGCGCAACGAAAACGATTGCAGCGCCGTCGCGCCGACCCAGAGCCCGAGCATCAGCGCCGGAATGACGTTGCGCAACAGCAGCGCAATCGCAATCGCGATCACGGCCGGCAGGACCGATACCCAGCCCGGCACTACCCGCAGGTCGCGTTCGAGGCGCTGCCCGCCGCTCGCCAGCACGACGGCAACGATACCCGGTTGCGCGACGGCCACATCGGCGAATGTCGCGGCGCCGTCCGCGTCCGCGATCGCGACGTGCCGTTCGCCCGCGATGCTCAGGACCAGCTCGGCCCCGGCTTCCGCCCCGCTGGCACGATATTCCAGCGGTACCCCGGCGAGCCCGACGTCCGGCACCTCGAGCTCGAGTGCAGAGGCCGATGACGGCGGCCATGCGAGGGACAACAGCAACAGCCATGCCACGCCCTTCGCGATCGTCGCGGGACGCGATACCGCAGCGCGGCGATCCCCTTCAATCGGGCTGGGGGCTGTTGCCAACATCCGAATTCCCCTCTCAGGCGCCCGGCTGCAGCGTCTGCGCAGCCTTGCACAGCGTCGCGCCGAGACGGGCACGGCGCTCGGCCGACATGCGCTGGGTAGGTCCGCACACCGAGATTGCGGCGAGGACTTCGCCATCGGTTCCCCGGACTACCGTGCCGACCCCGGTGAACCCATCCTCGAGTTCGTCGATCGTCTCGGCATAACCTCGCGCGCGCACTTCCACGAGCTGCGACTCGAGATCCGTGCGCGCCGTTATGGTCCTGGGCGTCAGCGCCGGTAACGATTCGGCGAGCTGGCTCACGGCCAGCGCGTCGTAAGCGAGCAGTGCTTTGCCGGTGGAGGTCGCGTGCAGCGGCCAGCGCGTGCCGACATTGCCGCCCGCGCCCAGGAACCGCCCGCCCGTGACCTCGTCCAGGATGAGCATCATGTCATCTACCTGGACTTCGAGCGTGGCCGTTTCGCCCGTGTCCTCGGCAAGCCGCTTGAGGAGCGGGCGCGCCTTGAGACGCAGGCCATTGCATGCCAGCGCCTGCACGCCGAGCGCCATGAGCGCCGGGCCGAGCCGGTATGCCCCGCTGCCCGGGTTGCGATCCAGCAGCGCCTCGCTGGTCAGCGCCTGCAGCAACCGGTGTGCGGTGGTCTTGTTCAGCCCCGCCCGCTGGCTGATTTCAGCCAGATGCAGATCCGGCTGCTCCGGTGTAAACAGTTTCAGCAGGCGCAAAGCTCTCAAAGCGGCCTGCGCGCCCTGGGGCGGCGTATGCTCGCGCATAGAAATTCCATATTGTGGTGCCTGATTTCATATTATGGTAGCACAGCAAGGTTGCGGTCGCTCGCCAAATCGAACATTCTCTCGCGACCATGACTGACGGAAGCCCGCATGACAAATAAGGACGCACTGCTCGCGGAACTCGAGGCCACGCAACAAAAATTCGGCGATTTCGAGATGATGGAGCTGTTGATCGCTGATGCCAGCGGCATCCTGAAAGGCAAGCGCGTACGTCCGGGCGACTTCGAGAGCGTGTGCAGGGGTGGGTTCACGTTCTGTGGCGGCGTTCCCCTGCTGACCGGCCTCGGCGAGACCGTGTCCGGCATCCCCTACGGCGAAGACGACGGGGATCCGGACATCCCGGCGTATCTCGTCCCCGGCAGCATCGCGCCCATACCCTGGTCGAGTCGCCCCATGGGGCAGGCGCTGTTTCGCAGCTACGGCGAGGATGGCCAACCGTTTTTCGCGGATCCTCGCACCGTGCTGGAGCGCGCCATGCGGCCGCTACAGGACATGGGGCTCACGATGGTCATGGCAACCGAACTCGAGTTTTACCTGCTCGACGGCAGCGCCGATGCGCCGACCCCCGCCGTACCGCACGTGCCCGGTACGCGCCGGCTGCAGCCAGGCGTCCAGGTCTACCATCCGGACGACCTGTGGGAAATCGAGGATTTCCTGAACGATGTCTACGATTACTGCGATGCGCAGAACATTCCGGCCGACTCCGCGATCTCCGAGTACGCGCAGGGCCAGTACGAAATCAACCTGAGACACATCGCGGACCCCGTGCTTGCCTGCGACCATGCCGTCCTGCTGAAGCGCGCGATCAAGGCGGCGGCCCGCAAGCATGGTTACGTCGCGTGCTTCATGGCCAAGCCTTTCGAGGAAAGCGCGGGCAGTGGCCTGCATATTCACCTGAGCCTGGTCGACAGCGACGGCAGGAATTTTTTCTCTCGCGGCAAGGACGACCTCGCCAGGCCGCCGTTCTCGGATGAATTGCGGCACGCGGTCGGCGGCCTGCAGGTGACCATGGCCGAGACGACGGCGATCAACTCTCCCAATGCCAACTCCTACCGACGCCTGCGACCCGACATGTTCGCGCCGGTCGAGCCCAACTGGGGCGTCAACCACCGCGTCGTGTCGCTGCGCATACCGGAGTCGGACGCGGACAACCTGCGCATCGAACACCGGCCGGCGGGCGCGGACGCCAACCCCTACCTGGTGACGGCGATCGTGATGGCCGGCGTGCATCATGGCCTCGTCAACCGGATCGAGCCTGAGCCGATGGTGCCGCAACATGGCGAGGTGGTGCCGCAGGTGAGGATCCCCACCCGCTGGGACGCGGCCATCGACCTGTTCGAAAGCAGCACGATCCTGCCGAATTATCTTGGCGAGGATTACTGCCGCTACTACGCCCGGAATCGCCGTGCCGAAAGCCAGCGTTTCCACAACATCATCAGCGAACTCGATTTCGACTGGTATCTGCGCGCAGTCTGAACGCGCGACTCAGTCGGCTTCTGTGGCGCGGTCGAGATCGGCGTCGATCGTGCGACCGGCCCGCAAGTAATGGAATGCCGCCCACGGCAGCACGATGACAGTCACGAGCAACAATGCGTAACGCATCGATTGCACGCCAAATGACGGCTCGAGTGCGTCGCTGATCATGCCCGCAATCCAGGGACCCAGCGCGAGGCCGATTACGTTGATCACGAGCAGGACGATCGCGGAAGCCACGGCTCGCATGCGCAGCGCAACGAGACTCTGGGTCTGCGCAAGCACGGGCGCCAGGTAAACGTTGGCGGTCGCGGCCGGGACGATGAACAGCAGCAGGCATACCAGCCAGGAACTCGCCAGAAACATGAACACCTGCAGGAACGCGGTCAGCAGGATCGTGACCGCGATGAATCTCAGGGCCTTGCGGCGCGAGCGATTGCCGAAGCGGTCGGCGACATAGCCACCGAGAAAGAATCCCGCGCCGCCCGCGATACCCAGGATCAGGCCGAGCCAGCGACCGAGTGTCGCCACGTCCATGCCGAAGCTGCGGACCAGGAAGCTCGGCAGGAAGCTGATGACCGCGTAACCGGCAAATGCCGACAGACCCGCCGCCACGGACATGTGCAGAAACGAGCGGCGCGCAACGAGGAAGCGCAGCACCTCGATGAAGCCGGGCTGGACATGTCCTGCGCGGCGCTGCTCGGACTCGCCCCTGACCGGTTCCCTGACCGTGGTCCAGACGACCAGGGCGAGCAGCAGGCCCGGCAGGCCGACGACGAAAAACGCTTCGCGCCAGCCGATATTCTGTGCCACCCAGCCGCCCGCCAGGTACGCGAGCATGATGCCGGCCGAAATGCCGAGCGTGTAGAAGCCCATCGCCGTCGAGCGTTTCTCGGGCGGGAAATAGTCCGCAATCATCGAGTGCGCCGCCGGACTGCAGCCGGCCTCACCGACACCAACGCCGATTCGTGCAAGCGTCAGGTGCCAGATGTTCGCCGCCAGTCCCGACACGGCCGTCATGCCGCTCCAGAGCGCGACCGACAACGCGATAAGGTTGCGCCGATTGTGGCGGTCGGCGTACTGCGCAATCGGAATGCCGAGCGTCACGTAGAACAGCGCGAACGCGGTTCCGGACAGGAAGCCGAGATACGTGTCGCTGACACCGAATTCATTGCGGATCGAGGGCAGCAGGATCGCCAGGATCTGGCGGTCTACGAAATTGAACATGTAGACGATGGCCAGTATGACCATCGCGTAGCGGCGGGCTCCGGGAGAGATCGTCGTTTGCGGCTCGGTCACAACCCGGAACCGGGCCCGGCGCTTGCGGCATTGGGACGCCTCGTGTCCGACACGCCGAGATAGACGCCTTGACTAAGCCCGACAGCCTGGATGCTGCCCATGGACGCTCGCGACTCCTCGACCTGGTGTCCGCGCGCGCGCAACAGGCGGATCGTGTCGGGGCTGAACCCCGACTCCAGTTGCAGGACGTCCGGGTACCACTGGTGGTGCATCCGCGGTGCAGCCGTTGCTTCGGACAGGTTCATGCCGTGATCGATGACGTTCACGATCATCTGCAGCACAGTCGTAATAATCCGGCTGCCGCCCGGGCTGCCGGTTGCAAACCAGGGCGACTCGCCGTCGAACACGATGACGGGCGTCATCGAACTCAGCGGCCGCTTGCCCGCCGACACGGTATTCGCGTCGCCGCCCAGCATGCCGAAGGCGTTCGCCACGCCGGGCTTGGCGACGAAATCGTCCATCTCGTTATTCAGGAGAAAACCCGCGCCTGCGACGGCGATCCCGGAACCAAACGAAAAATTCAGCGTGTAGGTATTCGCAACGACGTTGCCGTCGCGGTCGATGATCGAAAAATGCGTCGTGTCGTCACTCTCGGGCAGGGGCGCGACGCCCGGCGCGACGGTTTCCGACCTGCGCGCCTTTTGCATGTCGATCGCCGCCGCGAGTTCGGCGCCGTAAACCTTGCTCGTGAGCCAGTCTGACGGCACGTCGTAGAAGTCAGGGTCGCCCAGGTGCCGCGAACGATCCGCGTAGGCGAGCCGCGCTACCTCCGCCAGCAGGTGAACGCCATCAGCACTGCCGGCACCCAGCTCCGCCACCGGAAAATGCTCGAGGACATTGAGCATCTGCAGAACATGCACGCCGCCGGAACTCGGGGGCGGCATCGCAACGATCGAATATCCCCGATAGGATCCTCTCGCCGGCTTGCGGAAAACCGGCTGATACGCCGCGAGCGACGCCTCGTCGACCAATCCGCCGCCACGCGCCATCTCCGCGGCGATGAGCTCGGCGGTCCTGCCCTTGTAGAAACCGTCGGGGCCCTGCTTCGCGATGCGCTCGAGGGTACTGGCGAGGTCCGCCTGCACGATGCGCTCGCCCGGCTCGTAGGGTATGCCGCCCGCCTTGTAGTAGTAACCGCAGGCCGCCGGGTTTTGGCACAGCGATTCGCGGCGTGCCTTCAGCATCTGGGCCATGTCGTAGCTCACGACGATGCCCTTGCGCGCCTGCTCGATCGCAGGCTGGACGAGACGCTTCCAGGGCAAGCGCCCGAAGCGCTGATGGGCGGCATACAGTCCCGCCACGGTACCGGGCACGCCCGCGGCGAGATGGCTGAAGCGCACGCGCTCGGTGACCACGTCGCCGTTTGCGTCGAGATACATGTCGCGATCGGCACGCTGCGGCGCCATCTCGCGGTAATCGATCGCGACCTGCTCACCGCTCGCCGCGTCGTGCAGCAGCATGAACCCGCCGCCGCCCAGGTTGCCGGCCCTCGGCAGCGTCACGGCCAGGGAAAAACCGACGGCTACCGCCGCATCGAAGGCATTGCCGCCGTCCGCCAGCACCCGGGCGCCGACCTCGGCCGACAGGCGATTCTGCGCGGCGACCATGCCGGCCGGCCCGAAGACCGGGTGCGAGAGATCCTGGTAGCGAATGACCGTTGTATCGGCTTCCTGCGCCTGGACCGGCGTATACGCCAGCAATGCCGCAAGAACGATTACCAGGCTGTGCCGCACAACACGCATCGCTATGGCAGCACGGCGCGGAACAGATAGAAGAAGATAATGGCGAGAAACGCGCCCGCAGGAATCGTCACGACCCAGGAAACCATGATGCGCGCGACCACGCGCAGATCGATGGCATCGATGCCACGCGCCATGCCGACACCGAGCACGGCACCGACCAGCGTATGCGTCGTCGAGATCGGAATGCCGGTACCGGATGCGATGACGATCGTCGTCGCGGCGGCAAGCTCGGCTGCGAAACCCCTGCTCGGCGTGAGCTGCGTGATTTTCTTGCCGACGGTTGCGATGACGTGGCGACCGTACGTCGCGAGGCCGATCACGATGCCACCGCCACCGATCATCAACACCCAGGTATCGAGCGCCGACTTGGATCCGACGATACCCGTTTTCGCGACGCTGATGACGGCCGCGAGCGGCCCGATTGCGTTGGCGACGTCGTTGGAACCGTGTGCAAACGCCATCGAACAGGCCGTTACGATCATGAGCACGCCGAACACGCGCTCGACCGTGTAGAAATGCTGCTTCTTGTCCACTTTCCGGTTGGACTCGATGCGGTTGATGAAAAACGCGCCAAACATCGCAATGCCCATCGCAATCATGATCGCCAGCAGATAGCTGTCGCGCGTACTGATATCGAGGCCGACGTGTGACAGGCCCTTCGTGATCGTCACGAGCGTGATCGTGAATGCCGCGAAGAAGATGTACATGGGCACGAAGCGTTTCGCGCGCGCCAGCGGATCCTCGCGACTCAGGATCAACCATTGCACACTGCGATAGATGAGGTAAGCGATGAAACCGGCGGTAACAGGCGATACGACCCAGCTCATCACGATGGTGCCGACCTTGCCCCACTGCACGGCTTCGACGCCGATACCGACCGCCGCAAAACCGACGATTGCGCCGACGATCGAGTGCGTCGTCGATACGGGCCAGCCGTTCTTCGATGCAATCAGCAGCCAGGTGCCGGCCGCCAGCAAGGCAGCAAGCATGCCGTATATCAGCAGCTCCGGAGAATCTGCGAGCAAGCTCGAATCGACGATGCCTTTGCGAATGGTCGACGTCACGGCGCCGCCGGCAAGCACCGCGCCCGCAAATTCGAACACCGCAGCGACCAGGATCGCCTGCTTGATCGTCAGCGCCTTGGAACCGACCGACGTCGCCATCGCGTTGGCGACGTCGTTGGCGCCGATTCCCCACGCCATGAAAATACCGAACAGCGCGGCGAGGCCGATGTAAATCAATTGAGCTTCCATCATGGATCCCCGGGGAATACGGCGATTCCCGTGTTGTTATTGTCTGTCTGTCAGGAAAGCAGTAATTCGAGCCGCCGGCCGACGCGCTCGGCCATATCGGCAATTTCGCCCGTAAGCTTGATGACTTCGTAAAGGAACATGACGTCGATCGGATCGAGCGTCTTTTCGATCTTGTAGACCGCGGCGCGCAGCACCGCCTGCTGCTCGTCCGTGTGGGTTTCGATCCGGTCGAGCTCCTCGATGAGCTCCGATACGAGCGCCACCTCGGCCCCTTTGAACCCGGCCGTGAATAATTCGTCGAGTTCCCGCACGCTCTTGCGAGCCTGTTTCGCGGCAGCGATGTTGCGATCGACGAATTCGATGAACTGGGCCGCAATCTGCTCGGGGATCTTCATCTTGCGGCCGAGGATGATGCCCGAGACGTCCTTCGTGCGGTTCGCAATCTTGTCCTGAACCAGCAACAGCTCCAGCAGGTCCTCGCGCGGCACGGGCATGAAAAGGCTCTTCGGCATATGCATGCGAATCTGTTTCTTGAGCTCATCCGCCTCGTTTTCGAGATCCTCGATCTCCTTGCGAACTTCGACCATCGCGTCGTAGTCGCTCTCGATGACCGCCGCGAAAAACGGCCGCAATTTCCGCGCACAGCGATACACGATTTCCATGTGCTGCTCGAGCGGCTGGACCGGCGATGTTCCGAAAATATTTGCCAGTAAATTGGCCATTTGCCATTGCCCTCCCGGGCTGAATGAGGTGTTGCGAGCCGCAATCCTACCACGCGTTTCGCCGCGAATCGCGCCCCGGCCGCGTGTTAGACTGCGTCGTTTTCATCCCTCCACTGAATTCGAATATTTACGGCGAAACACCATGGCTTACTGGCTCATGAAGTCCGAACCGGACGCCTACAGCATCGACGATCTCGAACGCGATGGTCGCGACATGTGGGACGGCATCCGCAATTACCAGGCACGCAACATGATGCGCGACGAGATGCAGGTCGGCGACGAGGTTTTCTTCTATCACTCGAGCTGCGCCGAACCCGGCATTGTCGGCATCGCGCGGATCGCCAGCAGCCCGTATCCGGACCCGACCCAGTTCGACAGGCGCTCGAAATACTACGATCCGAAGAGCAGCAAGGATGATCCCCGCTGGTGTCTCGTGGACGTCGAATTCGTGCGCAGGACCAGGCGCAACATCACGCTCGCAGACATCAAGGGCACGGGAGGCCTGGACGGCCTGCTCCTGACCCGCAGGGGCAACCGCCTGTCCATCATGCCGATCAGCGCCAGGCACTGGAAAAAGATACTGACCCTTGAATAAGGTTCGGCTTGCACTGGTCGCAGGACTGCTGCTGGCCGCGGCCATCGACCTCTCGACGCCGGCACGCCTGCGCGCCCCGGCTGCGGCGCCGGTCATGCCCGACACACCGCGGGAACTCGCCGCGTGGGTCACGGCCAGGGAACGCGCGATCGACAAGGCGCAACGCATCATTCCGGGCGCTGAAAAGCGCATCCGCTGGTTCGCGGGCGGCGAGCGCACGCCGTATTCGGTCGTGTACCTGCATGGGTTCTCGGCGACCCGCCAGGAAACGGCACCGCTCGCGGAACAGGTCGCAGATGCCCTGGGCGCCAACCTGTTCGAAACGCGGCTCGCCGGCCACGGCTTGAGCGACGATCCGCTGACTGGAATTCGCGCCGAGGACTGGCTGGCCGACGGCGTGGAGTCCCTCGAAATCGGCAGGCGACTGGGCGAGCAGGTCATCCTCATCGCCACGTCGACAGGGGCGACGCTGGCCGCCGCCCTGCTCGAGGAGCCCGGCATGTCGGACGTCGACTCGATCGTGATGATTTCCCCGAACTTCGCGCCGCGGGACGCAAGGGCGGCCTGGCTGACCGCGCCCGGCGGGCCGCTCGTCGCCCGCCTCGTCGCCGGTTCCGAGCGCAGCTGGCAGGCGCACAATGAACTGCAGGCCCGATTCTGGACGACCCGTTACCCGACCGCCGCGGCCGTCGAAATGATGCGCCTCGTGGACCGTGCCAACCGGGTGTGGCCCAAAGCGTTATCGCAACGCCTGCTGGTGTTCTATTCGCGCGACGATGCGGTCGTCTCGGCGGAAACAACGCTTGCGATGATAGGCGAGACCGGTGCAGGCGATAAAACCCTGATCGAGGTGCCGGACAGCGGCGACCCATCGCGGCATGTTCTGGCCGGCGACATACTCTCGCCGGCGACCACCGACCGTGTGGTCGAATCGATTGCCGGGTTTATTCTGCGCCGAGGGCCTTGAGCCGCTCCTGAACGGCGCGCGAGCCGCCGAGTGCCAGCATGATGACGAGGTCGCCGGGCTCCGCCCAGTCGATCGCATGCTGCAAGGAATCGAGTTCTTCGTCGAAATGCAGGATATCCGCATCGGCCGCGCCGAGCCGCAGCAATTCATCGCGAATCACGGCGTGTACTTCGCCCGGACCCCGACCGCGGTGATAGACCGCCAGTTCCGACACGATCACGCGATCGAGGCCGATCGACCACGCATCGCGGGCCAGTTCCCGGATCAGTTCGTCCGGACGGTCGCCGGCCTGGCCGAAACACAAAATCCTCCGCCGGGCCGGCAACGCACGGGCAATGTCGAACAGCGCGCGCATCGCGGCCGGGTTGTGCGCAAAATCGACCACGATCCTGCGCTCGCCGAGCGTGTAGATATTGCAGCGGCCAGGGTTCTCTTCCTGCCGCATCGTCGTGAGCCCGGCCCGTATCACCGCGTCCGTCGCGCCGAGCGACCAGGTCAGCGCCGCTGCGGCAAGGGCATTCGCGACGTTGTGTTGCGCAGCGCCACCGAGCGCGATGGGAATGTCCCTCGCGGCACACAATGGCCGCGATCCGGCGGCGGTCAGCAGGCACAACTGGCCATCGTCGACGACGAAGGCAGTGCCCCCCGCCGCAACACGCGTTGTCACGACATCGTTGCCGGGATGAAGCGTGAACCAGACGATCTCGCCCGCGTAGCCGTCGGCCTGCGCCACGAGGCGCGGGTCGTCCGCGTTGAGTACGAGCTTCCCGGATGCCGCAACGGCCCTGCTGACGATCCACTTGATCGCGAGCAGTTCGTCCAGGTCCCGGGACCCGAAATCGCCGAGGTGGTCGGCACTGATGTTGGTGATCAGCGCCGCCTCCGCGCGCTGTACGGCAAGGCCGCGGCGCAACAGTCCGCCTCTTGCCGTCTCGAGAATGGCAACCTCGACATCGCGCTCGCGGAGCACGTTGCGGGCGCCGCCCGGCCCGGACCAGTCGCCGCGATCGAGGATGCGGTCGTCGACCGAGATCCAGTCGGTGGAGCTGACACCGACGGCATGGCCGCCGGCACGCAGGATGTGCTGCGCCAGCCGGACCGTGGTCGTCTTGCCGTTGGTTCCCGTCACGATGCCGACGGGGATGTCATGAAAATGCTCCCAGAGAATTGCATCGGGGATTTGCCGGGCCGGCCAGGTCCTGCTGCCGGTGCCGAGGCCGAGCGACACGAAATCGTCGTCCCACAGCAATGTCGCGCCGTGTTCTGCGGCCTCGTCGGCAAGCCACATGAGCTCGACGTTCTCCTCTTCCGCGGCAGCCGTCCGGATGTCCGCGAGCGTCGCGTCGAAATCGGGCGCCGCGTCGCCCGCCCCGAGCGCATGGGCGCTCGCGGCCCATGCCCATTCGTTGATCGCAGTCGCGGCGTACAGGGCATCGATCGGCGCAGTGAACGCGAGGCTCACCCCTCCGCGCAGGCGGCGAAAAGCGAAGCGCGCCGAGGGCCAGTCCAGCGCCTCGAGCATCCTCGCGACATGGTCCATCCAGACCGGCACGAGCGCGTCCGCCTCGGCCGCATCGCAGCAGACATCGAGAATCGCCGCCGGTTCGTCGAACAGCAGATTTGGCCCGGTCAGGCGACGCGCATCGAGGAATTCCATGGGACGGGTCAGTCGCTCTCTTCGCGCGCGATGCGCACGCCACGTTCGTCGCTGATGATCTCCAGGTCGGCGGCGAGCTGAAAATCAGCGGACTCCGGCAAGTCGATCCTGACCGGCTGTTTCTTGCCGCCCTCTTCGGCCCTGGCCCCGGCGTTGAAATAGATGATCTGCTTCCACGTCCGCTTGATGTTGTCGCCCAGCACCAGGATCAGGTCGCCAGGCTCACCCATCTCGAGCGCGCGCGTCGTCGCTTCCTGCTCGTCCGGAATCACCTCGATACGTTGCGACTCCACGCCGAGCTCCAGCAGGCGATTCTTCAGCATGACCGCAACCTCGTCACGGCCGCGCCCGCGGCGGCTGTCGTCGCAGCGGCAGATGAAATGATCGAAATGTCCCGCCGCGACTTCGGCAATTGCGCGGACGTCCTCGTCACGTCGGTCGCCGGGCGCCGACAGCACCACAATGCGGCGGCCCCTGGTATCGAAGCGATCCACGAGGCTGCACATCGCGCGCACGGCGGCCGGGTTGTGCGCGTAATCGAGTATCACGCGGAACGGATGTTCGTCGTAGATATTCATCCGACCCGGCGCCTGGAAGAACGTCGAATCGAAAGTACGCAGGCCCTGGCGAATATCTTCGAGCGTGATATTCATGTTGTAGGCGACGGCGGCGGCGAACATCGCGTTCTGCACGTTGTGCATGGCGCGGCCCTCGATCGTTGCGGGAATCAGGTGAGTCCAGAGCAACGGCGTGTGCGCCTCGTTGTCGTAGATCGTGATCATGTGGCCATTCATGCCCTGTTCCAGCACTAAAGCCTGGCCGCCGGCCTGGATGTGCTGCTTCACGAGCGGATGCGACGGGTTCATCGTGACGTAGCATACGCGGCGCGCGTCGGTGTAATCGGCCATCTGCAGGCACAGCTTGTCGTCGGCATTCAGCACGACCGCATCCTTCGCGATCTCGATCGGTATGCGCTTGACCTCGGCGAGTTGCTCGAGCGTGTCGATGCCCTTGAGGCCGAGGTGATCCGAGGCGACGTTCAGGCAGGCCGCGACGTCGCACTCCATGAAACCGAGGCCGCTGCGCAGCATGCCACCGCGCGCGGTCTCCATGACGGCCGCATCGACCGACGGATCGCGCAGGATCATCTGCGATGCTACCGGCCCGGTCATGTCGCCCGGCACGGACAGCTTGCCGTCGATATAGACGCCGTCCGTCGAAGTGAGCCCGACCGTGTAGCCCGACATTTTCAGGATATGCCCGATCATGCGCGAGGTCGTGGTCTTGCCGTTCGTGCCGGTCACCGCGGCGATCGGAATCCGGCTCGGCGACCCCTTCGGGAACAGCATGTCGATGACCGGCCCGGCGACGTCCCGCGGCGTGCCCTCGCTGGGCGCCACGTGCATGCGGAAGCCCGGACCGGCGTTCACTTCGCAGATCGCGCCGCCGGTGTCCCGGTACGACATCGAGATGTCTTGCGTCAGGAAGTCGACGCCACCGATGTCGAGCCCGATCGCCTTGATCGCGCGTATCGCCATCTCCCGGTTGTCCGGATGGATGATGTCCGTGACGTCGATCGCCGTTCCGCCCGTCGACAGGTTTGCCGTCGAGCGCAGGTAGACGATTTCGCCCTTCGGGGGCACCGTGTTGCGATCGTAGCCCAGCTTGCCGAGCAGTCGCTCGGCCTGGTGATCGAACTCGAGCCGCGTCAGCACCTTCTCGTGCCCGACGCCGCGACGCGGGTCGGAATTGACGATGGCGACGAGCTGCTCGATCGTGTGCTCGCCATCGCCGACAACGTGCCCCGGCACGCGTTTTGCCGCGGCCACGAGCTTGCCGTCGATGACCAGCAGGCGGTGGTCGAAGCCCTCGACATAGGTTTCGACGATCGAAGTCCTGCCGTGCTCGCGCGCCTTCTCGAAGCCGACCTCCACTTCGTCCGCCGTCTTCAGGTTGATGGAAACGCCACGGCCGTGGTTGCCGGACAACGGCTTGACGACCACCGGGTAGCCGATGCGTTCCGCCGCGCGCACCGCTTCGGCGGTCGAACGCGCGAGCATCTGCCGCGGAACAGGCAGACCGAGGTCGCGCAGAATGCCATTGGTCTCTTCCTTGTCGCCGGCGAGCTCGACCGCGATATTGCTCGTCCGGCCCGTCGTCGTCGCCTGGATGCGTTGCTGGTAACGCCCCTGGCCGAACTGCACGAGACTGTATTCGTTGAGCCTGAGCCAGGGAATGTCACGCGCTTCAGCCGCGCGCACGAGCGAGGCCGTACTCGGGCCGAATTCGCGACGCTGCGCGTACCGGATGAAACCGTCGCGCTCCTCGGCGAAATTCCAGTCCGGCCCGGGCGCGTCGTCGGGACGGATGTCTGCCGGCAACAGGCTGTGCAGCAACTGCATCGCGAGCTGGCTCGCCTGCCGCCCGACCGTCGCGTCCTTGTACTGAAAGACGACGCTGTACACACCCGGTCTGCCGTCGATCGACCGTGTGCGGCCGAAGGTGACGTCGGAGCCGGCGACATTCTGCAACTCGAGGGCGACGTGCTCGAGCACGTGACCCAGCCAGGTACCCTCGTCCTCGCGCATGCGGCGCAGGAACCCGCCGGGCTCACGATACGAGCAGCCATGCTCCGCCAGGCCCGGCAGCGCCTTCAGCAGCGCGTCGATGAACGTTTCTCCGAGCCGGGCCGTCGGCCATGCCTCGAGTTCGCCGAGATCCAGCACATGGCGGATGACGGGAAAGTGGGCGTAGAGATTCGGCCCGACATAGACGTTGGTACTCTCGATCTTCATAGTGCGCCCATTGATGTCCAGGTTATTCGGCAAACGCTTCGCGCGTATCGATCTCGAATCGACCACCCGCGATGAGTATGTGCAGCTCCACGCCGATCAGGCTGACCGGGTCGCCGCGGCGCGCCTCGTCCATCGAAGAATACTTCAGGTTGGTCGGATCGACGACGGTGATGCCGCCGGAACCGACGACCTCGAAGTCGTCGCCCGGGCGGATGAAGGCGGCGGTGTCTTCGTCGAGGCCGATGCCCACGGCGAACGGGTTGTAGGCGAGCGCCGTCAGCAGCCGCCCGAGCCGGTCGCGCTGGCGAAAATGCTGGTCGATGATGAATGCATTGGTCAGCCCGAGGCCGGGGGCCATGGTGACCATGTCCGGATGCGGCGTGCTGCCTTCCATGCCACCCGCGATCATGTGCTCGGGCATGAATGCGGCGCCCGCCGAGGTGCCCGCAACGTGCATGCCCTCGGCGTTACGGCGGCGAATCATGCGCGCCACAGCGGTGCCACCCAGCGTCGTCGACAGCCTGAGCTGGTTGCCGCCGGTCATGAACACGCCGTCGCACCTTTCGATGTACTTGAGATCCGGGCCGGTCTGGCAGTCTTCGCGCGTGATGAACGGCAGCACCTTTGCGTGCCTGACGCCGATCTTGCGAAACAGCTTCTCGTAATTGCGGCCGGTATCCGGTAACTCGGAGGCCGTCGGGATGATGCCGATCCTCGAGTCGCGGCCGCCGCAAACGTCGATGAAACGATCGAGAATTTCAGGATTGTCGAGTTTTTCTTCGGCGCCGCCGATCGGGACGATATAGCCGCGTTCGACGCCGGCAATGTTCTTGGAAGGACTCATGCAAAGGTGCTCGTATCAGGGGCGGCCCACGGTGCTGTCCGGACGACTGCACGCGGCTCCGAAAAAGGCCGGTATTCTACACGAACGGCGACCCTTTCCGGGTCGCGATGCTGCAAAATAGTCGCTGGCGAAAGTTGCCCGGCGAGGGCTCGCAACCAATCGAGGACAGGATTCGTGCAAGACGCAGACATGCCACTCGGCCGGGAGACTCCCTACCCGGATCAGTACGACCCGGCGCTGCTGTGCCCGATCCCGCGCGGCGAGAGCCGGCGCGCGCTGGGGCTCGGCGACGCCTTGCCGTTTTCCGGTGTCGATGCCTGGCATGCGTGGGAACTCACGTGGCTGGCCCCGGGCGGCGTTCCCAGGGTCGCAACCGCCGAAATCACCGTGCCGGCGGACTCACCACGACTGGTCGAATCGAAGTCGCTGAAGCTGTACCTGAATGCGTTCTCCATGAGTGAATTCGAATCCGGCGACGCGGTTGCATCGCGGATCGCCCGTGACCTGACCGCCTGCCTCGGTGCGCCCGTCACGGTTTGCGTCAGCATGCCGCCCGTTGCCGGCCAGGCCGCCGTGGACTGTTTGCCTGGCGCCTGTATCGACGACACCGCGACGGACTGCGGGCACTGGGAAGTGGAACCGAAGCTGCTGCGTGCCGACCGGGACTCGCACGTCGAGGAGATACTGCACAGCCACCTGCTGCGCAGCCTGTGCCCCGTGACGGCCCAGCCCGACATGGGCAGCGTGCTGATCCGCTACCGCGGACCGAGGATCGACCACGCAGGGTTGCTCTGCTATATCGTGTCGTTTCGCAGGCACCAGGATTTTCACGAGGCCTGCGTGGAGCGCATGTTCGTCGATATCATGGCGCGCTGCGCGCCCGCGGCCCTCTCGGTGCAGGCTTTCTATACGCGCCGCGGCGGAATCGACATCAATCCGTTCCGCAGCAACGACGAGAGCAGCGCCGCAAAATTGCGGCTCTGGCGGCAGTAGGGTTCATTCCCCGCCGATATCTTCGGGAGAAATCGAATGGCCTCGGGCCCGCTTGGCCGCGAGGTACCGGCGGTTGCGCTCCGTTACCCCGATCACGTGCTTGACCCGCGTGATGCGGCCGAGCGCCATTTTCTCGAGGTCGGTCACCTTCTGCGGGTTGTTCGTGAGCAGCCGGAACGGCTGGTCGCCGAGGAAGAAACGCAACAGGGTCGCCGCATCGCTGAAATCGCGTGAGTCATCGGGCAGCCCGAGAGACCGGTTGGCCTGGTAGGTGTCCTCTCCCGCGTCCTGCAACAGGTAGGTCGCAGCCTTGGCCCACAGCCCGATTCCGCGGCCCTCGTGGCCGGCCATGTATACGACCATGCCGCCCTGCCGGTCCGCGTTGATACGCTCTAACGCCGTCTGGATCTGGGGCCCGCATTCGCAGCGCTCCGAACCGAAGACGTCGCCTGTCAGGCAACTCGAATGCACGCGGACCAGTGGATTCTTCCAGCGGCCCGGATCGCCGAGAATGAGCACGCTGTTGACTGCCATCGACGTCGCCAGGGTGGCGAAGGCGGCCTGTCCGTTCTGCGCGCGCAGTTCGTCGGCCATTTCCTCGATCTTCGACAGTTCGGTACGACGGACCGAGACATACCAGTCGACGTCATAATGCGCCTCGCCGAGGGAGAGCGGCAGCGGTATCGGGCCCATCACATTGAGTCGCACGCCGTGACCGGGCCCGCTGCCGGGACCGATTTTCACGCCCTGGCGGTCGATCTGGAACAGTTTGCCCTGCGCCTCGAGGCGTTCGCGTACCGTGGGATCAATATAGGTGAACATAGGGCGCGATTATGCGCGAAGCGGGGCAAAGCGCGAAATTGACTCTTGCTGACCGAGAAGTCAGTAATTATACTTGATGACCCAACAGTCATTAAGGCCCATCGGTGAACGAGCCCCGCTACCAGCGACGCAAGGAGGACCGGCCCCAGGAAATCACGGACGCCGCGTACTCCGTCTTTGCCGAAAAGGGTTACGCGGCCGCGCGCGTCGAAGAGGTCGCAAAACGGGCCGGCGTCAGCAAGGGCCTGATGTATCTCTACTTCCGGACCAAGGAAGAATTGTTCAAGGCGGTCGTGAAAAACGTCGTGATCCGTCGACTCGACACGTTGCTCAACACCCTTGAAACCACCGAACTCTCCTCCGAGGAATTCCTGCGCGGGCCGTTGCTCGACTTCATGAAGCAGGTGCCGGGCTCGCCGATCGCCATCGTGATTCGCCTGCTCATTGCCGAGGGCCAGCGTCACCCCGATCTCGTGGACTATTACTGGAACCATGTCGTCAACAAGGGCCTGACGGCGATATCCAGATTCATTCGCCGCGGCGTCGAACGCGGCGAATTCAGAGAGACCGCGGTCAGCGATCTGCCGCAGGTGGTGCTGGCGCCGATGATGCTCGCAATGATCTGGCGCCTGATTTTCGCGAAGCGCGAACTCGACGTGGAGCGACTCATGGACACCCAGATCGACATGATTATTGCCTATATCAAGGCATGACGAGGCTCGCATGAACATCCGCATCCTATCCACCGCCCTTGTCGCGTTATTGCTGGGGGCCTGCGACACATCGACGCAGGACACGAGCGTCGTCGGAGAACTGAGCTCCGACCGCATCGAAATCACTGCGGAATTCGGCGAGCCGATCACGGTGATCGCCGTCGCCGAAGGCGCCGCAGTTGCGGCCGGCGACGTGCTGGTCGAGCAGGATGCATCGCGCGCCGAGGCCCGGCTGAAAGAGGCCGACGCGGCGCTCGGCCAGGTCAGGGCAAAGCTCGACGAACTCGTGCGGGGACCCCGCAGCGAGCAGATCGCGGCCGCGCGCGCCAGTGTCGAAGGCGCGAGCCAGGAACTCGATTTTCGCCAGAGCGAACTCGAGCGTGTGCGCGAAATTCACGCGCGCGGCCTCGCTTCCGCCGAGTTGCTGGACCAGGCGCAGGCAGCCCTCGACGGCGCACAGGCATCCCTGAAATTCGCGCTGGCGCAGCTCGAAGAGCGCCTCGCGGGCACGACGGTCGAGGAACTCGCGCAGGCCGAACAGGCGGTGCAACAGGCGATCGCGCGCCAGGACGCCGCCGCCATCGACCTGCAACGTCATACGCTGCGCGCACCGGTTGACGGCATCGCCGACAGCCGCCTGTTCGAGGCGGGTGAACGGCCAGTGCCGGGCCAGCCCGTCATCGTGATGCTTGCGGCCAGCCAGCCGCATGCGCGCGTCTACGTACCGGAAGCGCTGCGCGTGCGCGTCGCGCCGGGGACCCCGGCCCGAATCCGGGTGGACGGGCTCGAGCAGCCGCTGGAGGGTCGCGTGCGGTGGGTCGCCAGCGAGGCCGCATTCACGCCCTACTATGCGCTGACTGAACGTGATCGCGGCAGGCTCACCTACCTCGCCAAGGTCGATCTGCTGACCGACCGTGCTCGCCTGCCCGACGGCGTTCCCGTCGAAGTGGAGTTCCTGGTCGGCGAGACGCGCTGATGCCAGCCACGCATGCCATCGAGGCCCGCGGCCTGTCGAAGCACTTCGGCGACCTCAAGGCCGTGAGCGCGCTCGATCTCGACGTACCCCGCGGACAGATTTACGGCTTTCTCGGCCCGAACGGCTCGGGCAAGTCGACAACGATCCGCATGCTCTGCGGCCTGCTGACGCCCACCGAGGGCACCGCAACCGTGCTCGATACCGAGATCCCGGGCAAGGCCCGCATGCTGCGGCCGAAAATCGGCTACATGACGCAGAAATTCTCCCTGTTCGGCGATCTGACCGTGCTCGAGAATCTGCGCTTCATCTCCGAGATCTACTCGTTTCCCAAGGCGCAGCGCGCACAGCGCATCGAGAATCTGCTGGTCCGCTACGACCTCACCGAACAGCGCCGGCAGCTCGCCGCGACGATGAGCGGCGGACAGAAACAACGGCTCGCACTCGCCTGCGCCGTCCTTCACCACCCCGAACTGCTGCTGCTCGACGAGCCCACAAGCGCCGTGGACCCGCAGAGCCGGCGCGACTTCTGGGCCAACCTGTTCCGGCTCGCCGAAGGCGGCACCACCATACTCGTTTCGACGCATTACATGGACGAGGCGGAGCGCTGTCACCGGCTTGCCATACTCGACCGTGGCGTCAAGGTCGCCGACGGCACACCGCGCGAACTGCAGGCTGCGACCGGCATGCACATCGTCGAAGTAATCGCGGACGATCCCTACTCGGCCCAGAACGCCCTGCACGGGCTGCCCGAAGTGGCCAGCGTGACGCAGCTCGGCGTCCGCCTCCGCGTCCTGGTGCCCGCGCGCCATGCGGAACCGATCGACATCATCGAGCGCGCATTGCGCGCGCATCAGGTGTCGGCGCAGGCCAGCCTGTCTGCGGCGACGCTCGAGGACGTATTCGTCGCGGTAACGATGCCGCCTGCGGAGCGTGAGCTGTGAAATCGCTGTCCCGACTGGGCGCCATCATCAAGAAAGAGGCGGTGCAGCTCAGGCGCGACCGACTCACGTTTGGCATGGTCTTCGGCCTGCCGATCATCCAGATCCTGCTGTTCGGCTTTGCCATCAACACGGATGTTCGCGATATCCGCACGGCGGTGGCCGACCAGGCCGGCACGCACCTGTCCCGGGCGTTCGTGGCGGCGCTCGGCCAGACGCAAGTGGCCGAGATCATCGCGGTCGCTGCGACCGCCGGCGAAATGGAGATCATGTTGCGGCGCGGCGAGATATCGATCGGCATCCTGATTCCGCCCGACTTCGATCGACGCGTCGTGGACCGCAGCCGCGCCGCCGTCCACGTGCTGGTGGACGGCTCCGATCCGACCATACTCGGCGTCGCCAACCAGCTGCGCACGATGCCGATCGCGTTCGATTCCTCCGCGGCTGCCGGCCCCGGCCATGCGCTCATCGAGGTCCGCCCCTATTTCAATCCCGAACGCCGCACCCCCGTCAATATCGTGCCCGGGCTGATGGGCGTCATCCTGATGATGACGATGATGCTGTTCACCGCGGTCGCCATCGTTCGCGAAAAAGAGCGCGGCAACCTCGAGCTCCTGATCAACACTCCCGTGAGTTCGGCCGAACTCATGATCGGCAAGGTCACGCCCTATATCGCCATCGGACTCCTGCAGCTTGCCCTGATCCTCGCCGTCGGGCGCCTGCTGTTCGACGTGCCCGTGCGTGGCAGCATCGTCGACCTGTATATCGCCGGCGCCGCATTCATCGCCGCCAAACTCGCGCTCGGCCTGCTGATCTCCACCGCCGTGCACACGCAGTTCCAGGCAATGCAGATGACCGTGTTCATCCTGATGCCCTCGATCCTGCTGTCGGGATTCATGTTCCCGTTCGACGGGATGCCGCACGTCGCGCAGATGATCGGCGAAGTGCTGCCGACGACGCATTTCATCCGGCTTACTCGCGGCATCATGCTCCGCGAGGCACCGCTCGGGGAACTGACCAGCGACTTCTACTACCTCATCGGATTTACGCTGGCCGCGATGACACTCGCCGCACTGCGCTTCGCCAAGCGGCTCGATTAGGCGGCTCGCGGCACGCAGATGCGATGCGGCGACACCAATGCAGGCCCCATTGACGGCGCCGCGCGCCGCAGGCGCATGGCCCGAGGCGGCACACGACGTCTCGACCGCAGACTGGCCGCCAGAAAGAATGCCTCGGACGGCCGCTCGCGGCCCGCCGCGCCACATGCGCGATTCTCGGGGCGATGCGGCATTGACGGCGGCTGAACGGCTTTAGCATTATTTTCGCGACCGGAAAAGACTCGCAAAATTTCTCCTAATCTGGTCCAATCTGCGCCCATGACAACGCAATCGGAGCAAAAACCAACGGTCTTCATTGTCGATGACGACGCGGCGATTCGTTTTGCGATGGAAGCGCTCATGGAGTCCGTCAACCTTGACCACGAGATTTTCGCCTCCGCGGACGAATTCCTGGACAAGATTTCAGAACAGAGGCCCGGGTGCCTCGTTCTCGATATTCGCATGCCCGGACTCGGCGGCCTGGAACTGCAGGAAGAACTGATCAGGCGCGGCAACACGCTGCCGATCATCTTCATTACGGGTCATGGCGACGTGCCGATGGCGGTTGAAGCCATGCAGAAAGGGGCCGTCGATTTCATTCAGAAGCCCTTTCGCGACCAGGAATTGCTCGATCGGATTCGCGAAGCGCTGGCAACGGACCAGCACCGCCGCGAGGAGCAGCAGCAGCATGAAGAGGTTGCGAACCGGCTGGACAAGCTGACCAACCGGGAGCGCGAGGTTTTCGACCTCGTGGTGACCGGAAAGCCCAACAAGGTGATTGCCTACGAACTCGGCGTGAGCCAGCGTACGGTCGAGATTCACCGGGCACGCGTCATGGAGAAAATGCAGGCAAGGTCACTCGCGGACCTCGTCAAGATGCATATGACCGCCTGAGGCCTACAGCCTCGAGCGACGCATCTCCCCGAACTCGGCGCATTCGATGCACTCTTCTGCATACGGGTGGACCTTGAGCCGACCTTCGCTGATCGGCAGCCCGCATTCGACGCAAATACCGTAGTCGCCCGACTCGAGTCGCATCAGGGCCGCCGTCACCTTGGCAACCTCGATACGCGCTTCGTTGCCCAGCGCATCAACAACCTCGTTGTCTTCGAACTCTTTGGCGCGCTCCTTCGAATCGGCGTCACTGCCTCGCCGGAGGTTGGCATGAATCCTTTCGAGCCGCCTGGTCAGTTCGGCTTTCTTGTCAAGCAACGTCTGGCGCAACGCCTCGTCTGGTCTTTCTGCGGCCGGCATGCCGGTCTCCTGCGGGTAACCTACCGGCTAATCTAAGCGTATGAATCGCAAGGGAGTAATTAGTAAAACCACCTACCCGGCCATAGGTACAATCCGAGGCCCGCTACGGAACTCGACTTATGGAAACATGGATTTTGCGGCGTATCCTTCGGATGACACCATCATAATTTCGATTCGCCGCTGCCCGTTTCAACATGAAAAAATTCAAGAAAATTCTTGCGGTTGTCGACCCCACTGTAAAAGATCAACCAGCCGTTGCCCGGGCTGCATGGCTCGCAAAGCGCTGTGGCGCGGAGCTCGAGCTGCTGATCTGTTACTACAACGAATACCTGAGTGGCGATCGCCTGTTCGATTCGCCGTCGCTCGAGAAGGCCCGCAACGAGGTCATTGAAAATCATCAGCAGCACCTCGAGGAAATCGCCGAACCGATTCGCAAGGAAGGCACCGTCGTCAAGACATCTGCCGTCTGGGATCATCCCCTGTATGAGGGCATCGTACGGCACGCAGTCGCCTCGAAGTCCAGCATCATCATCAAGGATACTCACCACCATTCGGCCGTAACGCGCGCACTGCTGACCAATACGGACTGGAACCTGATACGGACCTGCCCTGTCCCGCTGTGGCTGGTGAAGCCGAAAGCGCTGAGCGCAACGCCCGTCTTTATCGCCGCAATCGACCCGATGCATCAGCACGACAAGCCGGCTGCACTCGACGACGAAATTCTGCATGTCAGCAAGGCTTTTGCCGGAAACGTGGGTGGCGAAGTCCACGCCTTTCATTCCTATGACCCGCGGATCGCAGTGGCCACCGCAACGGCCAACGCGTACATCCCGGTATCGCTGCCATTCGACGAAATCGAAAAGCAGATGCAAGAGGACCATGAAAAGCGGTTCCACGAAATCACCAAATTCCACAAGATCGACGACGACCACTCGCATCTCGTGGCAGGGCTGACGCACGAGGAGCTGCCGCTCATCGCCGAGCGACTGAAAGCCGACGTCGTCGTGATGGGCGCCGTTGCCCGAAATCGCTGGAAGCGCCTCTTCATCGGCGCGACCGCGGAGCGGACGCTCGAGGACCTGCCCTGCGATCTGCTGATCATCAAACCGGACTGGTTTCACACGCCGGTTGATCTGGACAAGCACGAAGCCGCATGATTCCTACCAGGATCGGTTGCCGGAGCGTTTACGCTCCGGCGCGGCACCGTGCCTGATGGCAGGACCGCATATCGCCGGCCAGGAATCCGTTGTGCTACAAGGCGTCGCTCATGACCTACATCATCCTGAAATTCGTGCACATGATTGCGGCGATCACCACGATTTCCGGTTTTTTGCTGCGCGGCTACTGGATGCTCGCCGAGTCTTCATGGCTCGAACACCGGCTCGTTCGCACACTGCCGCACGTCGTCGATACGATTTTCCTGGTGAGCGGCATCGCGATGCTCTGGATGCTCTCGATGAACCCGTTTCTGCAGGGTTGGCTGATCGCGAAATTCGTCGGTCTGCTGGCCTACATCCTGCTCGGCACGATTGCCCTGAAGCGCGGGGCGACCAAACAGGTCAGGACCATCGCGTTCGTCGCGGCCGTCTCGGTATTCGCCTACATCGCGGGCGTGGCGCTGTCCAAGTCGCCCGCCAGCTGGCTCGCGTGGCTGACCGCCTGATCAATCCTGCGGGACGACCCCGGTACGCACGGCATGGCGCGCCGCCGCCAGCAGGCGGTTGGTGTCGATCGGCTTGCTCATCAGCGTAATGTTATCGAGCAGTCTCGCATCCTTGACGACCTTGGACGTATCTCCGCTCACGATGAATGCGGGAATGTTCACGTCATAGTAATCGCGAATCGCACTCACGGCCTGGACCCCCGTCGAGCCATCCAGCAGGTGGAAGTCCGAGATCAGCAGGGCCGGTGTTTCGTCGAGGTGGTTGATGAGCGCACTGGCTTCCGTGGCCGATGCCGCCGTCGCGACACGATATCCCTCCGCCTCCAGCAGTAATCCCCAGGCGTTGGCGACGTTGACGTCGTCTTCGATCAGTACAACCAGGCCGGTGGCGCCGCCCGCAAATTCCAGCGGGTCGAAAACGCCCGTTTCAACCGCTTCGTCATCGCCGCCCGCCACCGGCAATGACACGCTGAATGTCGAGCCGCGCCCGATATGCGATCGCACGCTGATCTTCAGCTCCAGGAGGTCGGCAAGGCGCTTCACGATCGCCAGCCCGAGGCCGAAGCCCTCCTTGCTCGAGCCCGGTGTCTTGCACTGGTGAAATTCGCGGAAAATGTTTTCTATCTGGTCTTCGCTGATGCCGATACCGGTGTCGATCACGCGAATTTCGCAGATTCCGTCTGACTCATGGCATTCCAGCCGCACGCTGCCCTTGTCTGTGTAGCGGATGGCATTCGACACGAAATTCTGGATGATCTCGGCCAGCAGGTTCGGGTCGCTGTTGACCAGCGCGGGACACGAATTTGCGCTGAACTCGAGACCCTGTTGCTGGGCCTGCCGGGCGAATTCATCCGACAGGCGATCGATCAGGCGGCGCACCGGGAAAGTCTCGATTTCCGGTGTCACGGCACCGGCGTCGAGCCGGCTGATGTCGAGCAGGGAATTCAGCAGGTTGGTCATCGCGGTGAGCGAATGCTGCTGGCTGTCGATCATCTCGAGCGCGCGCGGCTCCTTGACCGTGCGTCGCAACGCGCCGTTCAAAAGGCTGAGCGCCTGGACCGGCTGCCGGAGGTCGTGGCTCGCCGCTGCGAGGAACGCGCTGTTCGCCTTGTTGGCGCGCTCTGCTTCGCGCCGCGCCGCGACGATCTCGTCCTCCATCCGCTTGCGCCGCGTGACGTCACGGATCACGCTCGAGACGAACTTGCCGCCGGGCGATTGCACCGGGCTCAGGCTGATTTCGACGGGAAACTCGCTGCCATCTTGGCGCCTGGCGACCAGTTCCATGCCCGATCCCATCGGCCGCAGGCGCGGCGTCCGCAAATAGGTGTCGCGGTGCAAGACGTGCTGTTCCCTGACCCGGTTGGGCAACAGCAGTTCAATCGTTCTACCGAGCATGTCGCGACGGTCGTAGCCGAACATTTCCTCGGCCTGGCGATTGACAATCGCAATCTTTCCATGCTCGTCGATGATGATCATTGCATCCGGTGCGGATTCCAGGAGGTTCTTGAAATAAGTCTCGGACTCGTCGGAACGACTGATCTCCCGGATCGTACTCGTGACGATCAGGCCATCCCTCGTTTCGATCGGATGCAGCGCGATTTCCGCGCGGAAAATGGACCCGTCCTTGCGCATTGCGTAGATCTCGAGACCCGAGATCATCGGCCGTGCGCGCGGCGCAGTATTGTATGCGACCCGCTGTTCCCGGTGCTGGTCGCGGTACTCGGCGGGCACCAGGATTTCGATCGACTGTCCCATCAATTCGTCGGCTTCATACCCGAACAGATCAAGCGCACTCTGGTTGACCAGGCAAATCACGCCATGCTCGTCCGTGACGACCGTGGCGTCGGCGGAAGAGTAAAGAATCTCGCCGACGACCTCGGCGGAAAGCGGAACCTTTTTCATCCAGTCATCAAACACCGGCTACAGAACCCCGAATTATAGGCATACAAACCGTCGAATCTGGACATTTGTTGCGAAAGGCTGTCCATACGTATCGTCCGCAGCCACCGTCGTTCATGCGGCTGGTTAGCCTCGCCGGCCTGAGCGGCGTTATACTTCGCCGGTCAAAAATAATCTGGAGCCGGGAACCGGGGCGCCAACCAGGCCCGCCGGGCTCCTGCAGCACGACCCGAATCCTTACAAACAGACAGGGGTCCTACTTTGGACACAGCAGCTTCCTATAACGACAGGGTTGTCCGGCAGTTTGCGATCATGGTCGTGATCTGGGGCATCGTCGGCATGCTGGTCGGCGTCTTCATCGCCGCACAGCTCATCTGGCCACAGCTCAATTTCGATCTGCCTTTCCTGACCTACAGCCGCCTGCGGCCGTTGCATACGAACGCCGTGATCTTTGCGTTCGGCGGTTCGGCGCTATTCGCAACGTCCTACTACGTGGTCCAGCGCACCTGCCACGTGCGACTCGCTTTCGACAAGCTGGCCGCGTTCACATTCTGGGGATGGCAGCTGATCATCCTGCTGGCGGCAATCACGCTGCCGCTCGGCATCACCCAGAGCAAGGAATACGCCGAACTGGAATGGCCGATCGACCTGCTGATCGCCGTCGTCTGGGTAGCCTATGCCATCGTCTTCTTCGCCACGATCGCCAAGCGGCGCGTCAAGCACATCTATGTCGCCAACTGGTTCTACGGCGCGTTCATCATCACGGTCGCGATCCTGCATATTTTCAACAACCTGGCCGTGCCGGTCACGCTGACCAAGTCCTATATCATCTACACGGGCGTGGTCGACGCCATGATGCAATGGTGGTACGGCCACAACGCGGTCGGCTTTTTCCTGACCGCCGGCTTCCTCGGCATGATGTATTACTTCGTGCCGAAGCAGGCGGGCAGGCCGGTGTACTCGTACCGCCTGTCGGTCGTACATTTCTGGTCGCTGATCGCGGTGTACATGTGGGCGGGCCCGCATCACCTGCACTACACGTCGCTGCCGGACTGGGCGCAGACGCTCGGCATGGTGTTCTCGCTCGTGCTGCTCGCGCCGAGCTGGGGCGGCATGATCAACGGCATCATGACCCTGTCCGGCGCGTGGCATAAGCTGCGCTCCGACCCGGTGCTCAAATTCATGATCGTCGCGCTGTCGTTCTACGGCATGTCGACTTTCGAAGGGCCGATGATGTCAATCAAGACGGTCAATGCCCTGTCCCACTACACCAACTGGACGATCGGCCATGTCCACTCCGGTGCCCTGGGCTGGGTCGCAATGATGACGATCGGCTCCATCTATTCGCTGCTGCCGCGGCTGTACAACCGCGACAGCATGTACTCGACCAAGCTCGTGGATGCCCATTTCTGGACGTCCACGATCGGTGTGGTGCTGTACGCGGTTTCAATGTGGATCGCCGGCGTGACCGAGGGCCTGATGTGGCGTGCGGTCAACGACGATGGCACGCTGACCTACTCGTTCGTCGAATCGCTCAAGGCCGTCGAGCCTTATCACGGCTTGCGCCTCCTGGGTGGCCTCGTGTTCTTCTCGGGCATGCTCATCATGGCTTACAACGTCTGGAAGACAGTAAGCGACAAGAAACCCGTACCCGTCGCGGTACTGGATCCGGCGTAACAGGAGAGGAATGCCATGCGCCATGAGACGATTGAAAAAAGCCTCAACCTGATGATGGTCCTGATCGTGGTCGCGATCAGCATCGGCGGCCTGATCGAAATCGTGCCGCTCATGATGAGCCCGGCCACCAGCGAGCCCGATGAGAACATCACGGTTTACAGCCCGTTGCGGCTCGCCGGTCGTGACGTCTATGTCCGCGAGGGTTGCTACAACTGCCACTCGCAGATGATCCGCCCGTTCCGGAGCGAAACCGAGCGATATGGCCCGTTCACAACCGCGGGAGAGACCGTGTACGACCGGCCGTTCCAGTTCGGCTCGAAACGCACGGGGCCGGATCTCGCGCGGGTCGGCAAACGCTACAGCGACGACTGGCATCGGCTGCACCTGATGGACCCGCGCGCGCTGGTACCCGAGTCCAACATGCCCGCGTATCCGTGGCTCGCCGAAAATGAAGTCGACCCCGACCTCATCACGGCGAAGCTCAAGGTGCTGAAGCTGCTCGGCGACCCGTACACCGATCAGGAGATCGAAGGTGCCGCAGCCGCCGTGCAGGGCAGAACCGAACTCGATGCCCTCGTCGCGTATCTGCAGGGCCTCGGAATCAACCGGCGCGCTCGCAGGTAAGCTCGATGGACATCAACGACTTGCGCGGCATCCTGACGGCAATCATTTTTTTTGCCTTCGTCGGCATCTGGGTCTGGGCCTGGAGCAGTCGCCGTAAAGCGGACTTCGACGCTTCCGCGGCTTTACCGCTGGAAGAAGACAATTACATGACTCATAACGAGCGGGAGAACATCTGATGCCTGCATTCTGGCACTGGTTCGTTGCTGCTGGCACGATACTCTTCGTCATCTGGTGTGTCTGGCTGATCGCATGGTCCGCCAAGCAGGGACCGAAAAACATCTCCGACCAGGAACTCGTTGGCCACAAGTGGGACGGTGACCTCGAGGAGTGGAACAACCCCGCTCCGAAATGGTGGCTTTACCTGTACTTCATCACGATCGCCTGGGCCGTCCTGTACCTGATCGCCTTCCCGGGACTCGGCAGCTACAAGGGCATGCTCGGCTGGTCCCAGGAAGCGCAATACGAGCAGGAGATGCAGGAAGCGGCGGCACGGTACGAACCCATTTACGCCAGTCTCGCCGCGATGGAATTCTCGGCACTGGTAGCGCAACCGGACGCATTGAAGCTCGGCCGCAGCCTGTACGCCAGTTACTGCACGACCTGCCACGGCTCCGATGCACGCGGTGCCACGGGCTACCCGAACCTCACCGATGGCGACTGGCTCTGGGGCGACTCCGAGCAGGCGCTCGTTTCGACCATCATGAACGGCAGGATCGCCGCAATGCCGGTGCTGGCACCCGCGCTCGGCGGCGAACAAGGCATCCGGAACATGGTCAGCTACGTCCGCAGCCTCAGCGGTCTCGCGGAACCCGACGCGGACGCGATGAGCGCGCAACCCATGTTTCTCGCGATCTGCAGCGGCTGCCACGGCGCCGACGGCACCGGCAACCAGGCAGTCGGCGCGCCGAACCTGACCGACGATACCTGGCTGTACGGGTCCTCGGAAGACGATGTCTACACGGCCATCACGCAGGGTCGGAACGGGATGATGCCGGCACACGGTGAGCTGCTTGGCGCCGATCGGGCCAAGATACTCGCGGCTTACGTCTACAGCCTGTCGCAGCAGTGATCGAGGAAGAATATCGTGGCGCCGAGCGGTGGAGCCGGAACAGGCAGGCGGTTTTTACCGTGGTCTGGATCTCCTTCCTCTCGGCCGCGATCGGCACCATGGTGTTTTTCGCATTGTTCGATCCGGTTGACCTGACCGGCATCTTCGACGCGGATCTGGATATCGATCGAGACGCAGGTTATGCGGCCGGCTTTTTCTTCTTCTGGGTGCTTTGCGCGCTGTGTTCCGGCATGACCGCCTTTCTCGTGCGCACGGCGCCCAAGCGGAAGGCGAAGCAGCACAAACAATGAATAGTCCCGCCGGCGCCTCGATGTACGAGAGCGCGAAGAAGATCTACCCGAGAGAGATCGGCGGGCGCTTTGCGCGGCTGAGTTACATCGCCACGCTCTCGCTGCTCGGCATTTTCTATTTTCTCCCGTGGCTCACCTGGGACGACCGCCAGGCCGTCCTGTTCGACCTGCCGGCGCGCAAGTTCTACCTGCTCGGCCTGACGCTGTGGCCCCAGGATTTTCCTTACCTGGCACTGTTGCTGATCATCGCCGCACTATCGCTGTTCTTCTTTACGGCGCTGGCCGGGCGCCTGTGGTGCGGCTTTGCCTGTCCGCAGACCGTCTGGACCGAAATCTTCATCTGGATGGAGCAATGGACCGAGGGCACGCGCTCGCAGCGCATGAAGCTCGACAAGGCGCCCTGGTCCTTCGAAAAGTTGAGGAAGAAAGCGAGCAAACAGCTTCTCTGGATCACGTTTTCGATGTGGACCGGTTTTACGTTCGTCGGTTATTTCACGCCGATTCGCGAACTCGGCGCCGACATCGTGGCCTTGAACGTCGGCGGCTGGACGTTTTTCTGGGGCACCTTTTACGGCCTCGCGACTTACGGCAATGCCGGTTACCTGCGCGAGCAGGTGTGCAAGTACATGTGTCCGTATGCGCGCTTTCAGAGCGCGATGTTCGACAAGGACACGCTGATCATTTCCTACGATGAGGACCGCGGCGAGCCGCGCGGCAGTCGCAAGCGCGGCGACGATCCTGCCGAGAAGGGGCTCGGGGACTGCATCGACTGCACGCTCTGCGTCCAGGTCTGTCCGACGGGCATCGACATCCGCGAGGGACTGCAGTACGAATGCATCGCCTGCGCCGCCTGCATCGACGCGTGCGACTCCGTGATGGACAAGATGAACTACCCGCGGGGGCTGGTCCGATTCACCACCGAGAACTCCCTGAAACAAAGGCCGTCACGCATCCTTCGGCCGCGCACGATCATCTACGCAACCTTGCTGCTCTCACTGTGCTCGGGCCTCGTCTATTCGCTGGCGACGCGAACGCCGCTGATCCTCGACGTGATCCGGGACCGCAATTCGCTCTACCGTGAAATCCCGGATGATCGCGTCGAAAACATCTACACGCTCAAGCTGATCAACCAGAGCCACGAACCGCGCAGCTTCGTTCTGCGCGTCACGGGCTTCGCGGGCATCGAACTGGATGGCGCGCCTGGTCAGATCCTGGTCGAGGGCGGTGGCGTGATGTCGCTCCCGGTACGGGTCCGCGCACATCGCGATGATGCTCAGGGAATTCACGCCATCCACTTCAGCGCAACGGCCGTCGACGACCCCGGCGTGCACGTCGAGGAAGACAGCCGCTTCCTCGGACCGACCCCCTGACGCAATGCGGCAAGAAGACGACAAGCCCTGGTATCGCCAGTTCTGGCCATGGTTCATCATCGCCCTGCCCGCCGCCTCGGTCGTGGGCGGGCTGACCACGGTATGGATAGCTATGCAGACGAAGGACTCACTCGTCATGCATTCGGACGACGGCGTCCAGGCTGCCGCCGCGCGCGGCATCGTCGCGGAGAGCGAAGCCCGCCGACTCGAACTCGGCGCCCGTTTCGAGATCGACATCGAGACCGGTGCCATACGTATCGTCCTCGACCGCGGTCGGCGCGAGGCGCTCCCGGCGCAACTGCTCCTTGAGATGACGCATCCTGCATTCGCGGACAGCGATCTCGAGATCGCGCTGAATCGCGCCATGAACGACGCCGAGGACAATCCCGTCTATGCCGGGCACATTGCCATCGTGCCCAAGGGCAAGCGGTACCTCGTCCTGCGCGACGGCGACGCCTGGCGCCTGTCGGCTGTATGGCGCGGCGAGTCCGTATTGAGCTTGCCGCAGGCAGACGGCGATGGCGGCGACTGACCGCTGTTTTCACTGCGCGCTGCCCGTCCCGCCCGAGGTCAGGCTCACGGTAGGTATCGACGGCAAGGCGCTGCCAGTCTGCTGTCCCGGTTGCAAGGCGGTCGCCGAACTCATCCGGGACACCGGCCTGTCCCGATATTACGAACTGCGTGATGCCCCGGACCCCGGTGTGGGGCGCCCGCCGGACGAGGCTGTCGAATGGCGCGTCTTCGACAGCGACGAGATGCTCGACGCATTCACTACGCGGCACGATGGCGAACGCGAGGCGACGATTTACGTCGGCGGCATGTACTGCTCCGCGTGCAGCTGGCTGATCGAGACGACGCTCGGCCGGCAGGCGGGCGTGCGTTCCGCGGAGGTCAACCCGATCACCCACCGCCTGCGCCTGCGTTTTCCTGACGGAGAGGCGACTTTGTCGGCCTGCCTCACGACGCTTGCCCGGCTCGGCTACCAGCCGCAACCGCTGTCGCCCGACAGCCGCACCCGGCCCGAGGTCACGGAACAGCGCACGGCCCTGAAGCGCCTGCTGGTCGCGTCACTCGGCATGATGCAGGCGATGATGTTCGCGGTTGGCCTCTACGCGATGGACTTCCAGGGCATCGACGCCGACATGCAGCACTTCCTGCGGCTCGTCAGTTTTCTCGTGACGACACCGGTGGTGTTCTACGCCGCAAAACCTTTTTTCACGAGCGCCTGGCGCGGCCTCGTCGCGCGCAAACCGGGCATGGACCTGCCGGTTTCGATCGCGGTCGGCTCCGCGTACGCCGCGTCGGTGTACGCGACGTTTACGCGCGGTCCGGCCGTGTGGTTCGACTCGGTCGCCATGTTCGTCTTCTTCCTTACACTGGGCCGCTTCCTCGAGATGCGGGCCCGCCATCGCTCGATCGATCGCAGCGTCGCCCTGTCGTCGGTGCTGCCCAACACCGCAACGCGCGTGCGCGGCGAACGCCACGAAGTCGTGCCCGTATCGCAGCTGGTGGCCGGCGATACGGTCCTGATTCGCGCCGGTGATCCGGTTCCTGCCGACGGCCTGTTGAGGGCCGGCACGACCAGCGTTGACGAGGCAATGCTGACCGGCGAGCCGACGCCGCAACACCGGGTCGTGGGCGACGAGCTGGCCGCCGGCAGCGTCAATCTCGACGGCCTGATCGAAATGACCGTGACGCGGACCGGCAACGACACGACGCTGGGTACGATCAGTCGCCTGAGCGAGCGAGCGCGCTATGCGCGGCCGACCTTCGTGACGCTCGCTGACCGGATCGCGAGCGTGATCGTGGTGGCGCTGCTGGTCGTCGCCGTTGCCGTCGCCGTCTACTGGCGCATTGCGGATCCCGAGCGTGCCTTCGTCATCACGCTCTCCGTGCTCGTCGTCACCTGTCCCTGCGCACTGGCACTCGCGACACCGGCCGCATTTGCGGCGGCCGGCAGCCGCCTCGCGCAGCTGCGGCTGCTGGTCACGAACGGCAATGCGATCGAGTCATTGTCACGCGCGACGCTCGCGATTTTCGACAAGACCGGCACACTCACGATGGGCCGGCCACGGATTACGGCCGTGTTCGTGCTGGACAATGCCTGGACGGAACAAGACTGCCGCGGGATCGCGGCGGCGCTCGAGCACGCGTCCACTCACCCGCTCGCCCGCGCGTTCGACATGCCTGGTCCGCTGCCAGCGGTATCCGGGCACGGCATCGCGGTCGGCCAGGGCGTCAGCGGGATCATCGACGGTCGGGAATGGCGACTCGGCAATGCGGCCTGGGTCGGCGGTGGCATTGCCGCGACGGACGGCGCATCGACGCAGGTTTTTCTCGGCGTGGATAACATGCCGGTGGCCTGGTTCGAGCTTGCCGACGAACTGCGGCCCGACGCACCGGACACGCTCGCCGCGCTGCGCGGGCTTGGCCTCGACGTCGCGCTCGTCAGCGGCGACAGTCGGTCCGCCGTCGCGGCCGTCGCGACGACCCTCGGCATTGAAGACGTCCATTTCGAATGTACGCCGCAGGAAAAACTCGCCGTCATCGAAGCGGCACAGCGCCGCGGCCATCGCGTCGTCATGATCGGTGACGGCATCAACGACGCGCCGGTGCTGGCCGGCGCCGACACATCCGTAGCGCCCGCGCATGGGGCACTGCTCGCCCAGACCAATGCCGATGTCATCATGATCGGCGACTCGCTCAGGCCGCTGACGACTGCGGTAAAAATGTCGCGCCAGACCATGCGCATCGTTCGCCAGAATCTCGCCTGGGCAATCGTTTACAATACGCTCGCATTGCCGCTCGCCGCTGCGGGTCTGGTGCCTCCGTGGGCAGCGGCAATCGGCATGAGCACCAGCTCGCTGGTCGTGGTCATGAACGCGCTGCGCCTCAATCGCTTCGAGTAACGATGTCCATACTCTATGTCCTGATTCCGCTCGCCCTGCTGCTGCTGGCCGGGGCGGTGTGGGCATTCTTCTGGGCCGTCGGCAGCGGCCAGTTCGACGACCTGGACACGCCCGCAATGCGAGTGGTGATGGACGACGACCGAAAGCCGGCGCAGGACGAAGACCAGTGACCGGATTACTGCCGCTGCTGGGCGCGGCACTGATCACCGGGCTGCTCGGCAGCGCGCATTGTCTCGGCATGTGCGCAGGCATCTCCGGCCTGTTTTCGGTCAGCACAGGCGTTGCGTCGGTCCGCAGCCAGTATCCCAGGGCGATTGCCTACAACATCGGCCGCCTGCTCAGTTACGCGTTGCTTGGTGCACTCGTCGCGCTGGCGGGACAGTCCGCGGTCGCCGCAATCCCCGCCATTGCCGCGCCGGTGCGGCTCGCGGGCGGCCTGCTGATCGTGCTGATCGGGCTGCAGGTGGCTTTCGGCTGGCGGCTGCTGGCGCCGCTCGAAACCCTCGGCGCACGGTTGTGGCAACGGGTCGCGCCCGCCGCACGCAAACTCGTGCCCGTGCGCTCATTGCCCCAGGCGCTCGGTCTCGGGCTGATCTGGGGCTGGCTGCCCTGCGGACTGGTCTACAGCGTACTGCTGCTGGCGGCAACAACCACTGACGCGACCGCCGGCGCGCTGGTCATGGTGGCCTTCGGGCTGGGCACCCTGCCCGCGATGATTGCGACCGGTCTCGGCGCATTCAAGCTCGGACAATTCATGGGGCGCAAGCGTTTCGGCGCGGGTCTGCTCATCGTGCTGATCGGCATAGCCACGATCGCGATGCCCGTAACAAGCCTGGTCGGGCGCGGCAGCCATGGCGAGCCCATGAATCACGGCTCCGGCCACATCACGCCTGCAGACGATGATCAACGGACATGAAGACAGTCTGAGCGCGGTTGCGAGGCTCCCCAGCGCACATGCCACCCACCAAACGGGCTCGACGCTGCCGATCCGAAGAGCGAGAGTCCGTCGCTTTCGAGGTCGTAACGTGTTGAGCCTTTCTCGGCCGCAGTCATCGGCGCAACAGGCTGACTCTGTTACCCTGCGAGACACATGGCATGTCCCGATCTTTTCTTGCCACTACGCTGAGCGTCTGCTTTGTCCGAAAGCGGTCATTCAGTAAGGATATCGTCAGGGTCTGCTATCGGC
>DATCZJ010000014.1:0-2987 GCA_036525955.1 Woeseiaceae bacterium | reverse complement strand
CGCGCGGACCGTCGTCCTTGAATCGACGGATGCCATCGATCATTACGCTGATGCCGTTCTGCCGCGACATGAACTCGGCACGGACCACCATGTAGATGTGCACGATGACAAAGAACACCATCAGCCACATCCCCAGCAGGTGCCACATGCGCACCGCCTGCGAACTCGGCTCGATCACGAACACCCAGCCGAACCAGCGATCCGCCCAGCTCCCGGCTCCCGTACCCTGGCTGTAGAGCGCGAAGCCCGTGCAGACCATGAACAGCGCAAGTACCACGTTGAACAACCACATGGCGAGCTGCGCCAGCGGATTATGGCCCCTGTACTTCGCGACCTTGCGTGTAAGGAACGAGTACATCAGCACTTCGTGAAAGAGGCGCTTCCAGAATTCGCCGCGCCAGACCGGCACGACCAGCAATCCCTTCGCATACCTGTTGCCGACGATCGCCCAGTAGAAGCGGACGAAAAGCCCGACCGCGAACACCATCGCTGCGCTGAAGTGGATCAGCCGGATATTGCCCATCAGGAAGCTGTCGCTGGCCTCACCGCTTACCGATGGCAGCGGGTTGGCGATCAGATAGCCCGTTATGGCCAGCGCGGTAATGGCGAGTGCGTGGATCCAGTGCCAGATGCGCACCGGGACTTCGAAGACGTATACGTCGCTCGAATAGTCGTCGTTGCCGGTCGCTACTCTGCTCGTAGCCATGCTAATCCCTCCTATCGAACCTTGACCACGGCCAGTTCCTTGCCATCGTGCGACATGATGTGCGATGCGCAGGCCAGACAGGGGTCGAAGCTGTGGATCGTCCTGAGGATCTCGAGCGGCTGTTCGGGATTGGCCATCGGCGTATTGAGCAGCGCTGCCTCATAAGCGCCGATGTTGCCGGCCGGATCGCGCGGCGACGCGTTCCAGGTCGACGGCACGACGCACTGGTAGCTCTCGATCCTCGTGTCCTTGATATGGACCCAGTGACCGAGTGCGCCGCGCGGCGCCTCACCGTAGCCGACGCCCTTCACGTCAGCCTCCCAGGTCGCCGGATCGAATTTCTCCATGTTTGCCGTTGCCATGTCGCCACGTTTCAGGTTCGCCATCATTTCGTCGAACACTTCACGCATCTTGTGCGCTGCCCATGAACTCTCCAGGCCACGCGCTGCCGTGCGGCCGAGCGTCGAGAACAGGGCCGTAACCGGCAGACCGAGGTCCGACAGCAACCGGTCTACCGGTTCCTTGACGTCCTCGCGGCCGCGGGCGTATGCGACGAGGTAGCGAGCCAGCGGCCCGACCTCCATCGCGTTGCCGCGCCAGCGCGGTGCCTTAAGCCACGAGTACTTACCGGACTCGTCGTGCTCCTCGATCGCGGTGCGCGTGCCCTTGAAGTTCGGGCCGGGCTCGAATTTCGGCTCCGTAATGCCGTCCCACGGATGCAGGCCGACGCTCTCGTCCGGGTACTGGTACCAGGAATGCGCGACGAACTCCTGCACCTGCTCGGGGTCGCGGACGTCGACGTCGTAAACCGTGCCGAGGTCGCCGTTGAGGATCGCGCCGTTCGGCAGCATCAGGCTGTCGTTAGTGTGATTGTTGGCGTAAGCCGGGAATTCACCGTACGACATTACGTTCTTGCCTGACAGGCCGCCACCATAGCCCCAGTCCTTGTAGAACGAGGCGATCGCCTTGAGATCGGGGATATAGACCTGGTCGGTGAACGTGATGGTCTGGTCGATGATGTCCGACACGATATTCAACCAGGCCATGTTGACGGCACCGACAGCGCCCGCGTCGTCGACGTTGATCGAGCACGGCATGCCGCCAACCACCCAGTTCGGATGCGGGTTGCGGCCGCCGAAGATCGTATGGATCTTCACGACTTCCTTCTGGAAATCCAGCGCCTCGAGGTAGTGCGTCGTTGCCATCAGGTTTGCTTCCGGCGGCAGCTTGTAAGCCGGGCTCCCCCAGTACGCATTAGCGAAGGGGCCGAGCTGTCCGGACTCGACAAAACGCTTCAGCCGGTTTTGCACGTCCCTGAAATATGCCGGCGATGATTTCGGCCATGGGCTTATCGCCTGCTGCAGTTCTGATGTCGCTTTCGGATCGGCGCTGAGCGCGCTGACTACGTCTACCCAGTCGAGGGCATGCAGGTGATAGAAGTGCACGATGTGGTCGTGGCAGTACTGCGCCAGCATCATCAGGTTGCGGATGTGATTGGCGTTCGTGGGTATCTCTATCCCAAGTGCGTCTTCCACGGCACGAACCGACTGCAGCGCGTGCACGCCCGTGCAAACACCGCAGATGCGCTCGGTGAACGCCCATGCGTCGCGCGGGTCCCGTCCCTTCAGGATGACTTCCAGGCCGCGCCACATGTTGCCTGTCGATACGGCATTGCGGATGACGTTGTTCTCGTCGAGATTCACTTCGATACGAAGATGGCCCTCGATGCGGCAGATCGGGTCGACTACGACGCGCTGGCCGCTGTCGTCGAGTTCGAAGCCGTTCGGTGTGGTTACGCTAGCCATTGCTCACCTCCTCTGCCGGCTTCGATTTCTTGCCGGATGCCTTTGCGATACCTGATGCGACCGCGTGAGCCGCAACGCCGATGGCGGCTGCGCCGGCGAGCGTCGCACCGATCGTGTCGGCCGTCGATTCCACGTTGCCCGTGACGCCGAGGTTGGTGACCGGGCTGTAGAAACTGCCCTTGTCCCAGAAGTTGTCTTCGGCGCAACCGAGACAGCCGTGACCCGACTTGACCGGCCACGACAGTCCGCCGTTCCACTCGACCGTGGAACAGGCGTTGTACGTGGTCGGGCCCTTGCAGCCGACCTTGTACAGGCAGTAGCCCTTGCGCGCGCCTTCGTCGTCGAACTTCTCGACGAACTGGCCGGCATCGAAATGCGGCCGCCGGTAGCACTTGTCGTGCAGGCGCTGTCCGTAGAACATCGCCGGCCGACCCTGCCGGTCGAGCGGCGGCAGACGGTCGAACGCGAGCATGTAG
>DATCZJ010000013.1:0-86648 GCA_036525955.1 Woeseiaceae bacterium | reverse complement strand
TCCTAAGTATTACTCACCCGTCCGCCACTCGTCGCCAGAGAGCAAGCTCTCCGCGTTACCGTTCGACTTGCATGTGTTAGGCATGCCGCCAGCGTTCAATCTGAGCCAGGATCAAACTCTTCAGTTTAAAGCTTTGAGCTTCATCTAAAGAACGTAATCCCCACTCTAAATTACTTAGAATTTAGGTTGGTTCTTACGCTGATTTTGCCTTCGCAAAGTCCAGCGCAAGCACCCACACAAATTATCTGATTGAATTGTTAAAGAACGATCCCCGTTTTCCGGGGCAGACCCACAATTATACAGGCGATACGGGGCTAATCAACAGCCCGGGGGCGCCTGCATCAATTCTTCTGGGAGTCTTCCGGGGGACACCGTACCCCCAGAGAGCGGCGCATTATACGGCGCGGGCTGCCCCCGTCAACTCCTTTTTGAATCTTTTCTCGATCTGTCGATCATGGGCCGGCGCCGGCTGATCTTGAGACCGGTTTGCGCAGGTAAAGGGGCGGTTTTTTCCCTTGTTTTTGGCTTTCCGACCCGCCGGACGACAATCGGGGTCCGTTGACCGGGATTTGTCGCAAGACGTCGTTTTGCGCCGGCGCGCGCGCGTTCAGCGCGACGCGCGCCAGTCGATATAGGCCTGCTGGCTCGCAAGCACACCCAGGAATCGGTCTTTGGCCAGCCTCTCAGGGCCCAGATCCTGTCCGAAGTCGTCCGCCAGTCGGGCCAGTGGTTCCAGCGCCCCGCTGTAGTCACCGGCAGCCGTACGCACCCTGAGCAGCGTCCACCAGGCGAGCTCCAGCGTCGGCTCCGCCGCAGTAGCCTGCAGCGCCAGCGACTCCGCACGCTCGAATTCGCCGAGCGCCATGGCGGCGGATGCCTTGAACGACTCGATGACCCCGTCCACCACGCCAAGCGCCTGCCCCAGCCGGTCGAGTTCCGCAATGGCATCCTCGAATCGCCTTTTGCCGATGTCGTAGGTGGCCAGCGTCAGGCTTTGCAAAGGATCGGCAGGGAGGTAACTGCGGATACCCTCGATCGCCTGCTCATAACGCGCCCGGTCATTCGACAGGATCGCCATTTGCGCGGTCAGGCGCACGATCAGCTCGTCCTTGCGCAGGACCTCATCGAGATCGTCGTGAATCTGGAAATACCGCTGCGTCTTGCGGTCACGCACGGCCTTGAAAAGCTCCCCGACCTGGAACGCCTGTCCCTCGCTGAGTTCCACGATCGTGACCATCTGCCTGACGACCGGTTTGCCGGGCATCGCCATGGCCAGCGAGTTGCCGACCGCGTCGGAGAAGCGGCTGCCGGCATAATGATCCGCCCAGTCAACGATCGCCAGGCGACCATCGCCGGCTACGGCGAGCTCGTAGACGTGGTAAGAGTACCGATAACCGCCGGCACTGAAGCGAACCACGGCCCGCCCGCTCCCGCCCGTTTGCTCGAATGCGACGACCTTGCCGATGATGTCGGTATCAGAGCGCGGGAAGGACTCGGTATACATAGACTGCACGACATTGGCGAAATCGCGCTCGAAGCCGTCGCGAACCGGCGTAGCGATAATGCGTCTCGCGTAGATCCTCTCCAGCATCGCGGGCCTCGAAATCGACGCTAGAAAGGACTTGAACGAGTTGTCGTTGAGTTCGTCAATGATGCGCTCAAACTGTGCGCGGGCTTCCGCATCGGCCGCCAGGGCCGGGGTGCCGACGGCGATGGCCAGCGACAGGGCCAGAAATGCCACTACGGATCTCACTGCCATAACCTCCAGCCCGGCCGCCTGCCTCGAGTGCCTGCGGCCGGCAATCTCAATCGAGCGTGACGCGTGCAAACTTGCGCTTGCCCACCTGGTAGACATGGGTGCTTCCAACGGCAACCTGCAGATCCCTGTCCTCGACCCGCTCCCCGTCGATCCTGACCGCACCCTGCTGAATCATGCGAAAGGCCTCCGAGGTGCTGCTGACGAGATCCGCACCTTTCAGAAGGTGCGCGATACCCATGCTGCCATTGTCGCTCGCGATCGATACTTCGCGAATCTCCTCCGGCATCGCACCCTGCTGGAACCTGGCGATGAACTCCCTGAGTGCGCCTTCCGCAGCGTCCTTGCCATGGAATCTGGCAACGATTTCCTGCCCGAGTTCAAATTTTGCATCGCGCGGGTTCCTGCCCTCGGCTACGGACCGCCTGAGCGCCGCAATGTCGTCAAGGGAACGGAAGCTCAGGACCTCGAAGTAGCGCCACATGAGATCGTCCGAGATCGACATGATCTTGCCGAACATCTCACCCGGCGCCTCGGTGATCCCGATGTAATTGCCGAGGGATTTCGACATCTTCTGGACACCGTCCAGGCCCTCGAGCAAAGGCGTGGTCATCACCACCTGCGGTGCCTGACCGTAATCCTGCTGCAGCTGGCGCCCGACGAGCAGGTTGAATTTCTGGTCCGTGCCGCCGAGTTCGACGTCGGCTTTCAGCGCAACCGAGTCGTAGCCCTGCACGAGGGGATACAGGAACTCGTGAATCGAAATCGGCTGGCCGGATTCATAGCGCTTCTTGAAATCGTCGCGTTCGAGCATGCGCGCGACCGTATGCCGGGCCGCCAGCTGGATCATGCCGGCCGAGCCAAGCTCGGACATCCACGTCGAATTGAATTCGACCCGCGTCCTGTCCTCGTCGAGGATCTTGAAGATCTGCGTTTCGTAGGTTTCCGCGTTTTTCCTGATCTCTTCGGTCGACAACGGGGGCCGGGTCGAATTCTTGCCAGACGGATCGCCGATCATCCCGGTGAAATCCCCAATCAGGAACACGACCTCGTGCCCGAACTGCTGGAACTGGCGCATTTTGTTGATAAGTACCGTGTGGCCGACATGCAAATCGGGCGCGGTCGGGTCGAACCCGGCCTTGACGACCAGCGGCCTGCCCTCCTCGAGCTTCTTCGCAAGGCCATCCTCCGGCAACACCTCGTCGGTGCCACGCGTGAGTTCCGCAAGCTGTTCTTCGATATTGCTCATGTCCTGCCTGATTTGCCGCCGTGGTCGCGCCCGTTTCGGGCTGCGAAAGGTTAGCATCCCCGCGGCCGTTAACACCATGTCTTACAAGGACTCTTTTGACCTCGAAAATGGTGCGCGGTAGAGTAGCGCCATCCAGATTCGGGGGACGCAGACTTGAATCGTCCGGTCAGCCCACTACTACACGATTACAAGCCGTCCGCAGCGAGAAAACCCTCGAAACCCAAAGCGTTACAGTGGTTTGCCGTTGGTCTCGGCATCCCGCTCTTGGGCGTCGCGCTGATTTCGCTGATCGGCAGGGAGGCGCCACCACCGCCGGTATCGGACATACCGGCCATGGTCGCGACCGAGAGCAGCCCCGTCGTTGCGGAAGATACGGAGTTCGTGGCTGAGGCCATCGAGGTGGCGGAAGTCGTCGCCATCCCGGAACCCGAACCGCAGCCGCAGTTCGACACGCTCGTGCTGACTGTCGGCCGCGGAGACACGATGGAGAAGCTGTTTCGCAAGAACAACCTCAACATCGGGGAACTGTTCGAGATTGCCAAGCTCGACGAGGCGAAGCGGCGATTTCGGCGCATCAGGCCCGGCGACGTCTTCGAAGTGACGCACGACAACGGCCAGCTCGTCAGCCTTTTCTCGAAGATCGACCTGACGACAGCGCTGCAGATCGAGCGCGGCGAAAACGGTTTTACCGCTGCGATCGTCGACAGGCCGATCGAGGTTCGCAAGCGTCATGCCTACGGCGTGATCAATTCCTCACTGTTCGAGAGCGCCGCGGACGCCGGCCTGTCAGACAAGCTGATCATGAACGTTGCAGGGATATTTGCCTGGGACGTCGATTTCGTGCTCGACATCCGCGTCGGCGACAACTACTACGTGCAATACGAGGAAGTCTGGCAGGACGGCGAATTCGTGACGGACGGCGAAATCATCGCCGCGGAGTTCAACAACAACGGCCGAAAAATCCAGGCGGTGCGGTTCAGGGACAAGCAGGACCGCACGGACTATTTCACCCCTGACGGCAACAGCGTGCGCAAGGCCTTTATCAGGGCGCCGGTGGATTTCACGCGAATCAGCTCCAATTTCAATCCGAGCCGGCGCCACCCCGTGCTGAATACGATTCGCGCGCATCGCGGCGTCGACTACGCGGCGCCTCGCGGCACGCCGATCAAGGCCTCCGGCGACGGCAAGGTCATTTTCCGGGGCACCAAGTCCGGCTATGGCAAGGTCGTGATCCTGCAGCACGGCGGCAACATCACGACGCTGTATGCGCACATGTCGGATTTCGCCGCGAAAGCGCGTCTCGGATCGCGAGTCACGCAGGGCCAGACGATCGGCTTCGTCGGCGCGACCGGGCTCGCAACGGCCAATCACCTGCATTACGAATACCGGGTCAACGGCGTGCACCGCAATCCGCGGACCGTGGACCTGCCGGACGCGCAACCGATCGCCGCCGAGTACCGCGAACAGTTCCTTGCCCAGGCCGCGCCGATTCTCGAAGAGCTCGAGAATTTCAAGCGGACGCAGGTCGCGTCCATCGCCTTCAGCAGCCCCTAGGCGACTATGCCAGAGCACTACATCGGCCTGATGTCCGGCACCAGCATGGACGGCATCGACGCTGTGCTCGCAAGCTTCGGCGACGCATCCGTCGAGCTGCACGGCACCTTGTCGCTGCCCTATCCGGCCCGCCTGCGTGCCGAACTCATCGAGGCGGTCGCGGACCCCGACGGGTGCGCCATAGACCGGATCGGGATGCTCGATCGCTGGGTCGGCGAGTGCTTCCGGGATGCTGCGACGAGCCTGCTGGCACACTGCGGGGTCGAGCCTGGCCAGGTCCGCGCCATCGGCAGCCACGGCCAGACATTGCGTCATCAGCCGGACGCACCGAAACCCTGGTCGCTGCAGATCGGCGATGCCGCGACGATCGCCAGCGGGACCGGTATCGTCACGGTGGCGGACTTTCGCCGCGCGGACATCGCCGCGGGCGGACAGGGCGCGCCGCTGGTGCCGCCATTTCACGACTGGCTCTTCGGCAAGTCCGGGAAGCGTCGCGTGATCCTGAATATCGGTGGCATCGCGAACGTCACGATCCTGGGCGGCGAAGGACGCCCGGTCACAGGCTTCGACACCGGGCCCGGCAACGCCCTGCTCGACCGGTGGATGCAACGGCACCAGGGCGAGGCCTTCGACCGCGACGGCACATGGGCCGCCGGCGGCCGGGTCGACGAGGCGCTGCTCGAACTGATGCTCTCGTTCGCGTATTTCGGGCGGCAGCCACCCAAGAGCACGGGCCTCGAGGAGTTCAACCTGTCCTGGCTCGCGCGTTACGGCGCCGAGCGGGCCGCGCCCGAGGATGTGCAGGCCACGCTCTGCGAGCTTACCGCGCGCACCATCGCGGCGGACATCGCGCGGTACGCCCCGGGCACCGAAGAGGTGTTCGTGTGCGGCGGCGGCGCCCACAACCGCGAATTGCTGCGTCGCCTTTCCGCAAGATTGCCGGCAACGACGATCGCCGACACATCCTTAGCAGGCCTCCACCCCGACTGGGTCGAGGCGACGGCATTCGCCTGGCTCGCGATGCGGACGTTGAGCGGACAAAGCGGCAATCTCCCGAGTGTGACGGGCGCCACCCGCAAAGTGGTGCTGGGCGCGATACACTCACCCTGACCATGGACAACCAGTACATCAACCGGGAACTCAGCCTGCTCGAGTTCCACAAGCGGGTGCTCGCGCAAGCGCAGGACCCGTCGATCCCGTTACTCGAACGCGTGCGTTTCCTGTGCATCAGCTGCACGAATCTCGACGAGTTCTTCGAGATCCGCGTTGCCGGCCTCAAGCAGCGCATGGAGATCGGCGCACCGGCCCAGGGGCCCGAAAAGATGTCCGCGCAGGAGGTCTTCGACCTGTTGCGCGTCGAGGTCACGGAGCTCGTCCGGCAGCAGTACGAGCTGCTCAACCGGACGATGTTCCCGGAAATGACGAAAGCCGGTGTGCGCTTCCTGCAAAGCACGGAGTGGGACGAGGCGCAAAAGACGTGGCTCAACGCCTACTTCGAGGAACAGGTCGTTCCCGTACTGACTCCGCTGACCTTCGATCCGTCGCGGCCATTCCCAAGGGTTCTCAACAAGAGCCTCAATTTCATCGTGCGGCTGCACGGCAAGGATGCGTTCGGCCGCCGTCGTCACCGCGGGATGGTGCAGGCGCCCCGCTCGCTGCCGCGCATCATCGAACTGCCGCCCGAGCTCGGAATTCCGGGTGAGCACACCTACGTTTTCCTGTCGTCGATCATTCGCGTCAACGTGGATCGACTGTTTCCGGGCCTGGAGGTCGATGGCTGCTACCAGTTCCGGGTGACGCGCAACAGCAACCTGTACGTCGATGACGAGGAAGTGAGCGACCTCGTGCGCGCCCTGGAAGGCCAGCTCGAAGCGACCCGTTACGGCGCGGCCGTTCGCATCGAGATCGGTCACGAATGTCCGCCGGATCTCGTGGAGTTCCTGCTGGACCATTTCAAGCTGAAAGAGCGCGACCTGTACATGGTCGAGGGCCCGGTCAATCTCAATCGACTCGCAACCGTCTGCGATATCGGCGACCGCCCGGACCTGCTATACAAGCCGTTCACGCAGGGCCTGCCCGAGGAACTGCGCAGCGACGAGAACATCTTTTCGATCCTGTCGCAGAAGAACGTGCTGTTGCACCATCCGTACCAGTCATTCGCGCCCGTGATCGATTTCATTTCCACGGCTGCGCGCGACCGCAACGTGCTCGCCATCAAGATGACGCTGTACAGGACCGGCGCGGAATCTCCGATCGTCGATCACCTGGTGGTTGCCGCGCGCTCCGGCAAGGAGGTGACGGTCGTCATCGAACTGATGGCGCGCTTCGACGAAGCCGCGAATATCGCGCTGGCCAACCGGTTGCAGGAGGCCGGTGCCCATGTCGTCTACGGACTCGTCGGCTTCAAGACTCACGCGAAAATGACGCTCGTTGTCCGGCGAGAGAGCGGACAACTCGTCCGTTACGTGCATCTCGGCACCGGCAATTACCATCACGCAACGTCGTCCGTCTACACGGACTACGGTTACATGAGCAGCAGCAAGCGGCTGGGCGAAGACGTCCATAAACTGTTCCTGCAGCTCACGAGCCTGACCGAGGCGAGCAACATGACTCGCATGTATGCCTCGCCCTTCAGCCTGTTCCCTGCATTGCTGGAAAAAATCCAGCGCGAGGCAACGAACGCACGTGACGGCAAGCCCGCGCGCATCGTCGCCAAGGTCAATTCGATCAACGAGCCGCAACTCATCGACGCGCTCTACGAGGCATCGAAAGCCGGCGTGAAAATCGATCTGATCGTGCGCGGCATCTGTTCCCTCAGACCAGGCGTCCCCGGGTTATCGGAGAACATTCACGTGCGATCGATCGTCGGCCGCTTCCTGGAACACTCGCGCATCTATTATTTCCTCAACGACGGCAACGAGGAGTTCTACTGCTCGAGTGCCGACTGGATGGACCGCAACATGTTCCGCCGCAACGAATCCTGCTTCGAGATTCGGCAGAAAGCGATGCGCGAACAGATCCGGCACGATCTCGACCTGTTCCTCGCGGACAACTGCCAGGCGTGGGTGCTCGATGGTGGGGGCCGATACGTGCGGCAGACGCCCGGCGACAACGAGCGCGTCTCTGCACAGGAAACGTTTCTCGAAGAACTCGCAGCCGCTTCCTGACCCAGGGACGGCGGCTGTCGTCCCCCACCCGCGCGAACGCGGACGAAGTGCCGTTGCCAAGACGCAGGCAATTCAGAACAAAATGACGACTGCTGAGTCTATGCGGTCGTCACTGTTCGATGGACTGGTCGGGATATGCGGCGATACATTCCATCTCCACGCGTGCGCCGGCCGCCAGGCCACTTGCACCCAGGGCGCTGCGCGCCGGATAGGGGTGCGAGAAATGCTTCTTGTACACTTCATTGAAAGCGCCCCATTCCGCGATGTCGGCCAGGAATACCGTGCACTTGACCACGTGCTCCATGGCGAGACCGCGTCGGCCTAGCGCAGCTTCGATGTTCAGCATCAACTGCTCGGTTTCGGCCTGGATACCGCCGGGGACCAGCTTGCCGTCGGCATCCTCGCCGATCTGACCGGCGAGAAAAAGCAGGCTGCCTGCCCGCGCTGACTCGGAATAAGGATAGCCCATGCCGGCGAATGGCCCGTCGTCATATCGGGCAATCTCCGCCGCACAGGCAAGGTTGAAACCGGAAAAAAAGAAGACTGCCAGTACGGTGCAGATCGATTTGATCAGGCGGCTCATCGCGAATCTCCCGCAAGGAGGAAAGTTCAAATCGTAGCAGGGTTCAGGCCGTACGACCGGTTGCGATCTGAGACCGGGGATCGCCAGGTTGTCTCTTCCGGACTGAACATTCTGGTCAAGCCCCCGGGCTTGTCTCGAGATTTGCCCGGTGCGGGCCCGATGCATACCATGACCGCCGTTACGTCGTGCGCACTCGAGAACGGCGAAGAATTCGAATTAGCTGCAGCCTTGATCTCTGTATGCGACGGCTGAAATTCGGCCTGACTGAAAAGGATTTTGCGTCATCGTAATTAACGCCATAATGGCCGCGCCATCATTGCCAGAAATGGACTATTAACCCGCCAGCACGCCGCATCGCACCGGCACCGGAGAAACCCATGATCCGCGCTCTCACCGTTTTCCTTTTCATGAGTATTGCCCTGACCGGCCAGTCGTTGGCCGATACCGGCACCGACCAGAAAGCGGTGCTGATCACCGGGGCCAGTTCCGGTCTCGGACGCGTGATGGCGGAGACATTGGCAGCGAACGGATACTTTGTTTACGCCGGCGCGCGCAAAGACAAGGACCTCGCAGAGCTCAGTGCCATCAAGAACATCCAGGGCATCCGGCTGGACGTCACGGATCAAGACGAGATCGATGCGGCGGTCAGGACCATCACGGAAGCCGGCCGCGGCCTGTATGGCCTCGTCAACAATGCCGGCGTGGTCGTCGTGGGCCCGCTGATAGAAATGGAAGAACAGGACTTCGACTTCCAGATGAACGTCAATGTTTACGGCGTATACCGTGTGACGCGGGCCTTTGCGCCACTGATCATCGAATCGAAGGGCCGCATCAGCATCATCGGGTCCATTTCCGGAACACTGTCGTCGGCGACCTGGGGGCCTTATTCCATGACCAAGTTCGCGATGGAAGCCTATGCCGATGCGCTGGCGGATGAAATGAAGTCCTTCGGTGTGCACGTCAGCCTGGTCGAGCCCGGGGCCTACCGTTCAAACATCGGCAAAAGCGCGCTGGAGCGGATGACCGAACGAAATCAGTCTGCCGAAGCCTCGCAGTTCAAGGGGGCCATGGATGAAAGCGTCGACTGGCTGAAACTGTTCGAGAACGATCATGGAGACCCGGCGGAGGTGGCTGCTGCGGTGATGAGAGCCCTGTTCGATGACAACCCCAAGCCGCGATACCTGGTCGTGCCGACGGAGGAACAGGCCAACTGGACCATCAGCAGGGCCATCGAGCGGATGGTCGAACAGAACCACGATCAGAAATTCAGCTATGACCGCGAAGCGCTGATCAAGATGCTGGATGCCGCGCTGGAGAAACAGCCGGCAGCGATCGAGAAATAGCTGAGCTTGATTGAAAGCTGCCGTCCACGCGCTTAGCTGAAGAATGTCGGTACGGTACCCTGAGTGGACGCTGCGACTCAGGGCGTATCGATGAACATGTCTGGTGCAGCCTCGGTAATTCGGGTATTGGCATATGTCTCGGCTAACAGGCTGACCGCCAATGGCTGCGAAGGCCCGTTCACTGCTGGCAGGTGTAGCGCCGGGGATCGCATGATATTCACCAGCAAGCAGCCCGTCAGGTAAGCTATCGGCCCTTGACCTTTGCCGACCAGTCGTTCGACGTAGCCGATCTGCGGGGTGGATCCCAGGAGTAACCAGGAATGCAGACTATTCTAGGTGGCGGCGGGCCCATTGGTCTGGAATTGGCGCGTATTCTTCCTGACTACACTGAACGGGTCCGAATTGTCGGTCGAAATCCCGAGAAAGTCATTCCCGAAAATGAAGTTTTTGTAGCGAACTTGCTCGATTCGGGAGAAGTGCGTGACGCCGTTGCCGGTTCCGACGTTGCGTATCTGTCAGTTGGTTTGCCGTACAAGGCCAGCGTGTGGGAAGCGCAATGGCCCAAGGTCATGCGCAACACGATCGAGGCATGCCGCGCCAGTGGCAGCAAGCTGGTATTTTTCGACAACATCTATATGTATGACCGGGAGCATCTGTCGCCAATGGACGAGAACACCGCCGTGCGACCCACCACGCGCAAGGGCGCAGTGAGGGCAATGATCGCAGATATGCTCATGGAGGCGGTCCAGAAAGACCAGGTTGACGCATTGATTGCACGTTGCGCAGATTTTTACGGGCCCGGCAGACAAAAGCATAGTGTCCTTACGCAGACTGTCTTCGAGCGACTTGCATCAGGCAAGTCGGCCCAATGGCTGTTGTCGGTGGATCACGTACATTCTTTTACGTACACGCCGGATGCATCGCTTGCCACCGCAATGCTTGGCAATACCGATGATGCTTACGGCCAGGTCTGGCATCTGCCCACTACCGAGAAGCCACCGACCGGCAGGGAGTGGATCGAAATGATTGCTGAGGAGCTCGAAGCGAAGCCGCGGGTACAAGTTGCGTCCAACTTCATGATGAGCGCTGTCGGACTGTTTTCACCAACACTGCGCGAGGTGAAGGAAATGGCGTACCAGTACGACCGAGACTATGACTTTCGATCCGATAAGTTTAACCGACGCTTCGATTTCACTCCGACCACGTATCGCCAGGGGATCAAAGCGGTTGTCGCTGCCGACTACGGCTGATGTCCGGAGTATTGATCAGAGGCCTGCTGCTGGCCGTAGCGCGATCGGCCCAATGACCAGGATTCGGGTTCCGCTGAACGCTCGGCACGGGAGATAGCTGCCATTCGCGAGACTGTCGCAATGCCGTTGCGCATCCGGATTCCGGGGAGAGAGGAACGCGTGGACGGCAAGCCGCCTCGAATCCCTGGACCCCACGCAAGAAGGCACGTGAGGCAACAGCTGAACACTGACGGGGCCTCGCAGCTCGTCGGTTTTCAGCACAGGAGGCGCATTATGCAAGCGATCGGCAAGTCTGCGTTGTCCACATCGACGGCATTGCTGTTTGCATTTGCAGCGTTACCCGCTTTTGCCGACACGAGTCGTTTTGAAGGTACCGCAACCTTGTGTTTCATAGGCGCGGTTCCTGCCTCGGTAGAGCAGAAAGACAACGGTGAGACAACCTACGTGTCTGACATGGTGAGCCTCTATTACCTGAAGACGGCGCCTGTTGGAGCCTCGCCTGCCGCTGGTCTGGTCAATGGGTGGGAACTGTTGGTTTCCGACATGAAAATTGCCGGGAAAGAGTACTGGCTTGACTGGACCGGCATTTTGACGCCGACGGCTTATGCAGGCACAAGCGGTACAGCGCTTGAGGAAACCGCCTCCATCCAAACCACAGATCTTTCCATGCTGCACGGGACGTGGCTTGGCACCGGAGAACTCGAGGGTGTCCGTGTCGACTACGTTCTGACGGTCAATCCTGACACCGCGCCCGATTGCCCCGGCGAGCAACCGTCTCAATGTGCCGAAGTAGTAGGTGGGTGTCTGCCAGCGCAACCGCCACAACCGCCCATCGTTTATGACATTTCCGGCTTTGTGCATCGACCGTGACCCATAGGCGTCGTTGCCGCATGAAGTCCTCGGCAGGACGGCGACCAGACAGAGCGCATTCCAATGACCCTCGATGCGCGATATCGGTGACAGGAGACTTCCACTACGTGGCACCGAAAATCCGGCGGCGTCAGTGGCCGCCATACACCGGACAGCAGCCGTTGGGCTAAACTTGGCCCGGACAACCACCAACGTCCCACCGCGGCAATTCGCGCATGCGATGACTTGTCGATGGCAGAGCGCGTCACGCAATTCGTATCGAAAGATGCGGTCTCAATTTTCGGATAACGACAATGGCAAAAACCGGCAGAACAGGCTTGCGCAGAATCTACTATGCGATCATCTACTCTGCGCAGGGCTTCGGGCATGCGTGGAAACACGAGTCGGCATTTCGTCAGGAATTGTCTTTGACCCTTGTGCTTGCTCCGGTTGCATTCTGGCTCGGACAGAGCGCGGTCGAACGCGCGATGCTGGTCGGTGTTTGCCTGTTTGTTCTTTGCGTCGAGCTGCTCAACTCCGCGATCGAAGCGTCGATCGACCGCCATGGTGACGATCACCATGAATTGTCTGGCCGCGCAAAAGACCTCGGTTCGTCTGCCGTTTTTGTGAGCCTGGTACTCGTTGTGCTGGTCTGGGCTGCGGTCGCGTATCAACGTTTCTTCACCGGCGCCTGACCGCTACCGGAGACATCTGATGACGCGCGGAGACACGCCACGCTCGGCGAATGCATTCTGCTAAGGCATGCGCGTTGCAAGATGCGCAGGTAATTTACACGTGTGGGACGGCGGAGGTCCCGAAGCACACCTGGGGGGAGATGAAGCATGTCGGCGATCCTGTTCGTGCGTGCGAGATCCACCCTCGAACCGGAAGAACTCGAGCGTCGGCTTCTGGAGCGACGCCCGCGTTTTCGGGAGGTGCCGGGGCTGGTCCGGAAGACCTGCGGGCGCGATGAAGCGACCGGTCACATCTGCGGCATCCATTTCTTCGAAGACCAGGCGTCGCTTGCCGCTTTTCGCGAGACCGAACTGGCGCAGACGATTCCCACGGCCTGCGAGGCCGACGACATTCGGCGCGAAGTCTGCGAGGTCATGTACCCGCTGCATCCGGAGCGCGGCCCGGTCCGGGACTAGTCGGCGGACGGCCGCCACGGGTCGAGTCCGGAACCTCGCATCCACGACGGTGGATCCGACGGCCCCCGCTCGACATTGCCGCGACGCACCTGCCCGAGGTCAGCGATATTCGAGCGTGTAACCGATCGGCTTCAGAAGCTCGCGCTCGCGCTCCAGGTCCGCAATGGTCAGCGGATTCGACTGCAGCCACAGCGGATCGAATCGCAGGTTCAGCGAGGTGCCGTCGGCCTCAGCGCCGACGCACTTCGGGGTGTCGCTCTTGCGGCTGCGATTCAGCAGCACCGCGATGCGCAACAGGATGGCGAGCCTGAGCGCAGGTTCGCGCCAGGCGCGCGGCAGTGCCTTTAATCGTGTCGTGTCCACTGCGTGTCGCTGGCTGCCGATCAGGAAGGCCAACAGCCGCTGCTCGGCACGGGGAAATCCCGGCATGTCCGCCCACTCGGCGATGTAAGCGCCGTGGCGGTGAAAGCCGTCGTGCGAAATATCCAGGCCGATCTCATGCAGCCGCGCCGCCCAGTCGAGCGATAACCCCGCAAGATCCGAGCCGAGTTTCCAGGTCTCCCGACACTGCTCGCGCAGCTCGCGCGCAAGCTGCGCGACGCGACCCGCCTGGTCGGCATCGACGTGGTAGCGCGCCGCCATCGCCTGGACCGTGCGTTCACGTGCGTCCTCGTGTTGCAGTCGGCCCAGCAGGTCGTACAGCAGGCCTTCACGCAACGCACCATCGGAGACCTTCAGCGTCTCGATCCGCAGGACGTTCATGAGCTCCGCGAGAATCGACAGCCCGCCCGGCCAGACCTGCGCCCGCCTTTCCGACAAGGTCGGCAATGACAATTCCGCGATCGAGTCGAACTCGAGCGCCTTGTCGATCAGCTTGTCGATGACTTTTGGCGTCAGGCCCGCCTCGCTGTAGCCGAGTTCACGCGCGATGTCCTCGGTCGCCCGAATCGTTCCCGACGTGCCGATCGCCTCGACTTCGCCGATGCCGCGGAAGAACGCCTTGATCGGGCGCAGTTCGAGCCTGGCCGCAAGTCGCGCCTGGGCAAACGCTTCGCGCGTCAGCAAACCGTCCGGGAAGAATTTTTCGGTCATGGACACGCAGCCGAGATGCAGGCTCTCGAGCGTTTGCGGTTCCGCGGCCTTGCCGAGGATCAGCTCCGTGCTGCCGCCGCCGATGTCCATGACGAGACGTATGCCCTCCGCAGGCGGCAGGCTGTGCGACACGCCCTTGTAGATGAGGCGGGCTTCCTCGATGCCGGAAATAATCTCGATCGGGTGGCCGAGCGCATTCTCGGCCTCGGCCATGAAGGTGCTGTCTTCGCGGGCGCGCCGAATCGCGCTGGTGCCTGCGGCGCGAACGTTGTCGGCGCCGATCTCCCGCAGGCGCTCGCCGAACCTTGCAAGACAGCTGACAGCGCGCGCGCGGGCATCCGGCTTCAGGTCACCACTCGGCGACAATCCTTCGGCAAGACGGACAGTCTCCCGCAGGCGATCGAGCACCTGGAGCTGCCCGTGGCGCAGCTCCCCGACGATCATGTGAAAGCTGTTGGAGCCGAGATCGACGGCCGCGATGATCTGTGGCTGGGGGACCTCAGACCGTAAAGGACTGTCCGCAGCCGCAGGTGGTGGTTGCATTCGGATTCCGGATGATGAACTGCGCACCCTGCAGATCTTCCTTGTAGTCGATCTCAGCGCCCATGAGGTACTGAACGCTCATCGGGTCTATGACGAGCGTGACCCCCTGGTTCTCCACCCGGCTGTCGCCGTCCTCGAAATCCTCGTCGAACGTGAAGCCGTACTGAAAGCCCGAACATCCGCCGCCCGAAACGAAAACGCGCAACTTGAGATTCGGGTTGTCTTCCTCGCGGATCAACTCACCGACTTTGCGCGCAGCCGCATCCGTAAAAACGATGCCTGCGGGGGCACGAGGTGCCGTAGTCTCTGCTGTAGCCATGTTGCTCCGTATCCTGGCGTCTTTACGCCGCCGTTTCGTCCAGACGATTGCTCTGCTCGAGCAGCGGCACCTGTCCCTCGGGCTGGTGCACCAGCTTGCCGTTGATCTCGGCGCCGATCGCCATCTCGATCAGATTGTAATACACATTGCCAATGACCCGCGCGGTCGACCCGAGTTCCACGCGCTGGCTGGCGAATACGTCACCCCGAACTATGCCGTTCAGAACCACATACGGTACCGTGACGCCGCCCTCAACGATACCGATATCGCTGATGGAAAGCGCGGATTTCGTATCAGGGTCGGCTGTGACATTGCCGTGGACTGTACCGTCAATATGGCACCCGCCTTTGAAATGCAGGTCTCCGCTGACCTTGCTGTTGGGCCCCACGAGCGTTTCAACGACCGTATGCCTGCGTTGTTTCTTGCCAAACATCTGTTTCTCCGTTGTGCCGCGCACGCGGCCTGACAGTATCAGCCCTGGCTGGTGGCCCAGGCAAAGCTTTCTTCTATGCTCGAAATCGAGCGCGTTTTCGAGCGCACGACCACGGTCACACGTTCCGGCGCAAAACCATCCGGCAGCACCAACTGACGTTCGAAATTCTGGAAATACCGGAACGAGAACGGCCAGGCCCGCTCCTCTTCCTGTGCCACGAGATCGGCAAGCGAGTAGGTCGTGGCGACGCCGTCCTGGCTGCCTTCCACGCTGAGCTCGACGTCGCCGGACACCTTGCGATCATGCTGCATCGCCTGGATCAGTACGAGTCGCAGGACGAATTCATGTTCCGCCCCACCGCGCGTCAGCCTGAAGTCCTGCACCCTGAGCCCGGGCTTGCCGTCAGCCGGCGAGACGATTCCGCGGTAGAAAGCGATTGCGTCCTGCTGTTCCTGGATCTTCGACTGCAGGTCAACGAGGCTCGCCTCGACCTCCCTGTAAGCTTCGCGGTCGATCTCGCGGTGCGTTTCGAGGACCGCAATTTCCTGCTTGAGATCCATTATCTCGTCATTCAATTCGTCGATCCGGTTGCGAAGGGCCCGGCGTTCGTCGCGGGAATCCACCACGTCGTAGCCGGCGCTGATGCGGCCGTACTCGAATACCAGGTAGCCGCTGACCACCGCGAGAGCGACCAGGAGCAGCCTGAGCGCCCATACCCGGGCCGTGCCGTGAACCTGCAAGTGAGATCGTCCTGTCACGCGGACCGCCGATGCCTGAAAAGGCGTTATGTTACGCGGAGCCCCCGGCAAACAGAAGTGTGCCAGGTCACGGAATTGACTCCTCGACGAGTTCTCTCTCGACGCGCGCGATATCCTTGTCGAATACGGCACACCAGCGCTTTGGCCACCAGCGGGGCCGCTGCGGCAGGCCTTCCGGGTGCACCAGCGGCCCCAGTTCGTAGAGCGCCTGCGCGTAGACCCGCCGTTTGAAGTAAATCACTTCGTTGACGGGCCGCCAGAACTGCACCCAGCGGATGCGGTCGAATTCGGGCTTGTCGCCACAATCGAAACGCAGGCGATCCTCGGCCGCCACGAGGCGCAACATGAACCAGCGCTGCTTCTGCCCGATGCAGACCGGCTCGCTGTTGCGGCGGATGAACTTGTCGGGCAGACGGTAACGCAGCCAGTCGCGGGAGACGCCGAGCACTTCGACATCATGCGGCTCGAGCCCCACCTCTTCGCGCAGCTCGCGATACATGGCGTCGAGCGGCGACTCGCCCTCGACCATGCCGCCCTGCGGAAACTGCCATCCCTTGGCACCCACGCGCCCGCCCAGCATGAGCTTGTTGCCCGCGTTTGCCAGGATGATGCCGACATTGGCCCTGAAGCCTTCGGCGTCTATCCAATCGTTGCTCATTGCAACCGTACTGAAACTCTGATTGCCGATTACTTTACACTATCCGCCGCTGTCCGCTGAAGGAGAATAAGCTTGCCCACGGGTCGTCACAGCCTGCTATTCGTCATGCTGCTCGCCATCACCCTGGCGGCCTTCCTGTTCGCGCTGGCCTCGGGCAGCGCCGACATCGGCTTCGGCCAGGCGCTGGATGCCCTGCGCGGCCAGGCGTCGGAACAGGCACGCGCACTCGTCGTCGAGCTGCGCTTGCCGCGCGCGCTCACGGCGTTCGCGGTCGGCGGCCTGCTCGCCGTGGCCGGGGTCCTGATGCAGGTGCTGCTCCGCAATCCCCTCGCGGAACCGTATATCCTTGGCAGCTCCGGCGGCGCCGCGGTCGCGGCACTGCTCGCGATGATCGCCGGGCTCGGCGGATTCGGCGTCGACATCGCGGCCTTTGGCGGCGCGATGGCTGCCACATTGCTCGTGTTTTCGATCGCCCATGGCACGGGCAGCTGGACGCCGGCACGGCTGCTGCTCACCGGCGTCGTGCTCGCGGCGGGATTCAGCGCCGCGACCACGCTGTTGCTGGCCCTGAGCCCCGAGCAGAACCTGCGCGGCATGCTGTTCTGGCTGATGGGCGACCTCAGTTTCGCGTTCGAGCCGGTACGCTGCCTGGTCCTGCTGGCCGTCGTGCTGGCCGGGGCAACGCTCGGCGCCCGGCACCTGAACGTTCTGGCGCGCGGGGAATTACAGGCCGCTATCGTCGGCCTGCCGGTCAGCAGCTTCCGCTACCTGATTTTCGCGGCCGCCTCGCTCGCGACGGCCCTGTCGGTCACGACGGTCGGCGTGATCGGTTTCATCGGGCTCGTGGTCCCGCACCTGGTTCGGCTGGTCGGCGGCAGCGATCACCGCATCGTGTTGCCGGCATCGGCGCTGGCGGGCGGTGCGCTGCTGGTCGTCGCCGACACGCTGGCGCGCACGATCATGGCGCCGCGGCAATTGCCGGTCGGCGCACTGACCGCCGCCATCGGCGTGCCGCTGTTCCTCGTGCTCATGAGCCGGGTCCGGCAGGAGCGCTACCGGTAGCCCGCGCGCTCGGCCAGCAGGCGTGCATCCTCGTCGAGCCACCCGGCCGTGCCGATGTGTGCCGTGCCGATGCCGTCGAATTGCGCAGGATCGTCTGTCGAAAACCGCGACACGAGGTAGTCGATGGCGCGTTGCGCCGCTTCCGGACGCGGCGCATGCCGGCTGATGCCAATGCCGGGGCTCGTGAAATAGATGACGTCGGGATAGACGGTTCGCGTCGCCCCGGCTGCGACCGCAGCGAACACGATCGCCATCTCGCAGTCACCCGACCCGAGTGCCGTAAACAGCGCGTCCTGGGTCTCGAACGGCGGCAGCGCCAGGTTGCGCACCCAGAGACGGACGATATCCTCGGCTTTTCGCTCGCCGAACGTCTCGATCAGCATCGCGATCAGCACGCGCATGCCGGGATCCGCCGCTGACACAAGGCAAAGTCGGCCCGCCGCGGCCGGCGATCCAAGATCGGCATAGTGCCGAATGGCCGACGCATCGAGTCCGCCAGCCACGGCGATCAGCGCCGGGCTGAATCCCACGGCGACCCAGGCGCGGTCCGGGTCCTTGAGCGCCCCGGGCACCGCGCTGACGGCATCCCCGGCGAGCGGCCGCAATGCACCGCGTTCCGCCGCACGCCAGATATCGCCCACGCCGGCCGTCACGAGGAGGTCGGCCGCCGGGCGCTCGGTCCTGTTGATGAGGCTCGCAACGATCTCGTCGCGCTCGCCGGCATGCACGACGACGTCGATGCCGCTGCCTTCGAACCATGCGGTGACCTGGCCTTCCATGCCGTGCGGCGCAAGGATCACGACCTCGTCACGCGGCCCCTGCCCGCAACCGGCCAGCAGCAGGGCGCCGAGGCCGAACGCGACGAGCGGCCTCACGCGGCTTCGACCATGACCTTGTCGCGCCCCGCCGACTTGGCCGCATACAAGGCAACGTCGGCGCGCGCGATCAACGACTCGCCGATGGTCTTGAGATCCGTTGCATCCCGCGGCGGTCGCACGGCCGCGATGCCGATCGAGGCCGTGATCCTGATGTCCTCGCCGCCGGGCAGTCTGACCGGCGTTGCCGACACGGCCTTGCGAATGCGCTCGGCCAAGAGCGACGCCGAATCGATCCCGGTATTGGGAAGCAACACGACGAATTCCTCGCCGCCGTAGCGGGCCGCAACGTCGCTCGCCCGCACCTGGGAATCGACACGCTGCGCGATTTCCTGCAGCACGACGTCGCCGGCCGCGTGCCCCCAGCCGTCATTCACGCGCTTGAAATGGTCGATGTCGAGCATCAGGCAAACGAGGTTGGTCCCGTCCCGCCGGGCCCGGGCGAGCTCCTCGGCGAGCCGCACCAGCAGGTAGCGCCGGTTGTTCCATCCCGTGAGTACGTCGGTAAAACCGCTGCGCAGCAGGCGCGCCCGGTTGACCGCGTTCTCGACGCAGAACGACGCGATGACGCCCAGGTGCGCGAGAAAGTCGCTCGCGTGATCGCGCGTGAAACGAAGCGCGTCGACGCTGCACAGGTTGATGCTGCCGACCAGTTCGCCACGATAGGTGAGCGGGATCATCGCGATGCTGCGCACGTCGCCTGCGCCCGGACAGATGAGCTGGTGGTCGCAGGGCCTGTACGCCCCGAGCCACGGCTGCCGCAGCGCGATGTACTGTGGCGCGAGACCTGTCATCGACTCGACCATACGGAGATGCGGAAACGATTCCGCGGGCGTGCCATTGGCCAGCAACAGGTGGCGGATATCGTGGTCGGGGTCGCAGAGAACGACGCTGACGTATTCGACCCCGTAGCCGATGCGCAGCCCGTCGGTCAACTCGGTGATCAGCGCGTCCAGACTTTCCGCCTGCAGAAGCCGCAGCTCGCGGCGCTGCGTCCGGCGCATCTTCTCCTCGTTGCGCGCCACCTCGGCGGTCAACTCCTCGAGTCGGCGCCGCGTCGCAATCAGCTGCGCCTCGAGTTCTTCCCTGCTTGCCATGCGTTCAGCTCCTAAGAGCGAGGTATTCGCGCCCTTTTTCCATGAGTTCGACGAACGCCTGTTCGTCGCCGCCCGCAACGGACTCGCGGATTCGCTCCGCCGCATCGCACAAGGCCTGCAACGCCCCGAGGCCGAACTTGTTGAGATTCTGGATCTCGAAATACAGGTGAGGATTGTCGCGTGCCACGGCTGCGGACACCAGCAGCTGGGAGTCGAAAGTGGTCGACGACATCTTCGCGAGCTTCGGCGCGGCCTCGCCGCTCTCTGCCAGCGCCGTGAAGAATGCGATGTTGAGCGCATGCGATAGCCCCAGCACATACGCAATCAGGCGGTCATGATCGTCGAGCCCCATGTCCAGCTGTTCCACCATCGTGGCCGCGAACAGCGCTTTCGCCGCGCGCGTCGCAGCCGGATCACCGACATCGCAGAATATGAGGTGACGGCCGGACAAAAGCCTCGTATCGGGACCGAACATGGGATGCAGCGACGTCACGCGACAACCGGCCGCACGCAGCTCCTGCAATCCGTCGATCAACGGGGACTTCAGCGAGCCGATGTCGAAAACGAGGCCGCGCGGCTTCAGCACCGCGAGTTGCGCGAGAATCCTGCCGGAGACTGCGAGCGGCGCAGCGACCACGATCACGTCGTAATCGACACCCGCGTCGGTCCAGTTACTGAAACTGCCGGGGCCATCCTCGACGGCCCTGTCTGCGACGGTCGTGACAAACCCCTGCGACGCAAAGAACTCCACGAACCAGCGGCCCATTTTGCCGGCGCCGCCGATGACGAGCGCCGTCTGGCCATCTCCCTTGCCTTCGGCCACGACGCGGTCCCGCTCCTGGCTCTCGAGCGACGTTCGAATCAGGAGCTGCAGGAGTTCCTCGGCGATATCCGGATCGACACCGACCTTGCTGGCCTGCGCACGACCCATCTCGATGACTTCCTTTTCACGCGCGTAGTCGCGCGTGCCTGCACCGGTTTGCAGCTTGCTCCTGCCGATCTCCGCGACGATGCGCTGCCGCTCGGCAATCAGTTCAATCAGGTGCCGGTCGACAGCAGAAAGGTTCGTGCGAAGGTCATCGAGGGTCATGTGCCGTGTCTTTGGTGCGCGCGTCAAAAAGATGTTTTACCGCACCGACGGACACAGTGAAAGCCGGCCCGGCAAATCCGGGCCGGCGAGGAACTCCGGAAAAATTAGTTGCGAACGTTAGTGTTTCTGACGATGCCGGCGTTTACCGTGCCTGTCGTCATGATCGTCACGATGATGGCGCTTGCCATGCCTGTCGTGATGATCATCACGGTGGTGGCGGGGCTCACGGTACCGTGCAGTCGCCTGGTCCCAGAGAAACAGCTCGTAGAGCCCGTGCCAGCCGATCCGGTGGTTATGACGGAGCGGCGTATGGCGATACCAGTGGCGGAACGCGCGGTCGCGCCACAGCCAGGCCGGCATGTGTTTCGCGCGATGCATTTCGACGTGATGACGGGCCGGCGGTGCATAGACATTGTGCGCCGACTTGTGCGCCGCCGCCTCGGGCGAATCGATCATGAGCATGCCGCCGAGCAGCAATGCAATTGCGAATGTTCTGTTCATCTCGACCTCCGGTTTGTGACAGTGCAGCCTCAGGGTAGGGCCCGCGGGATGAACCATCGATGAACACAAGCAACTGATTTTCATGCTTTTATGAACGACGGATGAACGATTCTCGCGGCTCGCCCGGACCGCGGCTGTCACCTGCGGGTCAATCATGCGAATATCGCGTGACACACGTTCGATCAGAAACCTGAGGGGGGAATCGATTCATGAAGACACGTGCTGCCGTCGCCTGGGAAGCAGGCAAACCACTCGAAATCGAAATGCTGGACCTCGAGGGCCCGAAGGCAGGCGAAGTCCTGATCCGCAACGTGGCGACCGGCGTCTGTCACACCGACGCGTTCACGCTCTCGGGCGAAGATCCGGAAGGCATCTTTCCCGCCGTACTCGGTCATGAAGGTGGCGCCATCGTCGAGGAGATCGGTGCGGGCGTGACCTCCGTCAAGCCCGGCGACCACGTCATTCCCCTGTACACACCGGAGTGCGGCGAGTGCAGCTTCTGCACGTCGGGCAAGACCAACCTTTGCCAGGCGATACGTGCGACACAGGGCAAGGGCCTGATGCCTGACAGCACTTCCCGTTTCTCACTGAACGGCAAGACCGTCTTCCACTACATGGGCACCTCGACGTTCAGCGAATACACCGTGCTGCCCGAGATCGCCATCGCGAAGGTCAGCAAGGCGGCACCGCTCGAAAAGGTCTGCCTGCTCGGCTGCGGCATCACGACGGGCATCGGCGCGGTGCTCAACACGGCCAAAGTCGAACCCGGCGCATCCGTCGCAGTATTCGGTCTCGGCGGTGTCGGGCTGAGCGCAATTCAGGGCGCAACGATGGCGAAAGCCGGGCGCATCGTCGCCATTGACATCAACCCGGACAAGTTCGAACTGGCACTGCAACTCGGTGCCACGGACGTCGTCAACCCCAGGGACTACGACGCACCGATACAGGACGTGATCGTCGAACTCACGGGCGGCGGTGTCGACTATTCGTTCGAGTGCGTGGGCAACGTCAAGCTGATGCGCGCCGCGCTGGAATGCTGTCACAAGGGCTGGGGCGAATCGGTCATCGTCGGCGTCGCCGGCGCAGGCCAGGAAATCTGCACGCGCCCGTTCCAGCTCGTCACGGGACGCGTCTGGCGGGGTACCGCATTCGGCGGCTGCAAGGGCCGCTCACAGCTTCCCGGCATGGTCGACCAGTACATGAACGGCGAGATCAAGATTGACGAATTCATCACCTACACGATGCCGCTCGATGACATCAACCGCGCCTTCGATCTCATGCACGAAGGCAAGAGCATCCGCTCCGTGATCCATTACTAGTCCGCGGGGACAACGAGCCAGCAGCAGCACGTGACCAGGATCGCCGTCGCCACAACCTCGCAGCTCGCAGCGGATGCCGCGCAACAGGTCGCCCTGGAGGGCGGCAACGCGGTCGACTGCGCGCTCGCGGCGTCGCTCCTGACGGTCAATACCGAACCCGGCGTCTGCGCCCTGGGCGGCAGCGCCTTCATCACGATCTGGCGCGCGGGCGACGACCCCGTCACGATCGACGGCAATGTCGCGGTACCTGGCAGCGGCCTGCCCGATGCGGAGAAGGGCCGCGGCGCCGTCACCGTGGAACTCGACTATGGCGGCGGCATCACGACGCTCGTCGGGCCGGGCTCGGTCGCGGTGCCGGGCACGCTGGCCGCGATGGAGCATGCCTGGCGGCGCTTCGGCAGCGTGCCGTGGCCCGACATTCTCGAGCCGTCAGTGCGTGCCTGTCGCGACGGGTTCCCGCTGCCCGCCGCCTGCCGCTATTACCTCGGCTACTCCGGCGACTCGATCTTCGGTCGCAGCATGGACGGCCATGCCGCGCTGCACCGCGAGAACGGCGATTTGCTCGACGCCGGCGATACGGTCGTCGTGCCGCAGCTCGCGGACTCGCTCGAGCTGATCGCGCGCGAGGGCGCAAGGGCGTTCTACGAAGGCGATCTCGCGGTCGCGATCGCCAGGCATTGCCGCGAAGGCGACGGCATGCTGACCCGTGAGGACCTCCGGGACTATCGGGCGATCGAACGCGCCGCGCTCGTCGCCGACATCGGCGACTGGCATCTCGCGAGCAACCCCCCGCCCGCGGTCGGTGGCGCGATGCTGACCGCCATGCTGCTCGCTTTCGGCGGGCGCGACGCAAACCAGTGGGATGCAGAGACCCTGGCGCGACTGATCGATGCGCAACGCGCATGCCTCGATTTTCGCCAGTCGTGCCTCGACCTCGCCGACGACATCTCCCCGGACGCGCTGCGCCTGATCGACGACGCCCGCAGCGGTCGACTTTTGTCTCGCTGGACGTCGGCATCGACGGTTCATACCTCGGTCGTGGACGATCGTGGCACGGCTTGCGCCATCACCGCATCGTCGGGTTACGGCTCGGGCGAAATGCCCGCCGGCACGGGGCTGTGGCTGAATAATTGCCTCGGGGAAATCGAGCTCAACCGCCGCGGTCTCGATGCCGGTCCCGTCGGCGCGCGGCTGCCGTCGAACATGGCGCCCAGCGTGGCACGACGCGAGGGCGCGGTGCTCGCGGTCGGCTCGCCGGGTGCGGACCGCATCACCACGGCCTTGCAGCAGTTCCTGATCAACTACCTGCAGTTCGAGATGCCGCTCGAAGCGGCGATCGCCCACCCGCGCGTGCACGTCGACACGAGTGGCGACGTCGTGCAACTCAAGGCCGAATCCGGCCTCGACCTGCCAGCGGTGGACCTGCCGACGAGCATCTTTCCCGAGCTATCGATGTATTTCGGTGGTGTCGGCGTGGCCGTGTTCGACGCCGTGAACGGATTCGATGTCGCGGCAGATCCGCGACGTGAAGGCGGCGTGTACAATCCCGACGCCCGATGATGAACCGATACGCCCCATTCTGTCTCGCAGCCCTGCTGCTCGCCGCAGCGGTCGGCGCGCAGGAGACGATCACCCGCAGCGCCAGCCTGTCGGTCGACATCGCGCCCGATGGCCGCTACGTGATCGACGTCGCGGGCGATATCTGGATTGTCCCGGCGGGCGGCGGCGAGGCAAGCGCACTCGGGCTTGGCGCGCACACTCCGCGACGGCCGCGCTGGTCACCCGACGGCTCGCGGATCGCGTTCCTGACATTCCGCGAGCAGGCGCAGCAAATCCGGGTCCATGACCTCGAATCGGGCACCACGCGCGAAGTCAGCGCGGCAAACCGTTTCGACATCACGCCCGCCTGGCACCCCGATGGCGAGCGCCTGGTCTACGCATCCGATCGCACGGGTACCGGGTTCGACCTGTGGGAAACCGATCTGCCCACGGGCCTGCACTGGCGCCTGTCCGATCGACCCGGCGACGAGACCGACCCCGCGTGGTCGGCGTCCGGTCGCGACCTCGTCTACGTGCATCACGACGGAGAGACCTGGTCGCTGATCCTGCGTCCTTTCGGTCAGCCCGAAGAGGTGCTGGTGTCGGGACCCGATCGAATCGCCACGCCGTCGTGGCGTCCGGATGGCAGCCTCATCGCCTTTTTCGTACAGCAGGCGGACAGGGTGATGCTGAACATCGTGATCCTGTCCGAACCGCGGCTCGTCAGGGCCTACGCAAATGGCGAGCACTACTTCCAGGCACCGGTCGCCTGGCGCGACCGGCAGCACATGGTGTTTGCCGCCGGCGGCGCAATCCGGGAGCGCAGCTTCGATGCCTGGTCATCCCGTACCGTGCCGTTTCGCGCGCGCATCGAGGCAGCGCCGGCGCCCGTGACCGAGCGCGTGCGGCGAACGCTGCCGCCGGTCGAAGAACCAGCCGGCCGCATCGTGGTGCGCGCCGCACGCTTCTGGGACGGCATCGGCAGCCAGTACCAGACCGACCGCGACATCGTGATCGATCGTGGCCGCATCACGGCGATCGAACCGCGCGGCGAACGACCGGGCACCATCGTGATCGACCTCGGCGACCTGGCGATCATGCCCGGTCTCGTCGATGTGGCGGCGCGCCTGCCCGAAAACGCGGATGCGGCGATTGGCCCCCTGCTGCTCGCCGCAGGCCTCACCACGATCGTCGCGGCGCACGAGGATGCTGATCGCCTGAACACGCTCTGGTCCGGCAAGGCCATGCCGGGCCCGCGACTGCTGCCGGCCGCCGACTGGAATGTGGAGGTCATATCCGGACTTGCGGATGCCGGTACGCCCGGCATGGATGAGCTGCTGCGGTCGCGGCAGGCGACGCTGCTCGGCGTAACGGGACCCGTCGTCAGGCGATTCACCGAGCCCCCCGTCATCGATCGCGGCATCACGGGCGTGGTGCTCGGCAGCCGGCCGAACGGGCTGCCGGCCGGCATCGGGTTGCACGCCGAACTCCGCGCACTGGTTGCTGCAGGCCTCAGACCGCCGCAGGCATTGCGCGCGGGCGGCGTCAACGCCGCAGCGGCCCTGGGCGTCGATCCGGCGCTGGGGCGAGTCGCGCTCGGCGCCGTTGCGGACCTCGTGTTCATCGACGGGGACCCGCTCAAGGACGTCGCCGATGCCGTGAATGTCGTGGCGGTCGTCAGGAACGGGCGTTTCTTCAGTGTCGCCGGCCTGATCGAAAAGACCGCCACGCCAGGTAGTGTCGAATAATTTGACAAAATATGAGCGGCTCCCGGGTCGGGACCGATCTGGACCCGTTACAGCCGATTCGCGTCTTTTCACGGTGTTCGACGCCACAACACAACTCGCGGTCGATCGCAAACCTGCAATCGAATCAAGCGATTAGCCGAAAAAACCAGGATGAATCGCGGGGGTTCAAGGCGCATTTGTCGGAATTATTTACAAAAACCGACGACAGGCGTACCTGCTAACGCATTGAGCGACCGCTAAATCGTTGAATTCACGTTACACCTGAAACGCTTGGCACAGCTCTTGCTTTGATTAGAGTGCCCAAGCGAAGTGTAACTGCGTCGGGTAACGATTATCGGTCAGAAACAGGATTTAGACGCCAGAAGAACAATAACTATAAAAACAAGAAGATCCGGATCCAACGACAATAAGAAACGGTCTGTCACCGGTTGCCCGAATTTGCAGTTACCTCTTTTGATAAAAAAGAGAATCCAGCCCCGCCGCTAACGCCGCGGGGCTTTTTCTTTGGCAGAATCGGCAGACACGCGTTACCACGGCGACCGCGTGCGCGGGTACGTCGCCCGGCCGGCCGGCATGCAACGGAGCCTGAAGATGAAGAGAATTTGGTTCGCGGCGGCAGTCTTCGCCCTGGCGGGCTGTGCGCCCGATACACCGGATCTTGCGGAAGCGAACATCGCCGAGTTGCATGACCGCATGCAGCGGGGCGAAGTCAGCTCCGAGGCCATCGTCGACTGGTATCTCGATCGCATCGAACGGCTCGATCGCAGCGGCCCCGAATTGCGGGCCATCATCGAACTCAACCCGGATGCGCGCGCCATTGCCCGGGCGCTCGACGAGGAATGGCGCAACTCGGGGCCGCGCGGGCCGCTGCACGGCATCCCGGTGGTGCTCAAGGCGAATATCGACACGGCCGACCAGATGGCCACGAGTGCGGGTTCGCTCGCCCTCGCGGACCATGCGCCGGCCGAGGACGCATTTCTCGTCAAGCGCCTGCGCAATGCCGGCGCCGTGATCCTCGGCAAGGCCAACCTCAGCGAATGGGCGAACTTTCGCTCCACGCGCTCTTCCAGCGGCTGGAGCAGCGTCGGCGGCCAGACGCGCAATCCCTATGACCCGGCTCGCACGCCCTGCGGTTCATCGAGCGGCTCCGGCGTCGCCGTCGCGGCTAACCTGACCGTCGTTGCGGTCGGTACTGAAACCGACGGCTCGATCGTCTGCCCGTCGGGCATCAACGGCATCGTCGGCATCAAGCCGACACTGGGCCTCGTCAGCCGCAGCGGCATCATTCCGATCGCGCACAGCCAGGATACGGCCGGCCCGATGGCCCGAACCGTGCGTGATGCGGCAATACTGCTCAGCGCGATGACGGGCGTCGACGCCGCCGATTCAGCGACCGCGGCGGCGGCCATTCATCACGATTATTCCGCGAACCTCACGGCCGACGCCCTGCAGGGAAAACGCATCGGCGTGCTGCGCTCCTGGCATGGCGCAGGCAGCAACCCGCAGGTCGACGCCATCTTCGAAGCGAGCGTCGAGGCACTCGGAGCAGCCGGCGCCACGATCGTCGATGAGCTCACGATCGATACCGACGGCATGGACGAAGCCGAGTACGAGGTCCTGTTGTATGAGTTCAAAACCGACCTGAACGCGTATCTCGATGGCTCCGGCGCGCCGCTGGTCACGCTCGCGGAATTGATCGACTTCAACGCCGCGAACGCCGACAAGGTCCTCGCGATTTTCGGCCAGGAAATCTTCACGGAGGCCGAATCGCGCGGGCCGCTGACAGAGGCGGCGTATCTCGAGGCGCTCGCGAAGAGCAAGGACATTGCGCGCACGGGCCTCGATGGCGTCCTCGACGACAACGCGCTGGATGCGCTGGTCGCGGTAACCAACGGACCTGCCTGGATGATCGATCACGTCAACGGCGATTCGTTCAGTATCGGCAGTTCGTCGCTCGCGGCCGTATCGGGCTACCCGAGCGTCACGGTGCCGGCAGGCTTCGTATCCGGCCTGCCGATCGGACTCAGTTTCATCGGCAGGGCCTGGAATGAGAAACAGCTCATAGAGATCGCCTACGCGTTCGAGCAGGCTACCGGAGTGCGACGCGCCCCTGCTTACTGAGAGATTACCGGCTGATGTTCAAGGCTATACGCATCTCGATCCTGCTGTTCATCCTGTTTTTCGTTGCTTTCGGCAGCTGGCTGACGCAGGCGCGCAGCACCGACTGGAACAACAGCCTGTGGGTCAAGGTGTACCCGATCAATGGCGACGGCAGCCCGGTCGCGGCGGGCTATGTCGAAAATCTCGAACTGAGTGAGTTCGAAGGCATCGAGGCATTCGTCGAAAGGGAAGCGCGCCGCTATGGCGCGACGCTCGAAAAGCCCGTGCGAGTCGAACTCGGCCTGCCGGTCGCCGAACAGCCGCCTGACCTGCCAGCCTCGCCCAACGTGCTGTCCGTCATGTGGTGGTCTCTCAGGATGCGCTGGTGGGCCGACAGCGTGGGCGACGCGCAGGATCGAATCGAACCCGATGTGCGCATCTTCGTGCGCTACCACAACCCCGATGCGGCGATTCGTCTCGAAAACTCCGTTGGCCTGCAAAAAGGGATGGTCGGCGTCGTCAACGGCTATGCCAGCAGGCGTCATCGGGGGACCAACAACCTGGTGATCGCGCACGAGTTCCTGCATACCCTCGGCGCGACCGACAAGTACAGTCCGGATACCGGGCATCCTGTCGGTCCGCACGGGCTGGCAGAGCCGCAAAGGGAACCGCTCTACCCGCAGACACTCGCGGAAATCATGGGCGGCCGGATCGCCATCGCCGTGGACGATTCGATCATCCCCAAGAGCCTCGACTTTGCCGTGATCGGCCCGCAGACGGCCCGCGAAATTCGCCTGACCGACTAGGCGTTCTTTTGCGACGCGGCCTTCTGGGCTACGCTCGCAACATGCACGATCAGGCTACCCCGCTTTTCGAATGCGACGCGCTGCGCGTCGAGGTCGCCGGCCGCGTGCTGGTCGAGCGGCTTTCGCTGGCCGTCCACGCCCGCGAATTCGTCGCCATCCTGGGCCGGAACGGCGTCGGCAAATCCCTGACGATGCACACGATGGCCGGGCTGCGGCCTGCGCCGGCGGGCTCGATCCGCGTGCGGGGCAGCGAGCTCGCCGCGTCCCGGCGCCAGGACATCGCGCGGCACCTGGCGCTCTTGCCGCAACATGTCGACGACGTCTTCCCGGCGACCGCGCTGGAGACGGCGATGATCGGCCGCCACCCGCATATCGGGCGCTTTCAGCGCGAGTCGGCCGAGGATATTGCGATCACCAACGCGGCATTATCGGCTGTCGATCTCGACGGGCTCGCGCACCGCGATGTGCTGACGCTCTCGGGCGGCGAACGGCGGCGCCTTGCCATCGCCCAGGTCCTGACGCAGCGGCCGGACGTCTACCTGCTCGACGAACCGACGAATCACCTCGATCCGCAGCACCAGCTCGATGCACTGCGGCTGTTTCGCGAACGCGCCGACGCGGGCGCCGCCGTGATCGCGAGCCTGCACGACGTCAACCTGGCCGTTCGATACGCGGATCGCTGCCTGCTTCTGTATGGCGATGGCCGATGGGACCTCGGCGCGACCGGCGACGTCCTCGACGCGGCGCGCCTGACGGAACTCTATGCGACGCCGATCGAGTCCATCCCGTGGCGAACACACCGCCTCTATGTCGCGTCAGGCGACGAAGCCTCGTAGCTGCGCCAGGTAGGTCGCGTGCAGCGACGGGTTGGCCGCGAGGACCGAGCGTGTGTCGAGCCCGGGGGGCTCGCCATTCAGGTCCGTAAACACGCCGCCTGCCTCCCGCACGATCACGGATAGCGCTGCGATATCGAGGATATTGACGTCGGACTCGATGACGGCCTCGATCTTGCCCGCCGCGAGCAGGTGATAGTGATAAAAATCGCCGTAGCCGCGAATACGGTCCGCTCGCGCGACAATCTCGGCGAGGTGTGCCCAGCCGTCACTCCGTGCGAGCGATTTCAGATTCCCCGTCGATACCGCGGCGCGATCGGGATCGTCGATGGTGCTCACGGCAAGCCGCCCGCCATTCAGCCACGCCCCCTTGCCGGTTTCGGCCCATGCCAGCTCGTCCATCATCGTGCCGCTCGAGACGCCGAGCACGATCGCGCCGCGATGCATCAGCGCGATCTGCGTCGAGAAGAACGGGTACTGGCGCACGAAACCCTTGGTGCCGTCGATCGGGTCGACCAGCCAGAGGTAATCCGCCCCGGCGCGTGTCTTGCCGGTTTCTTCGCCGAAGAAGCCGTGCTCGGGGAATGCCGCGAGGATGGTTTCGCGAATCGCCTGCTCGCATTCCACGTCAGCCTGGGTCACTGGCGTCAGGTCCGCCTTCGTCGTGACCTCGAAGTTACCGGCGTAATAGTGCCGGCTGATCGCCGCGGCCGCCCGCGCCGCCTCGAGCGCGACGCTCAGTTCCGCCGAGGCGTCGCTGTCCGAAAATGTGTCCACATCAGTCCCCGTAAGGTCACGATCGGGCACGACTATCGCCGCTCGGCCCCGAAGAAACAAGCGGGCCCGGCGCGAGTCGGGCTAAAATACGCCCCCTTCTGGCAATTGCGCGGAGCACCGCATGGGTAACAGGCTTTCCAAGATCTACACGCGCACGGGCGACGACGGCACGACAGGCCTCGGCGACGGCTCGCGCACACGCAAGGACAGCCTGCGCGTCGAAGCCTACGGCACGGTCGACGAGGCCAACAGCGCGATCGGCCTGGTGCTCGCCGCAGACACCGTACCCGCCGACGTCCGCGATTGCCTGACCGAGGTACAGCACGACCTGTTCGAACTCGGCGGGGAACTCTGTATCCCGGGACACAGCGCCGTGACCCAGGCATTCGTCGACCGGCTCGAGCAACAGCTCGACGCGTTCAACGCGAATCTGCCGGTGCTGAAGGAATTCATCCTGCCCGGCGGCGGACCGGCGGCGGCCGCGTGCCATGTCGCGCGGACCATCGTTCGCCGCGCGGAGCGGCGCGTCAGTTCGCTCAGCGCCGCCGAGCCGGTGCGACCCGAGGTGATTCGCTACCTGAACCGTTTGTCCGATCTCCTGTTCGTGGTCGCACGCATTCTCGCGCGCAGCGAATCGGGCCGCGAAGTACTCTGGGACCGCAGCCGAACGGCCTCATAGGATCCGGCGGCGGCTCGCGTCGCGCCTCAGTCCAGCGCCTTGTACATCAGCACTGCGCTGGCAGGACACAGCGTCGAAAATTGCGCCGTATTGCGCACCACCGCCGGCGCCTGCAATCGGTCGCGGGCGCTGTAACCGAGCCGGGTGAAATATCGATCGGCGTCCGTGGTGAGCAGCCACAGGCTGCCGATGCCGCGATTCCGGCAATCACGCTCTAGCGCATCCACGAGCGCCTCGCCCACGGCGCGCCCGCGGGCCTGTGGCGCAACGACGAGCGATCGCAGCAGGCCCGTGTCGTCGAGCGTTTCGACCCCGATCACGCCGATGACCTGACCGGCCTCGGTCGCGGCGAAAGCGAGATGCCCGCGCGTCAGGTCGTTGACGGGCAGCCCGTTGCCTTCGAGCAGGCGCTTCGCCACCTCGAAGTCCTCGGCCCTGGCCGGGCGGACGCGGCTCGCAGCCGTCATGGCGCCATCTGCCGCGCGCGATTGTCGCGCGCCTGCTGCAATGCAAGGCACATCGCATTGCCCGCGATCGTGAGCCGCGGCGTCGCGCGCGCGATCTCGTCCGCGGGCAGCAGGAACTGGTTACCGAGGCGTATCGCGGCCAGGTCCGGCCAGCGCTCCCACTCGGCGAAAGCGTCGTCGCCGGCGTCGGTGCTCGCGAGCATCACCTCAGGATCCCGATCGACCACGGCCTCGACGGCAATCGTCGGCGCCAGGTCGTCGAGGTCGTCAAACACATTGCGGCCGCCGCAGATCGTGATGAGTTCGCTGACGTAGTGTTCGCGGTTGATCGTGTACAACGGCCGCGCGCTCACCTGGTAGAAAACCGAGATGTCCTCGGCATCCGCGTAGGCCGCGCGCAAGCGGTCGAGTTCGCTCGTAAACGATGCGGCGGCCTGTTCGGCGGTGTCTTCATGCCCCGTGAGTACGCCGATGCGGCGCATGGCCGCCGGAATGTCCGCAAGCCCGCGCGTGCGAATCGCCTCGACGCGATACCCCTGGTTGCGCAACCTCTCGACCGTATGCGCCGGCGTCCCGCTTTCCCACACCAGCAGTAGATCGGGCGCCAGCATCGCGAGCTGCTCCTGGTCGATCATGAAGGCGTCACCGACCATCGGCAGATCCATCACGACACGGGGATAGTCGGACCACGCGCTGACGCCGACGAGCTGTTCGCCCGCGCCAACGGCATACACGAGTTCCGCGAGGTTCGGCGCGAGCGTCACGATTCTTGCAGCCGTGCCCGTGGGCGGTGCGTCGTGATTCCCGGAGCAGGCCAGGAGCGACGCCAGCACGAAGGCCGACGCCAGCCGCCGGATCATTGCGTAAAGCCGTAAAGCGTCATCGCGGCAATGACCACGGCCCAGATCAGCAGCAGCCTGAAAACCAGGTGGTTGGCGGCCGTCGCGCCGCGCACGCCGCGCTCGGCCACGGTCTCCTCGGCGCGGTCCATGAGAGATAATGCCGCTGTGCCGACACGCGCCAGCAGATTCTCGCTCTGCTCCGACAGCGTCGCCTGCCGTTCCTCCGTCGGCGCGCGCAGCGCCGCGATGGCTTCGTCGAAGTTGCCGGCGGCCGCATAGCCGATGGCGGTCAGGCGCGCCGGGATCCAGGCCACCCAGCCATGCAGTGTGATCGCCGCATCGCGCACGCGCCTCAGGTTATCGTCGCTGGTTTCTTCCCGCGCGTCGTTGAACACGGCGCGACGGCGGATCAGGTCGGTCACGCGGTACGCCCATGCCGCCAGCGGACCCAGCACCACGAACCAGAAAACCACGGCAAACAGGCGATTGTTCGCCTGCACGCAGACTGCCGCTTCAACGCGCGCGATGCGCTCTCGCGGATCGTCAGGGACATCGCCTTCTATGATGGCCTTTGCCGCGTTGTTCACGCGGTGCTCGTCGTCATCGGCCAGCGCGCGGCAATATTCGGTGACCTCCTCGCCGATGTCCGCGGGGCCCAGCGAGAAAAACAGCACGACGATGGCGAGCAGCAGGTAGGTGAACCCGGCCAGCGTGTCGCCCAGCATGAAAATGACGGCAAACACCGGCAGGACCAGGACCACGGCCAGCAGGACGACTGGTACGAGCGCGGGCCAGGTCCCGAGTTTCAGGGCGAGCCGGAAGCCGAGGTCGATGATCCGGTCGAGCCAGCGCATGCGGCGCCAGTGAAACAGTTGCGTCGCAAGCCGCTCGATGACCAGTCCAATGAGTAATGCGATCAGGTTCATGTGCGTCGGCTCCCGGATTCCAGTGAATCATACAGCCGCAGCCAGTCGAAAGCAGGACCTGGATCGGTTTTACGACCCGGCGCGATGTCCGAATGGGCGGCGCACTCCCGTGCCGAAATCGCCGGGTAGGCTTTGCAGATTGCCTGGATGATGCCCGCAAGCACCGCATATTGCCGTTGCTCGTACGGGGTTTGATCCTCGCCTTCGAGCTCGATGCCGATCGAGAAATCGTTGCAGCGATGCCTGCCGCGAAAGCGCGACTCGCCGGCATGCCAGGCCCGCTCGTTGAACGGCACGTACTGGATGACGCTGCCGTCGCGCCGAATGAGCACATGTGCCGATACTTCGAGACCGCGAATCTCGCGAAAATACGGGTGCGCGTCGAAGTCGAGCGTATTCGTAAAGAGCGAAGTGATGTGCTCGCCGCCGAACTCCCCCGGCGGCAGGCTGATGCCGTGGATGACGATCATGGAGGGGTCTTCGCCTGCCGGGCGCGGATCGCGATTGGGGCTCGCGATGTACTCGGCGGGCCGCAGTAATCCGGTTGCGCGGTCGATGCTGAATTTATGCGGCACGGCGAATCCTGTTGAGGCATGATCTCGATGTCATGTCCACGAGGCTATTTGTTTCCGGCGCGTTGATCAACGGCGCAGCGATCGAGGTCGAGGGCGACCGGGCACGGTACCTCGGGCGCGTGCTGCGCGCGCGCACCGGCGACCGGATTGCGGTCTTCGATGGCGAGGGCCTCGAATGCGCCGCCACGATAGAAAGAATCCAGAAGCACACGGTCACGCTGCGCATCGGGGAAGCGGTCGAGATGCATACCGAGTCGCCGCTCGGGATTCACCTCGTACAGGGCATTTCACGCGGCGATCGCATGGACTTCGTGGTGCAGAAGGCGACGGAACTCGGGGTCTCGCGCATCACGCCCGTGCTCACCGAGTATGGCGTCGTCAGGCTCGAGTCACGACGCGCCGCGAAGCGGCGCGAGCACTGGCAGCAGGTCGCCATCAGCGCGTGCGAGCAATGCGGTCGCGCGCGCCTGCCGCTCATCGACGAGCCCGTGCCGCTGCGGAACTGGCTCGGCGACAAGCCGGCCGATGCAGACGCCGAACTGGTTCTCGCGCCCGGCGCTGCGGAACCGCTTGCCCGCATTGCGGCGCCGGGCAAGCTCGTCCGCGTGCTGATCGGGCCGGAGGGAGGCTTAAGCGGCCAGGAGTACGACAATGCGGCGATGGCCGGATTCCGTGCGGTATCGGTCGGCCCACGAATCCTTCGGACTGAAACAGCGGCGGTCGCGGTCCTCGGCATCCTGCAGTCTCGCTGGGGCGACCTCGCCTGATCAGGCCTGCTCTGCCTCTGCGGCGAGCAGCGTCTCGAGTTTCTCGAGATCGGGGATCAGCGGATACTCGTTGATCATTTTGACCTTGCAGAGCACGGGCGCGCCTTCGGGCCAGCCTTCCTTCGCGGCGAGTTTCAGGACGTCCTTGTTGACCCGCACGAGCTGCGGAAACCCCTGCGTCAGAATGCCGAAATACCCGGTCCTGAGCTTGCCGGCGGTGGCATAGAACACGACGATGCGGGTGCGTCCCGTCGCCACCGGTACATCCTTGCCAAGCGCGCCCTCGAAAGACACTACCGGCAGCGGCCGGCCGTTCCACATGACCTCGCCGAGCATCCAGCTCTTGCTGCCGGGCTGCTGTTTCGGCGCAGAAAACCTGACGACCTCCGCGACGCACGCGCGCGGCACGATCAGCCGGTCATCAACGAGCGGCACGAGCAGACTGTACAGTTCTTCGTTGTCGCTGCTCACGGCAATTCAATCCCTCTTTCTTCGAGCTGGCGCCGGATGGCCTCGAGCAACTGCTGGTCCTGGTAAGGCTTGCCCAGGTAGTCGTTGACCCCGAGTTCGATGGCGCGCGCGCGGTGTTTGTCGCCGACGCGCGAGGTAATCATGATGATCGGCACGTCAGCGACGCGCGGGTCATTGCGAACGTGCGACGCAAATTCGTAGCCGTCCATGCGCGGCATTTCGATGTCCAGCAGGATGATGTCGGGCTTGTGCTCCTGCATCACGCTGATGGCGTCGAGTCCGTCCTTCGCAGTTTCGACGCGCAGGCCGCTGCGATGCAGGAAACGCTCGGTGACCCGCCGCACGGTGATGGAGTCATCGACCACGAGCGCAACCGGCCGGCCATCGGCCGGTCTCGGCGCCGCCTTCCGAATCTCGACGACGGGCGCACCGGTGCGAACCAGCGCCTGGATATCGAGAATCAGGACGATGCGGCCATCGCCGAGGATCGTCGCGCCTGAAATACCGCGAATGCTCGCCAGCTGCGGGCCAAGCGCCTTGACCACGATTTCGCGGCTCGCCAGCATTTCATCCACGAGGAGCGCAGCGGAATAATCGCCCGCCCGCACGAGGATCACGGGCACCGATGCGTCTTCCTCGGGCAGCTTCGCGGCCTGCCCGCCCAGGTACATGCCCAGGTGGCGAAACTTGTAGGACTGTTCGCCGTACTGGTAGCTCGGCTCGCTGTGGCTCAGGAGGCTCTCGAGCTCGCGTCGCGGAATGCGCGCCACGCCTTCGACCGTGGGCAACGGCAGCGCATAGACCTCGTCGCCCGTGCGCACGATCAAAGCCTGCGTGATCGCCAGCGTGAATGGCAGTCGCACGGTGAAGTTGGTGCCCTGCCCCGTGACCGAGGAGATGCGCAGCGAGCCGCCGAGCTTCTTGACCTCGCTTGCGACCACGTCCATGCCGACACCGCGACCGGCCGACTGCGTCACCACGCCCGCCGTCGAGAAGCCCGGCGTCAGGATGAGCTCCATGATTTCCTCGTCGGTCACCTCGGAGTCCGGTTTCAGCAGATCGAGCTCGAACGCCTTGCGCCGGATCGCGTTGACATCGAGGCCCGCGCCATCATCCGCGACGTCGATGACCATCTCGGCACCTTCCCGGTGCAGCCGGATCGTAATGCGTCCGACCGCGGGCTTGCCGGCAGCCTGCCGGACCTTCACCTCCTCGATGCCGTGCACCACGGCATTTCTCAACATGTGCTCGAACGGCGGCAGCATCTTGTCGAGTACCTGCCGGTCGAGTTCGCCCGAAGCACCCTCGACCGCAAGTTCCGCCCGTTTGCCCGCTTCCTCCGCGACCTGGCGCACGAGGCGCGTCAGCCGGGGCACATTTCGCTCGAAAGGCACCATGCGCGTACGCATCAGGCCGTCCTGCAGTTCCGCGGTGACACGGGACTGCTGCACGAGCAGGCTTTCCGCCTCGTTGGTGACCGACTTCAGCAGGTCCTTGAGACTCGCAAGATCGTTGGCCGACTCGGCCAGCGCACGCGACAGCTGCTGGATGTTCGAGTAGCGATCGAGCTCCAGCGGATCAAAGTCCTTCGCGACGAAAGTATCCTGGTGGCTGTGCATGATCTGCGCTTCGGTCTCGATCTCGAGTTTGCGCAGCTGTCCACGCAGCCGCGCGACCGTCGCCTCGAGTTCGTCCACGTGAAACTCGAAGGAATTCACCTGCTGGTTCAGGCGGGAGTGGTAGATGCTGATCTCGCCCGCGGCATTGAGCAGGTCCTCGAGGAGGTCGGCGTCGATGCGCGCGAACTCCTGCCGCTCGGCGGCGGCCCGCAACTGCCGTGCGTCGCCCTGCGGCCGGGAGCCCGGTCGCGCCGGTTTCGGTTCGGGCTTCGGTTCGGGTTTCGGCTCCGGCTTCGGCTCGGGCTTGGGCTCGGGTTTCGGCTCGGGCTTGGGCTCGGGCTTGGGCTCGGGCCTGGGCTCGGGTTTCGGCTCGGGCCTGGGCTCGGGTTTCGGCTCGGGTTTCGGCTCAGGCTTGGGCTCGAGCTTCGACTCGGGCCCGGGCTCGGGCGCACGCGCCGGAGCGCGTTCCGGCCGCTCATCCGGCGCACGACTTTCCTTGCCAATCTCGGCCAGTTCGTCGAGCAGCGGCGCATCGACGATGACCATCGACACGGTGTCTTCGGGCTCGAACGTGAATTCCGCGGGACGGGCTTCTTCGACCCGCGTGTCTTCCGCCGCCAGTTCCACGTCCGCGTCGTCGGCGACCTCGAATCCCGCGTTGGCCTGCTGAATGCGATCGACCAGCCCCGCGACGGCGCGCACAGGCTTGCCCGCGATGACCAGATCGCGCATGCGGTGCAACTCGTCGATGCTGCGCTGCAACAGATCCTCTACCGCCGGTGTTGCCTTGATGCGCCCGTCGCCGACCGAAATCAGCAACGCCTCGATGTCGTGGCTCAGGCTGCCCATGGCCTGGATACCCGCCATGCGCGCGCCGCCCTTGAGCGTGTGCAGGTGGCGTTTGAGTTCCTCCATGGGCTGCGCGCTGCGTTCCTTGATCCAGGTCAGCAGCGCCTTGTCCGCGGCTTCCAGCAGTTCGGCGGATTCTTCCGTGAAAATAGACGCGATTTCGGCATCGTATTCGGCGTCCTCGGGCTCCTCCGCCTCCGGCGGGCGTTGCGGCTCGGGCGCCCTGGCCGGCTGCGGCGGCGGTGTCGCCGCGCGCCTGGGCGTCGCATCGCGGGTCTGAACCGCGTCGGCCAGCTTGTTGATGTGCTCGATCAGGCGCGTGTAATCGGCGCGATTGCGATTTGGCGTGTTGATGTCGTTGACGATCGTCGCGATCGCACGCGCGGCCGCGCGCATCGCATCGAGGCCCGACTGCTGGAAGCCGATCTTGTGGTCGTATACCCGTCGTACGAAGCGATTCAGTGCGGCGGCAACGGCAACGCCGCGCTCGACGTTCGCCATGTTGGCGCTGCCGTGCAGCGTGTGACAGGCGCGATGCAGTTTGTCCGTGACATCGAATGGCGGCCGATGGCCCTCGCAGGCCGCGAGGTAGTCGGTGATGACCTTGACGTGCCCGGCAGTCTCCTTCGAAAAGATGTCGTACAGCACCGGGTCCATTTCGAGCGCCTGCGCCGCCTCTTCAACGACACCTTGCGGCTGCTCGAACGTGAGCACTGCGGCATTCGGATTGCCTTCCGCGAAAGCGGCGGCGCGCGCTATCAAAAGGTCGATATCCGCCTTCGGGTTCGAGCCGACTTCGAGCTGCTCGACGAGTTCCGGAACCGCATCCGCCGCCTGCATGACGAAATCCACCATCGGCGGTGTTCGCTGCAGAGTGTGATTGATCAGCCGGTTGAGCAGGTTCTCCACGGCCCAGCAGTATTCGCCGATGCGTTCGGCGCCGACCATGCGGCCGCTGCCCTTGAGTGTGTGGAACGAACGCCGCACCGTGATCAGCATTTCCATGTCATCGGGGGATTCGACCCACGATGGCAGGTGGCGCTTGATCGAGGCGATCTCTTCCTTGGCCTCCTCGATGAACAACTCGAGCAGTTCCGGATCGAGATGCTCGGCTTCGCTCGAGACGACCGGGAGGCGCATCACCGAAGTCGCTCTCAGTTGCTGCGTGTCGCTCTGCGCCTCTGCGGCCGCCAGCGCCGCCGACGCCTCGGCCTCGATCTGTTCGATGGAAAGCTTCTGTGTCGACGACGACGTCGCCGCGGTGTCGCGCGTCGCCGCCTGTTTCATGCGCTGTTCGACGTCGCGCAGCACGGCGAGACAGGCTTCGGCGTTATCGAGCATGTACCAGGGCTCGCTGCGGCCGGCCTTCACCGTCTCCATGTAGTATTCGATGCTGACGATGGCGTCGGCCAGTCGGTCCGTCTCCTTCTGCGTCAGCACGGCGGGACCGCCTGCGTTCAGCATGGCGGTGATCAGGCTGCCGATGCGATCGACGACCTCCATGGCCCGTGTCTTGTTCAGCATCAGGAGGCCCGCCTTGATGCCGCGGACCAGCGAAGGCACGTTGTCGAGCCCGGCCGATGGCGCCTGCGCAGCGATGCTCTGGCTGATCGTTTCCTTGATGCGCGCCAGGTTGATGATGCATTCGCGCATGACCGATTCCGCGACTTTGCGGAACTCGTCGTCCGTGTCGGTCTTCTCCGCCGCCTTGTCCGTTTCCTGCACCTGCGTCAGGCGGAACAGCTGTTGTTCGAGTCGATCCTCGACTCGCAACAATGTCGAAGCGATATCGAGAATGATCTGTTCGTTGGCGATGCCGCCACGTTCCACGATGCCCCTGAGGCGACTGATTTCCCCGTCGATGTCGCCGCGCAACTCCCCGAGCCCGAGTACCCCCAGCGTGTCACTGATCTTTTTCAGCAACTCGAGCTGCGGCACGAGTTCGGACGACTTGTTCATGCCCGTGCGGACGAAGATGTCGAGGACGTCCTTGACGCGGCCCAGGTCCTCGCGAATCGCCGAGCCGACAGTCCTCATGAGTCTTGCGCTCGGCGCCGACAGCGCTTCGCGGGCATTTTCGACCTGCTCGTCGCCAGGCAGCAATTCGGACAGGTTGAACGCGGCGCGGATCTCGCTGATGCGTTCCCCGGAAGTGCTCGAGCGGGCGACGTAATAAAGCAGGTTGTTGATCAGGTCGTCGACCGGGTGTTTTTCGAAGGCGAGCAGGCCCTCATCGATGACGTACTTGATCTGCCGGTCCGCCTGACCGAGCAACCGCTTGATCGCGACCGAGGTTTCGAGACCGCCGTCACGCAAGGACTCGAGCACGCCGCCGACGACCCACCACAGCTGGTACATGTCGTCGCGGGTCGCCGAATGCTCCAGCGCGGCGGCAACTTTCGACAGGGCATCGATATGCCGGGCGTTTTCGCCGCCCTTGATCCACCCGAGCAGCGCAAGCTGGAACTTCGGTCGCAGGCGTCGCGCCACCAGCACCGGGTCTTCGCCCGTGCCGTCGCGGGCCCGCGCCCGGTCGCCCGAACGGGTCGGCGAAAGGTTGAGCAACAGCAGGGTGCCTTCCGACAGCAGCGGTTCGCCGCGCGCGGCGCGCAGGTCGTTGAGCATCGGCAGCAATACCAGCGCGATATCCCGGCCGCCGCCGAGCAGGCGTTCGATGTAGACCGGCAACTGCACCATCGCGCGCGTCAGCGCGTCGAGCCCGTCCTCGCGCCCCTTGCCGGAACGCAGCGCGGCGAGGAAATTGCAGACGTGCTCCATCTCCTCGACGAGCAGAGCGGCGCCATAGGTTTCGGTCATGCGCAGCGCGCCACCGGCCTGGTGCAGCAACTCGCGAGAACGATTGAGTGCGGGCGTACCGCCGTGCCCGTCGACGCAATCCTCTAGCGCGACCTGGGCGTTACGGATGGTCTCCAGCAGTTCGTTGGCGATAATCGCAAGGCCGCTTGCCATGCTGCGACCGTCGCGCTCGCCCGTCTGCTCGTGTATGCCCGTGTTGCCGGTCATCTGGTCGTCCGTTTCGCCCCTCGGTCCCGCCTCAGCCTGCTTTCGCCCGCGGTTTTACCGGCGCGGCCGTCGGCGCGGTATTCCTGCCCGTGCGCGCCAGCGCGCTCGATTGCATCATCTCCGGTGGCAATGCGAAGCCCTCGACAGTCTTCCTGAGCTGCGTCGCCAGGGCAGAGAGCTTGGAGATCGAAGCCGCCGTCGCGCTCGTCGCCTTGCCGGTCTGCGTCGCGATTTCCCGCAGTCGCGTCGTGCGTCGCGTCACGTCGGCGGCGGCGCCCGCCTGTTCACGCGCCGAACTGGAAATGTTCTGCACGAGACTCGCAATCTGGTTGGATACCTGTTCGATTTCGTCGAGCGCGGCGCCCGCGTTCTCGGCCAGCAATGCACCGCCCACGACGTCTGTCGTGCTGCGCTCCATCGACACGACCGCCTCGTTGGTGTCCGTCTGAATCGTGCGCACCAGGACCTCGATCTGCTTGGTGGCATTGGTGGAGCGCTCCGCAAGGCGCTGCACTTCGTCAGCGACGACCGCGAAACCGCGACCCGCCTCGCCCGCCATGGACGCCTGGATCGAGGCATTCAGCGCGAGGATGTTGGTCTGCTCGGCGATGTCGTTGATGAGCTCGACGATGTTGCCGATCTCTTGCGAGCTCTCGCCCAGGCGCTTGATCCGCTTCGACGTCTCCTGGATCGTTTCACGGATGGCGTTCATGCCGTCGATCGTGCGACGCACGGCCTCGCCGCCCTTGTGTGCGACCTCGACCGAGTGGCGCGCAACGTCGGAGGAGCGCTCTGCATTCCCCGAAACTTCCTCGATCGACGCCGCCATCGATACGATCGACTCTGTGGCCGCATTGATTTCGCGCGCCTGGTTCTCCGCCGCCTTGGCGAGGTGCGCGGCGGTGTTCTCGGTCTGCTTGGTCGCGGAGTCCACCATCAGCGCGGTGTCGTTGACGGTCGCCACCAGTTTGCGCAGCTCCTCGATCGCGAAGTTGAACGAGTCGGCGATCGTGCCCGTAATGTCCTCGGTCACCGTCGCTTCGACCGTCAGGTCGCCATCCGCGAGGCTGCCCATTTCATCGAGCAGCCGAAGAATGGCCTGCTGGTTGCGTTCGTTCTGCTCAGCCTGCTCTTTCGCCATGCGCTCGAAGATGGCGCTTTTCGAGTGCAGCGCAATCAGTATGAGCACGAGCAGCAATGCGAGTCCGGCGGCAGCCATGGGAATCAAGGGGCTTGCCAGGAACCCGGGGAGGATGCTGCCGCTGCCGGACCCGACGAACGCCGAGGACAGCAACTGGTCGGCGCTGGCCCGCAATTCCGACTCGGTGCCTGCGAGCGCGGTCACGCTGGCAATGTCGGCAGCGAGCGAGGCCAGCTGCTCCTCGATGGTCGCGAGATTTCCCTGGATCGGCACCAGCACCGCTTCCCTGCCCTCGGCGTTCAGCGGCCGGAGGTCGAGTTCCGACGGTTCGCCGGCAAGTCCGTTCACCACGGCGCGCAGGAATGCCGCATCGCCACTCATCGCCCTGACCGCGTTGTCGCCACCGGCAGGCAGCAGGGCCGCGGCTTCACGCAGACGGTCGGCGCGTTGCTGGAATTCCTGGATGATGGCCGTCGCGCCGGAACGATCGAACAACGCGTCCGCTGCGGTCACGATGGCGGCGGCGGCTTCATTGACCTGGCCGGCGCCGGTTCGAACCACCTCGACCGATTCGCGGCCGGCAAGTATGGCCGCCGCGCGCGATTCCAGTTGCTGCCAGTCGGCAGAACGGCCCGGCGCACCGCCGCGCCGCAGCGAGGCGACTTTCTTGACAGCCTTATCCAGCGCGGCAAACGCGTCCGCGTCGCCATCCAGCGCCCTCTGCGCCTGCGACGGTATCGCCTGTGACAGGGCCGCCAGTTCGGTCGCGCCGGAGGAACCGCCACCTGCCTGCAGGTAGACGAGCCCGGCGGCAATCACCAGGCACAGGGCAATCAGCCCGGCGACAATTTTGAACATAGACGCATTGTCTGATTTCTTGGCCATGATTTTCGGACCTTCTAGTCTGCAGACGCCTGCAGAAACATGTTGCTTTCGACGAGGTCGAAGAGGTTGAAGACGGGCCAGGAGTCCTTGCCGCGCTGATACATGCCATCAAGGAACCGCTCGCAACGGACGATGGTCTTCGGCGTTTCCTTGTTGTATTCGTGGTCGGTGAAACGGCGAAACCCCAGAACCTCGTCGACGATAATGCCCGCCGGGACCTCGCGATGGTTGACCGAGATCACGCGGGTCGTGCGCCGCAACGAGGTGCGGCCGCTGCCGAGCAGCAATTTCAGGTCGACCAGCGGCAGCAGGTGACCTCGCAGGTTGGCGATGCCGAGCAGCCAGCGGTGAGCACCGGGGACCCGCGTTATCGAATCGGGCAGCATCAAAACTTCCCGCACCTGGTCGCGTCCCGCGAGGAACTGCTCTTCACCGATCCGAAAACCGACGCCAACCCATTCCTCGGGCATCACGCCCGCGCCGTGACCCGAATGCGCGGCGCGGCTCTGCATTTCCATGGCGCGCAGCAGCTCGAACGGTTGCTCGACGAGCGCCGCAAGGTTGGCGGAGTTTCCCATTCAGGCCGCCATCACCGATCGAATCTTGGCAACGAGATCCCTGTCTGCCACAGGCTTGACCAGGTACTCGGCCGCGCCCTGGCGCATGCCCCAGATCTTGTCCGTCTCCTGGTCCTTCGACGTGATCATGATCACCGGAATCCCGGCAGTGGCCGGATCCCGGGTCAGACGCCGTGTCGCCTGGAATCCATTCATTCCCGGCATGACGACGTCCATGAGGATGCAATCCGGCCGGGCGGATGCCGCCTGGCGGAGTCCTTCCTCGGCGCTGTCGGCGACGAGCGTCTGGAAGCCCGCCCTCTCGAGCATGCTCTGGAACAGGTGCAGTTCCGTCGGAGAATCGTCGATGATGAGTACTACCGCCATCCTGCAATCCTCAGTTGATCTGGTTGGAAATTGCGCCGAGCAGCTCGTCCTTGGTAAACGGCTTGGTAAGGTACTGCTCGGAACCTACGATGCGACCGCGGGCACGGTCGAACAGGCCGTCCTTGGACGACAACATGACGACCGGCGTGTCCTTGAACATCTTGTTGTGCTTGATCAGCGAGCAGGTCTCGTACCCGTCGAGGCGCGGCATCATGATGTCCACGAAAATCAGGTCGGGCTGGTGGTCTGCAATTTTCGACAACGCGTCGAACCCGTCGATCGCAGTGAAAACCTGGCAGCCCTCCTTCGTCAACAACGTCTCGGCGGTTCTGCGGATGGTCTTGCTGTCGTCCACGACCAGAATCTTGAGCCCGTTCAAGGACCGTGATGTGCTACTCGACACCGAATTTCCCCACGCTGAAAACCGACTTTTACCATATTGACATAAACCCCGCTACGACGCCCGCCGCAAGGTGCAAAATCTTCAGAATTCCAGTGCTTACAGGCAAATTACCGGTATAGTTGGCCGCTCCGGGGCATTCCACGGGACGCTCACCAGTCGATGGCTCAGAAACCGCTCAGAATCGGCGTCGTCATGGACCCTATCGGGTCGATCACGCCGAAAAAAGATTCGACACTCGCGATGCTGCTCGAAGCCGCGCGTCGCAATGCCGAGATTCACTATTTCGAGCAGAAGGACCTGAAACTCCTGTCCGGCAAGGCCATCGGCCACGCGACGCGACTGGCGGTCCGCGACAATCTCGACGACTGGTTCGATTTCGGAGAACGGGCGGTCGTCGAACTCGGCGATCTGGATGCCATCCTGATGCGCAAGGACCCGCCGTTCGACATGGAGTACGTCTATACGACTTACATCCTCGAGCGCGCCGCGGCCGCTGGCGCCCTGATCGTGAATGCGCCGCAGGCGCTTCGCGACATGAACGAGAAAGCCTATACCGCCTGGTTCCCGCAATGCACGCCGATCACCCTGATCACGCGATCGATGGCCGAAATGAAGGCGTTCCTGGGCGAACACGGGAAGATTGTCGTCAAACCGCTCGACGGCATGGGCGGGCGCTCGATCTTCGTGGTCGGCAAGGGAGACAACAACGCCAACGTAATCTTCGAAACGCTGACCGACTACGGCAGGCGATTCGCCATGGCGCAGGTTTACATCCCCGAGATCAAGGCCGGGGACAAGCGGATCCTGCTCGTCGACGGCGAACCCGTGCCCTATGCGCTGGCGCGCATTCCGACCGGTGACGACAACCGCGGCAACCTCGTTGCCGGGGCCGTCGGCAAGGGGCAGGAACTGTCGGAGCGTGACCTCTGGATTGCACGGGAAGTGGGACCCGTTTTGCGTGACGCAGGCGTCATCTTCGCCGGGCTCGACGTCATCGGCGACTACCTGACAGAAGTGAACGTCACGAGCCCGACCGGCGTGCGCGAACTCGACCGGCAGTTCGGGATCAATATCGCGGGACTGCTTTTCGACGCGATCGAGAAACGGCTCCGGTGAGACTTTCCGCCTTGTTTCCATAGGCAAAATCGCAGAGACTTCGCCGGGATATGGCGATCCCTGTCAGACATCTCGATCCGCTCGACGAATTGCGGCTGCTGGCACCGCACGTGCCCGACCGGCTGCCGGCCATGCTGTTTCTCGCCGCGCTCGTGCACGGGATCCTGATCATCGGCGTGACTTTCAATCCTTCGCTGACGAGCCCGTTTGCGGAGGCGATTTCGCTGGAAGTGACCATCGTGGCCGACCCGGACCAGCAGATCGACCGCCCGGACGAAGCCGAGTACCTGGCCCAGGCCAGCCAGGAAGGCGGGGGCAATACCACGGAACAGGTCCGCCCGGGCGCCCCCTTGCAGAGTTCGCTGCCCGTCGAAAACCAGGGGCAGGAGGATGGCACGGCGATCAACGACGCGATGGCGCATGAGCGTTCCGCCGACGAAGTCCTCTCCACTCGCGACGAGAGCGAGCTTGCGACCGTCAACGATCCAAGGACACTGCCACAGGACGAAGAGAGTATCGCCATCGCAATGGAAGCCGGCCGCGAGCAGACGCTGCCATTGCCGCAGGACGAAAACGCCTCGATGCTGATCAGCGACGACGAGCCGCGACAGCTGATCATCAGCGCGGACACGCAGGAGTCGGTGGTTGCGGCCTATCTCGACAACTGGAAGCGTCGCATCGAAGCGGTCGGCGCCGCCTACCTTCCCGAGCTCGGCGACGTCGGTGACATTTCCGGCAGCCCGACGCTCATGGTCAGCATCGATGCGACCGGCAATCTCGCGGACGCCGTGATCCGGAAATCGAGCGGCTCGCCGGTCATCGATCTTGCCGCGCTCGACATCCTGCGCCGCGCGTCGCCTTTCGACCCGTTTCCACAGGAAGTCGCCGCCGAGTACGACCGGCTTCGCTTCGAGTACAAGTGGCTGTTCGCCGAGCAGACAGTTTTGCCGGACGCCGACTGAAGGAAGCGCCACTCGCTTGTACGCGGCGTCCGATACGCGGATACTGCTTGCATGGAGTCGCAAAGCTCGTTGGTAAATCAACTACTTATCGCCATGCCCGGCATGGCGGACCCCAATTTCGCCACGACCGTCACCTTGATCTGTGAACATAACGATGACGGGGCACTCGGTATCGTGATCAATCGTCCGCTGAACCTGGCGCTCGGCGGCCTGTTCGAGCAGCTTGACGTACACGACGCGGATCCCGGCATCGCGAGGCAACCGGTGCTCTCCGGCGGCCCGGTCGGCATCGAGCGCGGGTTCGTGCTGCACGGCCCGAGCCAGCGCTTCGAAAACACCGTCATCGTGTCCGACGACATCTCACTGACATTGTCGCGCGACGTCATCGACGCGCTCGCCCGCGGCGAGGGTCCTGACCGCTCGCTCGTGGCGCTCGGTTACGCCGGCTGGCAGGCCGGGCAACTCGAACACGAGATGCTCGCCAACGCCTGGCTCAGCGTGCCCGCGACGCCCGAAATCGTGTTCGACACGCCGTTTGCGGAGCGTTGGGACAAGGCGGCACGCGTACTCGGCATCGACATCGCCCGCATGTCCACGGACGCCGGCCACGCCTGAGTTGGACTCACCGAAGACCATCCTCGCGTTCGATTTCGGCCTGCGGCGCATCGGCGTCGCGGTCGGGCAGGAGGTCACTTCGTCCGCAAGCCCGATCGGCATCGTCGCCAACCGGGAGACGGGTGCGGATTTCGCGCGTATTGCGGCCCTGGTTCACGAGTGGCGCCCCGCCGTCCTCGTCGTCGGCATGCCCTCCCATGCGGACGGCTCACAGAGCGAGATCGAGGAACCGGTCCGGGCGTTTATCGAAGATCTCACGCGATACGGGCTGCCAGTGCACACCGTCGACGAGCGCTATACCTCGATCGAGGCCGAGCGCGTGCTGAAGAAGGCGCGGGAACAGGGGACGCGAGGCCGGATTTCCAGAGACATGATAGACAGTGCGGCCGCCGTATTTATCGCTGAAAGATATCTCGCCGGGTTGTAGAATTGCGCCCCGATGAACGCCGCAGATCCCAAACCCACGCTGGTCGATGAGGCCGCGCTGCAACTCGACGCCAACGGCAACCTTCGTCATCTGCTGACGCTGAAGGGACTCGACAAGGCGTTGCTCCTCGACATTCTCAATGACGCCGAATCGTACCTGACGCCACCCGGCAGCATGCCCGCACGAAGCCGGACGCTGGCGGGGCGAACCGTCGCGAACCTGTTTTTCGAACCCTCCACCCGTACCCGGGCATCGTTCGACCTCGCAGGCAAGCGCCTCGGCGCCGATGTGCTCAACCTGGACGTCAACACGTCGTCCCGGAAAAAAGGCGAGAGCATCCTGGACATGATCTACACGCTCGAAGCCATGCGTGTCGACATCATGGTCGTGCGGGATGCGAGCGCCGGCGTGCCCGCCTACATCACGCGGCACGTCAAAGATCACGTCTGCATTCTCAACGCCGGCGAGGCGGACGTATCGCACCCGACGCAGGGCCTGCTCGACATGCTGACCATCCGGCAGGCCAAGGGCAACTTCCAGGATCTCGTCGTCGCCATCGTGGGCGACATCCGGCATTCGCGCGTCGCGATGTCCGCCTCGCAGGCGCTCGCGACGCTCGGCGTCGGCGAGTTGCGACTCATCTCGCCGCCCGTGCTGTCGCCTGAGCCCGGCGCCATGCCCGGCGCGCGGATCTTTCACACGCTCAAAGAGGGTCTCGCGGACGCCGACGTGGTCATGGCCCTCAGGATCCAGCGCGAACGCATCGGCAACCTGGACGGCATTCCAGGCATCGACGAGTACTTCGCGAACTTCGGCATCAGCAACGAAAGCATGCGGTTCGCCAAGCCCGATGCCATCGTGATGCATCCCGGCCCCATGAATCGCGGAATCGAGATCGAAGGCGTGCTCGCCGACGGACCGCGCTCCGTGATTACGCAACAAGTCACGAATGGCGTGGCAGTCCGCATGGCAGTCCTGGACCGCGTCGGCAGGTCGATGGCCGCAAGGTGATCACGGCCGCACAAAAAGAAGCGCAAAAGAATCGCGGCACCCTGTTCGTCGAAGACGGCGAACTCCTGTCGGTCCAGGCATTTCCGGGCGACCAGTTCATCATGCGCATTCGCGCGCCGCGGTGCGCCGACAAGGCGCAGCCGGGCAGCTTCGTGCACCTGACCTGCGACGAGTCGCTGCCGATGCGACGCCCGTTATCGATCATGCGCGCCGAAGACGACTGGGTCGAAGTGCTGTTCAAGATCGTGGGCCAGGGCCTCAGGCTCCTGTCGCGCAAGAAGCCGGGCGATACGATCAGCGTACTCGGCCCGATCGGCCGGGGATTCACACTGTCACCATCACGGCCGAATGCACTGCTGATCGGCGGCGGCGTCGGCATCCCGCCGATGGTTTTCATCGCGGACCGGCTGAGGAAAGACGGCGCCCACTGGCGACCAATGGCCTGTCTCGGCTCGGAGTTGCCGTTTCCGTTCGCATTGCGGCGCTCGAAGTTCGAAACGCCCTGGCTCGATGCGTCGGTCGTCAGCGCGATGCCACTCCTCGAAGACTGGGGCGTCCCGAGCCGGCTCGCGACGCTCGCCGGCTTCGAGGGCTGTTTCGACGGCTATGTCACCGAGCTCGCGGAACGCTGGCTCGCATCGCTACCCGCCGCGGAAATTGCGCGAACCGAAGTGTTTGCCTGCGGTCCAACGCTCATGTTGAAGGCCGTTGCGGCCCTCGCCGCACGCCACGGCCTGCCATGCCAGGTGTCCCTCGAGGAGTACATGGCCTGCGCGGTCGGCGGTTGCGCGGGTTGCGTCGTTCGGGTCGAAACACCGGAGGGGCCCGCCATGAAGCGCGTCTGCGTCGACGGCCCCGTTTTCGATGCGACGACGCTCGCCTGGTAGGACGCAGCCGGCAGGGATTCCGGCAAACCTTCCCGGTTTGCCCAACAGGGAGCAATACTAATGACACAAGCACAGCGCATCGCCCTGCTGTATCGCGAGGGCGAACTCTGCGTTTGCGAACTCGTGTATGCGCTCGGCGAAATCCAGCCCAAGATCTCGCGCCACCTCGCGATCCTCCGCGACCAGCACATTGTCAGCGACAGGCGCGTCGGGCAGTGGGTCTACTACCGCATCGACCCGGACCTGCCCGACTGGGCACACGAGATCCTGCGCACGACCGTCGCGCGCGCGGCAAGCGATACGCGCTGCCTGCAGGACATCGACGCCCTGAAGCACATGCCCGAAAGGCCCGACGCGTTGCGCTGCGCCTGACCGAGAAGCAACGACCGGACGCCGACCATGAAAATCCTGTTCCTCTGCACGGGCAACGCCTGCCGTTCACAAATGGCCGAAGGCTGGGCGCGTCACCTGGCGCCGCCCGGCATCGAGGTCCTGTCCGCCGGCATAGAGGCACACGGCAAGAATCCGCGCGCCATCCGGGTCATGGCCGAAGCAGGGATCGACATTTCAGGACAGGAATCGACCCGGCTGACGGAGGCGATGCTCGGTACGGCGGATGTTCTCGTCACGGTTTGCGGGCATGCCGACGAACACTGCCCGGTCCTGCCCGCCGGGCTGCAAAAAGAACACTGGCCGCTGCCCGACCCTGCCAGGGCCAGCGGCAGCGAAGACGCCGTCATGGCGGTTTTCCGTGCGAGCCGCGACGACATCGGGCGTCGCGTCGATGACCTGCTTGGTCGGCTGGCGCAACCGGAACCCCCTGCATGAGCGACGATTCGCGCGATACGAGCAGCATGAACGGCTTCGAACGCTACCTGACTCTGTGGGTCGCGCTCTGCATCATCGTCGGCATCGCGCTGGGGAAGTTCGCACCGGGGCTCGCACGCACGCTCGACGGCATGGCGCTGCATATCAACGGGGCACCCGTGGTCTCGATACCGATCGCGGTCTGCCTGTTCCTCATGATGTACCCGATCATGGTGAAGATCGACTTCCATGAGGTGCTGCGTGCCGGCAAAACCGTGCGTCCGGTCGGGCTGACACTGTTCATCAACTGGTGCATCAAGCCGTTCACGATGTATGCCATCGCGTACTTCTTCCTTGGCGGCCTGTTCCTGAACTTCATCGGGCCCGATGCGACCGACCTGGTGCGGCTGCCGTTGGGCGCCGACCTCGCCCTGGGTGACCGCTACGGCTCGGGCACCGTCGTCCTCGTCGATGGCGTGCGCATGCTGGAGGTACCGCTGTGGCGGAGCTACCTCGCCGGATGCATCCTGCTGGGCGTCGCGCCCTGCACGGCGATGGTGCTCGTCTGGGGATACCTGTCCAGGGGCAATGACGGCCATACGCTCGTCATGGTCGCGATGAACTCGCTGACGATGCTGCTCCTGTACGGGTTGCTCGGCGGCTTCCTGCTCGGCGTCGGCAAACTGCCCGTACCCTGGCAGGCCCTGCTGCTTTCGATCACCATCTACGTCGCGTTGCCGCTCCTTGCAGGTTACGTCTCAAGGCGCTGGATCATTGCCGCGCGCGGCGAAACCTGGTTTCGCGAGACGTTCCTGCGTTACCTGACGCCGCTCACGATATCGGCGCTGCTGCTCACGCTGGTGCTGCTGTTTTCGTTCAAGGGCGAGACCATCGCGCAAAACCCCCTGACCATCCTGTGGATCGCGGTTCCGCTGTTCGTGCAGACGGTCCTGATCTTCGCCATCGGCTATGCACTCGCAAAACTGCTCGGTCTCAGCTACGAAAATGCCGCGCCGACGGCCATGATCGGCGCGTCCAATCATTTCGAGGTTGCAATCGCCACGGCCGCCATGCTGTACGGACTGTCGTCGGGCGCCGCGCTCGCCACGGTTGTCGGGGTGCTGATCGAAGTGCCGCTGATGCTGATGCTCGTGCGTTTTTGCCTTCGAACCCGGCACTGGTTCGATCGCTGAAGCCGGCAGCAGTCAGCGTGCATCGCCGGCGCGATGCGGGCTTCATCAGCCGCCGAAGTTGACCTTGGCTTCGAGGTTCGAGCGCGAGTCGGCGTGCGACATCGCTTCCTCGAGCGTGATGATGCCGTCCTTGTAGAGCTGCAGCAGCGCTTCGTCGAAGTTCTGCATGCCGGCCTCGGCAGAATCCTTGTGGGCATCCTTCACGGCCGAGATATCACCCTTCAGGACCAGGTCCTTGATGTGCGGCGTATTCAGCAACAGTTCGACGGCGGCGACGCGCTTGCCGTTCCTGGCGCGCACGAGGCGCTGCGACAGGATCGCGCGGAGATAATGCGCGAGATCCATGAAGACCTGCGCATGCTGCTCCTGGGGAAACAGGTTGATGATGCGATCGAGCGTCTCCGCCGCGTTGTTGGAGTGAACGGTGGCCAGCACGAGGTGGCCGGTGCCGGCCATATCGAGCGCTGCCCGCATCGACTCGGTGTCACGGATCTCGCCAATCTGCACAACATCGGGCGCAGCGCGCACGGCACTCTTCAGCGCCCTTGCATAGGATCGTGTATCCAGCCCCACTTCACGCTGATTGACAATCGATTGCTTGTTGGGGTGCAGGAACTCGATCGGATCCTCGATCGTGATGATGTGCGACGAGGTCTTCTCGTTGCGGTAATTGACCATCGCCGCCAGCGTCGTCGACTTGCCGGCACCGGTCGCTCCGACCATCAGGATCAGGCCGCGCCGCAGCATGACGAGCTCCTTGAGCTGCTCCGGCATTCCGAGCTCTTCGAGCGTCGGCAAATCCGCCGTGATATAGCGCAGCACCATCGCGACGTTGCCGCGTTGATGGAAGACGTTGACGCGGAATCGCCCGAGGCCCTGCTCCGACAGCGCGAAGTCGATTTCGAGTTCGCGATTGAAGTATTCCATCTGCTCTTCGGTCATCAGCTCGAACGCCGCCTGCCGAACCATCTTCGGCGTCATTTCGAGCTTGTTGACGGGCATGATCTTGCCTTCGATCTTGATCTTCGCGGGCGAAAACGGCGCGAAGAACAGGTCGGAGGCCTTTTTCTCGACCATCAGTTTGAAAAGCGGTTTGACGTTCATAGGTCAGGCGATCCTTTTTGCCCTCAGAAATGCCGGGCGCTGTCTTCTTCCATGATGCGCAGGCTGTCGGACTGCTGTTCGGCGATCGACGAATCCCGCTTCGACTCGAGCTTGATGCGCAGGCGCAGCTCGTTCTTGGAATCGGCGTTGCGCATGGCCTCTTCGTAGGATATCGCCCCTTCCTCGTACAGGTAGAACAGTGCCTGGTCGAAGGTCTGCATGCCGAGTCGCGTCGACTTCGCCATGATTTCCTTGATCTGCCCGACTTCACCCTTGAAGATCAGGTCCTGGATCAACGGCGTGTTCAGCATGATCTCCATCGCCGCGATACGACCGATACCGCCTTCGCGCGGTATCAGGCGCTGCGAGATGAATGCCTTGGTGTTGAGCGACAGGTCCATCAGCAGCTGCTGGCGCCGTTCCTCGGGGAAGAAGTTGATGATGCGGTCGAGCGCCTGGTTCGCGCTGTTCGCATGCAGTGTCGCCAGGCAGAGGTGACCGGTTTCGGAGAACTGGATGCCATATTCCATCGTCTCCTTGTCGCGGATCTCGCCAATCAGGATCACGTCGGGCGCCTGGCGCAGGGTGTTCTTCAGCGCCGCATGCCATGACTCCGTATCGACACCGACTTCGCGCTGCGTGATGACGCAGCCTTTATGCGGGTGCACGTATTCGACCGGGTCCTCGATCGAAACGATATGGCCACGCGAATTCTCGTTGCGAAAACCGATCATCGCGGCGAGCGTCGTGGACTTACCGGAGCCGGTTCCACCGACGACGATGACCAGGCCGCGCTTGTTCATGACGACGTCTTTCAGGATCGGCGGCAGTTCGAGGTCTTCGAGTGTCGGAATCTCCGTCGTGATGGTGCGCAGCACGGCGCCGATGTAACCCTGCTGGATAAAAGCGCTGACGCGAAAACGACCGATGCCCTTGGGCGCAATGGCGAAATTGCACTCCTTGGTCGCGTCGAATTCGCGGATCTGCTTGTCGTTCATGATGGAACGCACCATCATCGCGGCCTGGTCCGGCGAAAGCGGCGTGTCCGTCGCCTTGTGTATGGTGCCGTCGACCTTGATCGCAGGCGGGAACCCGGCCGTCAGGAACAGGTCCGAGCCGTCCCGCTCGACCATCTTGCGCAACAGGTTCTGCGTCAGTCGTACCGCTTGTTCGCGTTCCATAGTCTCTCTCTCCTGTCCGGCGCCTATCGCCCGCCGTCTAGAAATTGTCCTTGTTTACAGCCCGGAAGCGCGCCTCTTCCTTGTTGATCAGGCCCTTCGCCATCAGCTCGGTAAGATTCTGGTCGAGCGTCTGCATGCCGGAGGCCTGGCCTGTCTGGATCGCCGAGTACATCTGGGCGATCTTGCCCTCACGGATCAGGTTTCGGATCGCGGGCGTGCCAATCATGATTTCGTGTGCCGCAATGCGGCCGCCGCCGATACGCTTCAGCAGCGTCTGCGAAATCACCGCGCGCAGCGATTCCGACAGCATCGCGCGGACCATTTCCTTTTCTGCCGCGGGAAACACGTCGACGATACGGTCGATGGTCTTTGCCGCCGAACTCGTATGCAGCGTACCGAACACCAGGTGGCCGGTTTCCGCGGCGGTCAGTGCCAGCCGAATCGTCTCGAGGTCACGCAACTCGCCGACCAGGATCACGTCCGGATCTTCGCGCAGCGCGGACCGGAGCGCCTCGTTGAAGCCCAGGGTATCGCGATGCACTTCGCGCTGGTTGATGAGCGATTTCTTTGACTCGTGTACGAATTCGATCGGGTCCTCGATCGTCAGGATATGGTCGGGCTTGTTCTCGTTGATGTAGTCGACCATGGCCGCCAGCGTCGTCGACTTGCCCGATCCGGTCGGCCCCGTCACGAGCACGATGCCCCTCGGATGCATCGAAACGTCCTTGAAGATCTGCGGCGCGCCGAGGTCGTCGAGCGTCAGGATTTCCGACGGAATCGTCCGGAAAACGGCCGCCGAACCGCGGTTCTGGTTGAAGGCGTTGACGCGAAAACGTGCCAGCTTCGGGATCTCGAACGAGAAGTCGGTTTCCAGGAATTCTTCGTAGTCCTTGCGCTGCTTGTCATTCATGATGTCGTACACCATGCTATTGACGTCCTTGTGCGTCAGCGCCGGCATGTTGATGCGTTTGATGTCGCCATCGACGCGAATCATGGGCGGTACGCCACCGGACAGGTGCAGGTCGGATGCGTTGTTCTTTACCGTGAACGACAACAGCTGGGCAACGTCGACGGCCATAAGTCTCCCTCGTTGGATCTACCCGGGACTTACCATAACCCGGACCGAATTGAGCCTAGTATAGCGAAGCAACCGGACCAAAGCGTGATAGGAGTCACGGAAAACTTGCGAAAAATCCGCGATTTGCTGACCGACGCCGCTGTCGATGCAGGTCGCGACCCGGACTCCGTCCAGTTGCTTGCCGTCAGCAAGACGCAGCCGCTCGAGAAGATCCTCGAGGCTGCCGCGGCCGGCCAGCGGGCGTTCGGCGAAAACTTCGTCCAGGAAGGCGTCGACAAGATCCGGGCGCTGGCTCGAAGAGACCTCGCCTGGCACTTCATCGGCCACCTGCAGAGCAATAAAACACGTGCCGTCGCAGAAAACTTCGACTGGGTCCACACAATCGACACCCTGAAGATTGCGCGCCGCCTGAGCGAGCAACGCCCCGAGGCACTGGGGCCCCTTCAGGTCTGCCTGCAGGTCAACGTGGACGACGAATCGAGCAAGTCCGGCGTTCCCGTCGCGGCGGTCGCGGAGCTCGCCGCTGCGGTCTCCGATCTGCCCCGGCTGCGACTCCGCGGCCTCATGTGCCTCCCCGCGATCCGCACGGACTTCGAAGCGCAGCGCGTGCCGTTTGCGACGCTTGGCAATCTGGCAGACACTCTCCGCAGGCAGGGTATTGACCTGGACACCTTGTCCATGGGCATGACTGCAGACTACCGCGCCGCGATTTTCGAAGGCGCAACCATTGTTCGCATCGGTACGGCGCTGTTCGGGGAAAGGGGTTAGCTATGGACTATGGGAAAGTCGCGTTCGTCGGCGGCGGCAATATGGCTCGTGCACTGGCAGGGGGCATGCTGTCGGCGGGTTACGAACCGCGGCACATCCTGATCTCGGAACCTCGCGCCGCACAGCGCGAGGCGCTCGCGCGGGAACTGCCCGGCGCCGATATTCGCGAGGACAATCTGTCCATCGTGAGCGAGGCGGAATGCGTGCTGTTCGCCGTCAAGCCGCAGATTCTCGCGGACGTCTGCAAGCCACTCGCCAGCATCGTTCAGAAAACCAGGCCGCTGATCATTTCGATCGCGGCGGGCGTTCGCAGCAGCGACATCGAAGACTGGCTCGGCGGCGACCTGGCGGTTGTCCGCGTCATGCCCAACCAGCCCGCCCTGCTGCGGCTCGGCATCTCCGGCCTGTATGCCAACGAGCGCACCAACAAGCTGCAGCTGCGGGCCGCCAGCAACATCGTCGCGACGACCGGCCCGGTGATCCCGGTTCCCAGTGAGGCCGACCTCGATACCGTTACCGCGGTCTCGGGCACGGGCCCGGCGTACTTCTACCTGCTCGTCGACATGCTGGTCAACGTGGCAGTCGAGCTGGGGCTCGACAACGACGCCGCGTTTTCGCTGGTGCTGGAAACCGCGCGTGGTGCGGGCGAGATGGCGGAACAGTCGGGCGAGAGCATGGCCTCGCTGATCGCGCGCGTGCGGTCGCCGGGGGGCACGACGGCAGCGGCATTCGACTACCTCGAAAAGACGGACTTTCATGCTATCTTCAGGGCCGCTGTCATCGCAGCCCGCGACCGCGCGGTCGACCTCGCCGACCGGGCTCATGAAACCGGACTGGACTGATCATGCCCGCCAACGTCACGAACGCGCTCGTCTTCATCATCCACAGCATCGCCCAGCTGTACCTGCTGGTGCTGCTGTTGCGCCTGTGGCTGCCGCTGTTGCGTGCGGATTTTCGCAACCCGCTGGCGCAGGCCATTCTTCGGCTGACCTCGCCCGTCGTTGTGCCAATACGACGTATCGTGCCACCGATTGGCCGCCTCGACACGGCTACGATCCTCGTGGCATTCATCATCGAATACCTCGTGCTTGCCATACTCGCGATGATTTCGCAGCTGCCGGCCGGCGTACTCGACATCACCATTACGGCCGTGGCGGGGCTGGTGCTTTTATCCATGCACCTGTTCGTGTTCGCGATATTCGTGCGTGTCATCCTGAGCTGGATCTCGCCCGGCGGTTACAACCCGGCAGCAGCGATCATTTTCACCCTGACGGAGCCCGTGCTGCGCCCGCTTCGACGCTGGCTTCCGTCGCTTGGCGGCATCGACATTTCGCCGGTGTTCGCGATCATCCTGCTGCTGGCCGCGACGAAGATCGTCGCCGGGCTCAAGACCCTGCCGTTCTGATCGCCGACCTCGCAGCCTGCACGCGAACCGTGGGAGACGGCCTCATGGTCGCAGTCAGGGTGCAGCCGCGCGCGAAACACAACGATATCCGCGGTATCAGCAACGGTCGGCTGCAGATCAGGACAACCGCCCCACCTGCCGACGGCAAGGCCAACAGGGCAGCAGCCAAAATGCTGGCCCGGCTGTTCCAGTTGCCGGTTTCGCGCGTGGAACTGCGGCATGGCCTGACGAGTCGCGACAAATCGTTCTTTCTGCATGGCCCGATCAGCCTGCCCGATGTCGACAGTTCGCGCCGGTCGGGAAATCGCGTATAGTCATTCCAATGCAGACGGGGGGCCGATTCATGATGACAAGCGCGCGATTCGCGTTGATTTCCATGGTAATCCTGCTGGCCGGCGGCTGCGGCCCGGATGACTCGGCGACCGTGCCGCGCGCCCAGCCGGTCGAGGCGACGTTTGCCGATGTCGGCGACTTCGTCGTGCATTACAGCACACAGATGACCGACCAGCTGACGCCGGAAATCGCAAAGGCTTATGGCATCGTGCGCAGCAACAATCGCGTGATGCTGAATGTTTCCGTCGTTCGCGAATCCGATGGCGCGTCGGTTCCCGCGGAAGTCCAGGTCAGGACCGTCAATCTCACGGGCCAGCTCAAGAGCCTCACAATGCAGCGTCATGACGAGCCCGGGGAGCCGCCGGCGATTTACTACATCGGCGAAACGACTGTTGCCAACCAGGAAACGTTGAAGTTCGAAATCCGCGTCAGACCGGAGGGCTCGCCGACCGCGTCGGACGTCGTATTCAATCGGCAGTTCTATACGAGCAACTGATGGAAACGGTTCGATTGCGATGAAAGGCGAGACGGGCGCAGCCGCGCCCGCTTTCATTTTCAGGCACTAGCGCAAAATCCCCTAGAAAAAAAGCCCTTTTTCGCTTACGCCCCGCAAAAACATGTGTTATCTTCGCGCTGCAATTTCCACGGGCCCGCGCCCGTTTCGTTTTTTTTCAGGAGCAGTTTTTCATGGCAGCAAACACCAAAAAGCCACCGACCAAATCTGAAATTTATGCAAAGATCGTCGAGGACACCGGCCTGACGCGCAAAGACGTCGCAGCCGTATTCGAGTCGCTCAACGGTCAGATCAAGAAGAACCTTGGCGGTCGTGGCGCGCCGGGCGTCTTCACGGTCCCCGGCCTCATGAAGCTGCGCGTCGTCAAGAAGCCCGCTCGCGCGGCACGCAAGGGCGTCAACCCGTTCACGGGCGAAGAGATGATGTTCAAAGCCAAGCCGGCATCCAAGGCCGTCAAGGCTTCGCCGCTCAAGGCGCTGAAGGACATGGTCTGATACCTGGCTTCCAGGATCGACGCAAAGCCGGGGCTCGCCCCGGCTTTTTTATGCCTGCACGAAAGCGGCCACGGCATCGCGCAGATCGAGAAGGCGGCCGTGGAAAAAATGCTCGACGCCTTCGAGCACCAGCAGCTCCGGTCCGGGCTCCAGACGATTGACCCAGTCGATCGTCTCGTTGACGTCGACGAGTTCGTCCTGGTCCCCCTGGACAACGAGCCAGGGGCACTGTGGCTGTTCGGTAAGGCCGGCCGCGAATCGCGATACGGCTGGAGCGACGCTGACCAGGCCGTCCACTTCGGTCGCGATCGCAGCTCGAATCGCGATGGCGGCGCCAAACGAGAATCCCGCGAGCCACAGCGGCTGCCCGGGGAAGCGCGCACGCATCCAGGCAATCGCGGCCAGCGCGTCGTCGAGTTCCCCGACACCGCCGTCGTAATCGCCTTCACTGCCCTCGGTGCCGCGAAAGTTGAAGCGCAGTGTCGCAAAACCCAGCCGGGCGAACGCGCGCGACAGCGTATGCACGACCTTGTTGTGCATCGTGCCGCCATGCTGCGGGTGCGGATGGCATAGCACCGCGGCACCGCGAAGATCGATGCCCGTCGGCACCTCGAGCAGGGACTCCAGGCGGCCGGCAGGACCGTCGATGAACAGGGATTCCGGTTGTGGTGCTGCCGCCATGCAGTGTCCCCTTTCGAAAAACGCCGGTGGCTCGACGCGCTTATTGCTGTAAAATTATTATCTTACGTAATACCGCCCCGATTGGGCGGGCTTTTTCCGACCGCGGTGAGATACATGAGTTCCACGAGGGATCTTGAAGCGCGCTATTGCGCGGCCAACTACCACCCGCTGCCCGTCGTGCTGACGCGCGGCGAAGGCGTTTACGTCTGGGACGAGTCCGGCAGGAAATACCTCGACATGATGAGCGCGTACTCGGCTGTCAGTCACGGTCATGCGCATCCGCGCCTCGTCGCGCTGGTCCGGGAGCAGGTGGGCCGCCTCAACATCGTGTCGCGCGCTTTCTACTCGGACCGCCTTGCGCCGTTCCTGGCGCGGGCCTGCGAACTGACGGGCATGGACAAGGCGTTGCCCATGAACACGGGGGCCGAGGCCGTCGAGACCGCAATCAAGGCGGCGCGCAAATGGGCCTACCGGGTCAAGGGCGTGGCGGCCGACAAGGCCGAAATCATTGCCTGCCACGGCAACTTCCATGGCCGTACGATCGCCATCGTCGCGATGTCCGACGAACCCCAGTACAAGGACGGTTTCGGACCATTCCCGCCGGGGTTCGTGACGGTCGACTACGGCGACGTCGGGGCGCTGGAAGCGGCGATCAACGAAAATACTGCGGCTTTCCTGGTCGAACCGATCCAGGGCGAAGGCGGCATCATCATCCCGCCCGAGGGCTACCTCGCCGCGGCCGCCGAACTCTGCCGCAGGCACAACGTGCTGCTGATCACTGACGAAATCCAGACGGGCCTCGGCCGGACCGGCAAGCTGCTGGCAGCGGAACACGAAGGCGTGCGGCCGGACGGACTGATACTCGGCAAGGCCCTCGGCGGAGGCGTGCTGCCCGTGTCGATGTTCCTGGCACGCCGCGACGTGATGGACGTGTTCCGACCCGGCGATCACGGATCGACGTTCGGCGGCAATCCGCTCGGCGCAGCGGTCGGCCTCGAAGCGCTCAACATTATCGTCGAAGAGAATCTTGCTGCCCGGAGCGCCGAACAGGGCGCGTACCTGCTGGCAAAACTCCGCGAAATAAGAAGTCCGCTGATTCGCGAGGTGCGTGGCCGCGGACTGTTCATCGGCGTCGAAATGGATCGCTCACGATGCAAGGCCCGCAGCGTTTGCGAAGCGCTCATGGCGCGCGGCCTGCTCAGCAAGGAAACTCACGAAACAGTCGTTCGGCTCGCGCCGCCGCTCGTCATCAGCCGCGAGCAGATCGACTGGGCCGTGCAGCAGATTCGGGAAGTCATCGAACACATGGAGAAGGTCCCGCTTGCGTCGTAACCGCTGAATAAGGAAAGCCCGCATGCCAGAGATCACCGTTACCCATATTGCCCTGCTGGCCGTTGCGGCAATTGCGGGTGTCGTCGCGGGCTGGATTGTGCGCGGGCAACGGGCAGCCCAGGAGAAAACCGCCATCAGCGCCGGCTGGCAGGACCAGGTTGATGCGCAGCGCAAGGAACACGATCGCCTGGTCGACCAGAACAAGGGCCTCATGGAGCAGATCAGCCAGTACCAGGCCTCGAACAAGGATGCCAAGAACCGGGCCCGCGAACTGGCAGCCGCTGTACAGGAAGCTTACGAGCGTCGCGACACGCTGCAACGCGAGATCAAGGACATTCGCGCCAATCTCGAATCCGCGGTTACCGCGCGCGAGCGCCTGAAATCGGACATCGCCAGCCTTGACGCCGAGCGCGACCAGATGCGCGCGAAGGACGAAAAGATCGCCAGGCTCGCTCGAGAACTCGAGAACTGGCAAAGCCGCGTGCCACCGCTGATCGAACGGTTTCGCCAGCGCAACGAGGAAGCCGCGCGGCTCGAAGCCGAACTCAACACGGCACGGCAGCGCATTCGCGAACTCGAATTCGCGCAGGCGGCCGGGCAGACGCGAATCGAATCGGTCAACGATCCGGACGAACTCACGGACGGGCGCGAAGCCTCGAATGATCCGCAGGAGCGCGGTGACGAAGCGCTGCCTGCCGGCGCTGCATGGGACGATATCGGCGACGCCAGCGAAATAGACGAAGCAGCGGACGGCGCCGACAAATCAGACGAAATGCGGGCCGATAGCGAAGCCGCCCCGAACGTCCTTGTCGCACGCGACGATGACGACGCCATGCCGAACCGGCTGCGGGACGACCTGAAAATGATCAAGGGCATCGGCCCCGCTATCGAGAAGACGCTCAACGAGCTCGGCATTTTCCGCTTTCAGCAGATTGCCGACATGAGCGAGTACGATATCGATCGCGTCGCGAATCGACTCAAGGGATTTCGGAGCCGGATCTATCGCGAGGACTGGATCGGTCAGGCCAGGATGCTCCGCGACCAGTTGGCCGGCCGCGCCTAGTTGGCTGTCGCGCCCGGCGTTACCAGGTTGACCAGTTCCAGTTCGTAGAGCAGCGTCGCGTTCGGCGGCACGGGCGCCCGCCCGAGTTCGCCATAAGCGAGTTCCGGCGCGATGACGAGCTCGCGCTTTTCGCCGAGCAGCATGCATTCGATTCCCGGGCTCCAGCCGGCGATGAAGCCGCTCTGCCCGATCTGAAACTCGAACGGATCGACCCCGCCGGATGACCAGATTTCCATGCCCTTGTGGTCCGGCCGCGCATCATCGTAGACCCAGAGCACCGCGTGCACCCCGGCATAGTCTCCCGCGGCGGCTGCCCGGCCATACCCATTCTTGAGTATTCGCGCGCGCAGCCCGGGACGGATGTCGATCGTGCCATCGTCGCCCGCCGCGGGGCAGCCGCTTCGATCGATGACCGGCTTCGGCGAAGTCTCTGCGGCAGTTTGCGTCGGCGTATCGGCCGACCCGCAGGCCGCCAGAATTGCGCAGCAGGATGCCGCGATGAGCGTTCTGTTCATTATTTCCGTCCTTCGAAGTCGAGTGAAGCCGAGTTGATGCAGTATCGCAGGCCTGACGGCTGCGGACCATCCTCGAACACGTGGCCCAGGTGAGCGCCGCAGTGACCGCAGGTCACTTCCGTCCGCGCCATGCCGTGCGACCGGTCGGTGCTGGTCGCCACGGCATCACCCGCAAGCGGCAGCCAGAAGCTCGGCCAGCCGGACCCGGAATCGTACTTGTGGTCCGACGCAAACAGCGCCGTGTCGCAGCAGACGCAACGATAGATGCCGTCATCCTTGTGGTGCACGTACTTGCCCGTGAATGGCCTTTCGGTAGCCGAACACTGCGTCACCTGGTACTGCTCCTCGCTGAGCCGTTCGCGCAGCGCCTTATCGTCAGCCTTGCTCATGCTTTCCTCCCGTGCCGATATCCTGCAGCAACTTGTTCATGCGCTGCACATAGGCAGCCGGGTTGTCGAGTTGCGACCCCTCTGCGAGCAGCGCGTGATCCAGCAGAATATGCGACAGATCGTCGAAACGCGCAGCATCCGCCTCCGCTGCGAGGCGCGTGACGAGCGGGTGCTCGATGTTGACCTCGAGAATCGGCTTCGAGTCCGGCAACTTCTGGCCGCTGGCTTCGAGCATGCGCCGCAGCTGCGGGCTGAGGTCGTCTTCCGCCGCCACGACGCAGGCCGCCGAATCGACGAGTCGCCGGCTCACCTGGACTCCCTCGACCCGGTCGCGCAGCGTGCGCCTGACCTTTTTCAACAGTGCCTCGTGCTCCCTGTCCATCGCTTCCTGCGTCTGGCCGCCGTCGCCTTCGGGCAAATCGAGGGCGGCACGGGCGACGTCGACGAGCTGCTTGCCGTCGTATTCGCCGAGTGCGTCGACGAGCCAGGGATCGATCCTGTCGGTCAGCAACAGGACTTCGACGCCCTGCCCTTTCAGTTTTTCGAGATGCGGACTCGAGATGGCCGTGGCGTGATTCTCCGCCAGCAGGTAGTAGATCTTGTCCTGGCCCTCGGCCGCGCGACCCGTGTAATCGTCGAGCGACTGGTCCTGAACGTCGCTGCCTGTGTGCGTCGTCGAAAAGCGCAACAGCTTCGCGAGTTTGTCGCGATTGGCCATATCCTCGATCATGCCTTCTTTCAGAACCTGGCCGAACTCCTTCCAGAAGGTCGCATAGTCGTCGCCAGCGAGCTTCTCGATCATATCGAGGACGCGCCGCGTCAGCGCCGAGCGCATCGACGCGAGCTCGGGATTCTGCTGCAGCAGCTCACGTGACACGTTGAGCGGCAGGTCGGACGAGTCGACGACGCCCTTGACGAAGCGCAGGTAGAGCGGCAGGAACTGTTCCGCATCGTCCATGATAAAGACGCGCTGCACATACAGTTTGAGGCCGCGTGGCGCTTCCCGGTTCCAGAGATCGAACGGCGCGGCGGACGGCAGGTAGAGCAGGCTCGTGTACTCGCGCTTGCCCTCCACGCGGTTGTGGCTCCACGCGAGCGGATCGGAAAAGTCGTGCGACAGGTGCTTGTAGAATTCCCTGTATTCGTCGTCCTGCACTTCCGCGCGCGGGCGTGTCCACAGCGCGGTCGCGGAGTTGACGACCTTCACTTCGTCTTCGCCTGCGATCCGCAGCGACACCGGGAAACCGATATGGTCCGAGTATTTGCGGATCAGGGTCTCGATGCGGTAGGGCTCGGCGAATTCGCTTTCGTCCTTCTTGAGATGCAGCGTCACGCGCGTGCCACGCTGCTCGCGCTCGCCTTCCGACACTGAAAATTCGCCCTGCCCGTCCGACTCCCAGACCGTGGTTTCGCCACTGCCGGCCCGTCGGCTCTCGACGGTGATCTTGTCCGCGACGATGAAAGCGGAATAGAAGCCGACGCCGAACTGGCCTATCAGCCGCGCGTCATGCTTCTTGTCGCCCGTCATCTTGCCGAGGAACTCGGCCGTGCCGGAGCGCGCGATCGTGCCCAGGTTGTCGATGATTTCACTGCGCGACATCCCGATGCCGTTGTCCGAGACCGACAGCAGCCGGGCTTTCTTGTCGATCTCTATCTCGATCGCGAGATCCGTATCGCTCCCGAGCAGGCCGGGGGTCGCGAGCGCCTCGAACCGCAGCTTGTCAGCCGCGTCGGACGCGTTCGAAATGAGTTCCCGCAGGAAGATTTCCTTGTTGCTGTAGAGGGAATGGATCATCAGCTTCAGCAGCTGACGAACCTCCGTCTGGAATCCGAGTGTCTCCGCTTTTTTCGCCACGCCTTAAGTCTCCGGCCCAAAGGCAGACACCATAGGGGCTGTCCCGGCGATTTCAAGTCCGGGCGAGGCGTCGTGTCAGGGCGTTCAGATGCTTCGCAGCGGCGGCGAAGTGACGGTGCGGTACAGCAGCGCGACGAACAGCAGGGTGCCAATGGCGAGCGATACCGGCGGATGCACCAGTGCAAGCCACATTGCGCCGGCCGCGACGCAGAGCGCCAGTAGCAGGATGCTGACCGTCAGCGCCAGAGTCCGGATTCTTTCGTAGAGCAGGCCCATCACGCCCACCAGGTCGTCGATATCGTCGAGGTACTGCAGGAATCGTTCCATTGCGCTTATCGGACGATCGAGAGGAGCGGACCCGAGGGCTTCGCTTCGTGCTGCTGCGCATCCGCCTCGATCATTGCCGCGTTGTTCGATGCCTTTGCGTAGGCGATCGCGCGATGGAACATTTCCCATCGCTGCCTGGCTTCATCGCTCTTGAGCGGATCGAATGGCGATTTCATTTCCTTATGCTTCTTGGACATACTCGTTTCGGCGAAAGGTCGTTGTTGAGGCGGACTATAATCCGGACCCCTGATTTGGGCCGTGAGGCAGATCACAGCTTGCTCGTCGGCATGCGGATCACGACGACCAATGACGAAAAACCTGACGCAGTACCGCCCGATTTCGCGACTGGTTTCACATCACCAGTGCGGGCGATCGCAACATCAATGACACACTAAAAAAGCAACGCCGGCTTGCGGCCGGCGTTGCTTTGACAATAACTCGAACAGCTTCTGCTCAGCTCTTCTTTTCGCGGTCTTCCTTGGTCCAGTTTCTCTTCACTTTGTCGGTCCAGTCCCGATAGCCCTTCCACGAATAAAGCGCCGGGTCGATGCCGGAGCGATGCCCACGGGGGGCGGGTGCCTTCGAGATCCAGCGACGATACTGCTGCCATCCGTCGGCATCATTCGCGGCCGGCTCGTTAACGGGCACGGTCGTGTCGGCTACTGCGGTGTCGGTCGCGGCTTCCCTGCCGTAACGTTCCGCCCACTTCATCTGTTTGCTGTCTGGCATTGGCCTTCCCGTCCAATCCTTTGAGCAAATGTTAAGTGCGAAGCGCCGCTCATCACAGGAACTGCATCACAATGCGGAAACCGCTATTTTCTATGCAAAACAGTATGTTAGCTTTTGGCTTTACTTAATCACGTAGCACGGCGTGTAACCGTTGGGCGAAAGCTTCATGCGTCGCTGCTCGACGAAATCCGCGAGCAGCCGATCCATGAGCGACATGAGGCGACTCGAGCCGCGGATTTCGAACGGGCCTTCGCGGTCGATCAGCTCGGCAGTATCCTCGCGGACATTGCCCGAAACGATGCCCGAGAACGCCCGTCGCAGATTGACGGCCAGCACGTGAGGCGGCAGGTCCTCGCGAAGATCGAGCGCCGCCATCGCCGCATGCGTCGCGACGAAAGGTCTTTGGAAATCTTCCTCGATCCGGAGGCGCCAGTTGAAGTAATAGGCGTCCCCGTTCCCGTTGCGGAAAGCGAGCACGTCGTCGAGCCCGGCGTGAATCTGCCGCGCGACCTCTTCCGGATCGTCGATGACAATTCGGTAGCGGCCTTGCGCGGCGGGGCCGAGCGTCGCGCCGACGAATTCGTTGATGCGCTGGAAGTACGGCTCACTGGACGCCGGGCCCGTCATGACGATCGGGAACGGCAGGTTCTCGTTGTCCGGATGCAGCAGGACCCCGAGCAGGTAGAGAATTTCTTCGGCGGTGCCAACGCCTCCGGGAAACACGATAATGCCGTGGCCGAGACGCACGAAGGCCTCGAGGCGCTTCTCCATGTCGGGCATGATGACCAGCGCGTTGACGATCGGGTTTGGTGATTCGGCGGCGATGATGCCCGGCTCGGTGATGCCCACGTAACGGCCGCTCCGGATCCGCTGTTTTGCGTGACCGATCGTCGCGCCTTTCATCGGGCCTTTCATCGCGCCCGGACCGCAACCCGTACAGACGTTCATGCCGCGCAGGCCGATTTCGTAACCGACGTTCTTGGAATAGTCGTATTCCTCGCGACTGATGGCATGGCCGCCCCAGCAAACGACGAGATCGACGGACGCCGGCAGCGTCAGCAGCCGGGCATTGCGCGCGATGTGGAACACGGCATTGGTAATGCCGTCGGACTGTTCCAGGTCGAAACGGCCGGCATCGAAGATTTCATTACGCGCAAATACCAGGTCGCGCAACACGGCGAACAGGAGTTCACGCGTGCCGCGGATCATCTTGCCGTCGACGAATGCTTCCGCGGGCGCATTCCTGAGCGACACCTTGAGCCCGCGGTCCTTCTGCATGAACCCGACTTCGAAATCGCGAAAGCGCTCCAGCAGCCTGCGCGCATCGTCGGTATTGCTGTCCGCGTTCAGAACAGCCAGCATGCAGCGCCGCAACAATGGATACAGGCCGCCGGTGCCGCTGCTGCGGAGCTGATCGACTTCAAACTGCGAGAGAACCTCGAGGCTGCCCTCCGGCCAGACCTCGGCGTCCACAAAATCGGCAACTCTGTTCATCAACGCGCGATAACCGTTCAGGGACGAATTTCAATCGGCGTGTTTTCACCTGTCATCAGCCAGATGTCGATCATGTCCGAGTTCGAAACCGCGATGCAGCCGTTCGTCCAGTCCTGCGTGTGATAATACATCTCGCTGCGCGTCGGCACATTGGGCTGGCCGTGAATCATGATGGCGCCACCCGGATCCACGCCTTTTTCGCGCGCCTCGCGGCGGTCCGCCGCATTCGGGTAGGAGATCCTGATGGCAAGGAAATAATCGCTGTCCGGGTTACGCATATCCAGCAGGTAACGGCCTTCCGGGGTTTTGAAGTCGCCTTCGAACTCCTTGTCGCCAACCGGCACCATGCCGAGGGCAATCTTGAAGGTTTTGAATATTTCCCCGCCCTTCACGAGGTGCAGCTTGCGCGCCGCTTTTTCGATCAGCACGAGATCAGCGACGGGAAACTCGGTCGCGTGCATGGTGGCGGGTGCGCCGAGCACACAGACGAGCAGGACGAGCCTGCCGTAGTCTCCGAGTGTCCTGCGCATTCGTGCCATACCCGCCCCGCCGATTCCTGAACTACCGGAAAGCCTAACAAACATGGCGTGGTCGTAAAACGCCGTAATTCACACTACACCTGCCTGCCCACGATCCAGCCGATGACGAAGCCGATGCCGCCAGCGACCAGCGTATAGGCGGGCAGGTAACGAAAAACGCGGTCCGGAAATTCAGCCCCGCCGAACATGTCGTTCAGGTTCACGGCATAGGCATAGTGCAGATAACACGCCAGCCCCAGCGCCGGAATGGCGAAGCCGATCGTCCCGAGCGGCATGCGCATGCCGCCGCCGGACCAGGTTCCCCGACCCCTGCGCAGGGTCAGCCAGGCCAGGCCGACCAGCACCGCGAGCGGCACGAGGTTGCGCAACACCCAGGGCCCACGCTGCTGCACGTCGGCGAACCACAGGCCCGTGGCAACGGCGACGAGCACCACGGGCAACAATCTCAGCAGCAGGTACCGGGTTTCCAGCCGCATCAGTTCGGGCCGGCGCCCGCCAGCACCGGGATCTGCACCCGCGCGCCGGGCTGCACGCGGTGCAGGTCCAGCGTCGGGTTGTACTGGCGGAACAGCCAGATGGGCACTTCGTAGCGCCGCAGCGCGAGCACCCACACCGATTCGCCCTCGCGGATCGTATGCTCGGTAACGCCGGTGATCGCGTGGCGCCTGAAAAAGCTGTCCTGTTGTTCGCGCTGGTAGGCGACACGACGCTCCTCGAAGCGCTTCGCGTCCACCTTGCCGAGGTCGAGCCGGATGCGCTGGCCGACTTCGACGGGCGTGCGGAACGCCAGGCCGTTCAGGTCACGCAGGCGCTGCGTCTTGATTTCCAGCCAGTCGCCGTAGTGACCCAGTGTCTCCAGCGGCTGCACCTCGATCGTGCCGTCGTCCGCGACGCTGTAGTCGCTGGGATCCGAAAGCAGCGCGGTCTGTATCGCGACATCCTCCGACACCTCGAGATCGCCGGCGAGCGCCGCGGGCGTGATTTCCTCAAGCTCGATGATTGCCTCTTCCGGCTCGGCTTCGGGTTCAGGTTCGGGTTCGGCCGCGATGGCGGTCGCGGCCAGCACGATGGGTTTGGGCGCCGGGCCCGCAGCCGGTAAACGCAGCTGCTGCCCTGCCCGGATGCGGTGGCTGCTGCCGAGGTTATTCAGCGCCACCAGCGTCGAGACGCGCGTGTCATAAGTCACCGCTATTTCGGACAAGGTGTCGCCGCGGGCCACTGTATGGAACAGGTCCGGCAATTGTTCGTCGAAGAGGGCATCCGCGGGCAGGCCCGCCAGCAGCTCCTGCAGCGAGCCGCTGACACGCGCGACCGGCATCCGCAATTCGTAGCCTTTCGGCAAGTGCTTGCTGCCCTGCCAGACGGTCGCCTGCAGGCCGGGATTGTGCCTCGCAATTTCGGCAGGCGTGACACCGAGCGCGCGACCCAGCCCGTCGGCCGAGACAAACGCGGGCAGGCGCGCCACGGCGTAGTCTTCGGGTGCCTGCGTCGTGACGCCCGGAAAATAGCGTTCGGGGTCCTGATCGATCTGCAGGGCGGCGAGAAACGCGACATAGAAATTGCGCGAGGCGAAACCGAAAGTTCGGCCGTTGTAGTTGCGCAGAATATCGACGTAGGCGGTATCGCCGTGCTGCCGCATGGCGCGACGGACACCTGACAGCCCGTGGTTATACGCCGTGATCGCCATCGGCCAGTTGCCGGCGATGGAGTAATTGTAGGCGAGCAGCCGGCCAGCCGCGCGAGTGGCCGCGAACGGGTCGTTGCGTTCGTCGACGACGTGATCGACACGCATGAATCGCCGGCCCGTGCTCCGGGTGAATTGCCAGATTCCCGACGCGCCGACATGCGATCGCGCATCCGGGTTGTAGGAGGACTCGACGTGCGGCAGCGCGACGAGTTCCGGCGGCACACCGAGTGCCGTAAATTGCTGGCGAACATATTCGCGCCAGCGGCCAGACCGTTCCAGGCCGCTTCTGAACCGCTCGGCAAGTCCCTGCTGGAAGCGGATCCGGCCGGCGGCGGCGGCCAGCGTCTCATTGGTGACTTCAGGGCCCCAAAGCGCCAGCACCCGGGATTCGAGTTCCGTCAGGCTGTCGCGCTTGCCGGTCGACAGTTGGTGCAGTGCCGCCTTCAGCGCCTGGCGCCTGCGCTCGATCCGGCGCTCGCGCTCCCGCCGCGATAGATCCGCGGGCACGTCGAGGCGCTCGTAAACCACGCCGAGATTGCGGTTGTCGTGCAGCAGGCCCTGGCCCGTTGCGACCTCGGAAAATATCGACACCCAGAACGCGATGTCGGGCTCGAGCTCGGCCGGCCGGGGAAACGTCTCTGTCGCGCCGGCCGCGCCTGCGACGATCAGGATCAATGGGAACCAAAAGGCGCCGAAGCTTGTCTTTTGGCGTGATACCGGTTTCAATCGCAAAATACACACCACATCACGGAAATCTCTGGTTTTTCCTGTATTTTTAGCGTCGTATGAGCGCCATTTCGAAACAATCTAACAGGTTGCTGCGTATTTTCCAGCTACTCGTGTTCGCCGGCCTCGGCGCACTCGCCGGGCCGTCGTGGGCCGGCGAAAACGCCGTCGAGCCGACCGGCAACGGCGTGGACCTGCTCACGGACTCGGAAGACGGCGACGACGCGCGCTCGAGCGAGGCGACCGCGGATGCCGAGGAATTCGTCGACGCGATTCCTCTGCACGTGCACGACGTGCCGCTCGCTGACGCGGTCACGGCTGCCGAGGGACTGGCGGAACCGCTGTGGTTGCTGGAGCAGGAAATCCTGCCCGGCACGGCACACCGCCTGTCCTGGTCGGCAACCGAGCTGTTCGAAGGCGTCCCGGTTTCGACCCCGGTGCTGGTCGTCAACGGCACGTCGCCAGGGCCGACGCTCTGCCTGACGGCCGCAGTCCATGGCGACGAACTCAACGGCATCGAAATCGTCCGTCGCGTCATGCATGACATCGAACCGGACAAGCTTTCCGGCGCCCTGATCGGCGTTCCGATCGTCAACGTGCAGGGGTTCAGGCGTGGTTCGCGCTACCTGCCCGACCGTCGCGATCTCAACCGGTATTTTCCGGGCAACCCCAACGGCAGCGCGGCTGCGCGCATTGCGCACTCGCTGTTCACCGACCTGGTCGCCCATTGCGATGCACTCGTCGACCTGCATACGGGATCTTTCGAGCGCGCCAACCTGCCGCAGATTCGCGCGGATCTCAGGAACCCGGACGTCGTAACGCTGACGCTGGGATTCGGCTCGATGGTGGTACTGCACAGCGAACCGACGATCGGCACGCTGCGGCATGCCGCGACCCTCGCGGGCATTCCGGCCGTGACGGTCGAAGCCGGCGGGCCGACCGAACTCGAACTCAATGAGGTCAAGGACGGCGTAAAAGGCATCGAAACGCTGCTGTCCACGCTCGGCATGGTGAAGCGAAATCGCCTCTGGGGCGAGCCGGAGCCCGTTTACTACCGGTCTTCCTGGGTACGGGCCAATAACGGCGGCATACTGCTTGCGAACGTCAGCCTCGGCAGCACGGTACGCAAAGGCGACCTGCTCGGCACGATCACCGACCCGATGAGCAATGCGCGCAGCGAACTCCGGTCGCCGTACGCGGGCCGCGTCATCGGCATGGCACGCAACCAGGTCGTGATGCCCGGCTTTGCCGCCTTCCACGTCGGCATCCAGGCGGACGACTTTTCCCAGGACGATGTCAGCCCGATCGACGGGACGCGCAGGTCCGATCACGGTGGTTACGTAGACGGCATGTCCGAGTAAACTGCCCCTCCCTGGCGGTTACACTGTTCATCCATGGCTGAAGCGCGCAAACCCCTGTCCAGTTACTGGGCACCCCGGTACTGGCCGGTCTGGTTCGGCATGGGGCTCTTGCGACTCGTCTGCCTGTTGCCCCATCGCATGGCCCTCGCCGCAGGTCGCCTCCTCGGACGCCTGGCCCACGCGACTGGCGGCTCGCGGGTCGCGATCGTCCGGCGCAACCTGGAACTCTGTTTCCCCGACCTGTCGCCGTCCGGGCGGGACGCGCTGGCACGTCGTCATTTCGACGCGCTCGGGATGGCGCTGATCGAAATGGGGCTGGGCCGCTGGGCCAGCGATGCGCATATCGAACGGATCTCGAAGCTCGAAGGGCTGGAGCACCTGCAGGCCGCGCTCGGCACCGGTCGCGGCGTCATCCTGCTGAGCGCACACTTCACGACGCTCGAGGTCATGGGCCGGCTGCTGAAATTGAGGACGCCGCCTTTCGACGCCGTCTTTCGCAGGAACCGCAGCGCATTCATGACGGAACTGCAGCGCAGCGGGCGGGAAAAGTCGGCCGACACCACGATCGAGAAACGCGACATCAAGAAGATGGTGCGCAGCCTGCGGGACAATCGCGCCGTCTGGTATGCGCCCGATCAAAGCTACAACCGCAAGGGCGCAGAAGTCATCCCGTTTTTCGGCGCTCCCTGCATGCACACGACTGCGACGTCGGCGCTCGCGAGGCTCGGCGACGCCATCGTCGTACCGTTCTTCCCGCGCAGAATGGAAGACTCGAGCTACGTCCTGACCCTGTATCCACCGTTCGAGGATTTCCCCTCCGAGGACCCGGTTGCCGATACGCGTCGCTACGTAGACCTGCTTGAAAAGCACATCCTGACCTGTCCGGAACAGTATTTCTGGATCCATCGGAAATTCAAGGATCTGCCGCCGGAATATCCCGACGCTTACGCCGATCTCGACGCGTTGAAATAACCCTCCAGCAGTTGCTCCCAGTTGGACGCGCGGAAATCGATCTTCGGATCGAGTGCCACGACTTTGTGCAGCGAGCGTTGCAGACGGCTCAGCGTCTGTTGCTGCCAGGGCCCCGGCGTCTTGAGTGCGCCCTTGTCGAAGTCGAGCATCCAGAGTTCGCCTTCCTGGTCGATCTGCAGGTTATAGGCGTTCATGTCGGCATGGTAGACGCCGACCTTGTGAAAGCCGTATATCGCTGCGCCGAGCGTCTGCCAGAACGTTTCGCCCACGCGGTTCACCGCGATGTACTCGGACAACGATGTCACACCCGGGATGCGCACGGTGATGATGTCCGCCGTATAGAACGGGCCGCGCCGACGATACCTCGCGGCGGCGGGCCGAGGGACGCGCAGGTTGTTCGACGCGAGCTTGTCCAGCAAGCGCCACTCCAGGAACGAGCGCGTTCTGTCCTCGCCCGAAAAGACGTACAGGTCGTTCACGAGCTTGCCGACGAGCCCGCCGCGCACGTAATGGCGCAGGACGAACTGGCGCGGCACGTTGCCCACGAACATCGTGCGGCCACGCCCGCCCGAGCGCAGCGCACCTGTCAGCAACTCGGCGTGCAGCCAGCCTTCGGACGCGAAGCGCGCATCGGAAATCTGGTTGATGATGGCCTTATCGTATACGATGGCGCCGGTCGCGGTCTTCTCGACGGTTTCGGTCAACGGAGCCGTCCTCGTTTCTCCAACAGCCAGACTCGATAGTGCCTGAATTGAATCTTCAATCGAAGCCGCGCGACCTTTGTGTCGTCCGCCTGTCGGCCATCGGCGATACCTGTCACGCCCTCGCGGTCATCCGCCGACTGCAGGACAACTGGCCGGAGTGCCGCATCACCTGGATCATCGGCAGGACCGAGGCCACGCTGATGTCACTCATCCCGGATGTCGAACTCGTGGTCTTCGACAAGGCGCGCGGCAGCACTGCCTACCGTGACGTCCGCACCGCGCTCGCGGGCCGGCACTTCGACGTCGCGCTGTGCATGCACGCCTCGTGGCGCGTCAACCGGCTCTATCGCGGCTTTCCGGCCGGATGCAGGCTGGGTTTCGATCGCGCCCGCGCCAGGGACTTCCAGTGGCTGTTCACCGATGCCCGGATTCCGGCGGCCCGCGGCGAACATGCGCTCGAAGCGATGATGGGTTTCGCAACGGCGATCGGCGCGGCCGAGACGCCGCTGCGCTGGGATATTCCACTGCCGGATGCTGACCGGGAGTATGCGCGGCGCTACGTCGATCCCGATCGACCCCTTGTCGTCGTCAGCCCGCTCAGCAGCCAGCGCAGCAGAAATTACCGGAACTGGAGCATCGAGAATTATGCGGCCGTGATCCGGCACCTGGAGACAAGACACGGCTGCCACGTCGTCGTCACCGGCGGGCCGAGCGACCTTGAGAAGGCCTATGGCCAGGCGCTCGCCGCGGCGTCCGGCGCGGATGACCTGGCAGGCAGAACTACCCTGCGCCAGCTTGCGGCGCTGATCCAGGCAGCTGACTGCGTCATCTGCCCGGACTCGGGGCCGGCGCACATTGCCACGGCACTGGGCACCCCGGTCATCGGGCTCTACGCGACGTCCAACCCCGGCCGGACCGGGCCGTACCTGTCGCGCGAGCACACGGTGAATCGTTACCCGGACGCGGTGCGCCGCTACCTCGCCAGTGACAGCGAAGCGGTCCGCTGGGGCCGTCGGGTACGACACCCGGATGCGATGCTCCTGATCACGATCCGCGATGTCACCGACAAGATCGACGAATTTTTCAGTAAAGGCTGATAAAATCCGCTAAATTCCTCTAAATTGCGGATAACTTTGACGTCGGATCGAATTGCTGGTCGCTGGAAAGACGATTTTTGGCCTTTCTGGATAAAACATCGTATTCAGGATTTTCAGAGATTTTCTCGGCTTTTTTCGATGATTTTCGAGAAAATCGCGTCCGGCGTCAGGTTTTTCAGGCAGTTCGTATGCCCCAGGGGGCACTCGCGCTCGAAGCAGGGACTGCAGTCGAGCCCCAGATAGTGAATATCGCGTCTTTTCGTCAATGGAGGCGTGAATTTCGGCGAAGATGAGCTACAAACATCGTGTGTGTGCGCCCCATCCGCGACGACCGCGGCGGCTCTCGCCATGACCGGTTTCCGCGGTGATGGCGCGCCGCACTTCCGGCATGCGCGCAACAATGGGCAGGGACCAGTCGGGCGCCAGCACGTCGAGGGCGCGATCGGGTTCTCGTGACTTGATGAGCTTGAACAGCCCCTGGGCCATGACCATGTCGCCGACCCAGGACGGGGCGACGATCAGTGTTGCGGGCCCTGACAGATCTGCTCCAGGTAATCCCTGACCCCTTCCTCCACGGGACGGAATTCGACGTCACAGCCCGCGGCGCGCAGTCGTGCCAGGTCGGCCTCGGTGAAGCTCTGGTAGGCGCCTTGCAGATGCTGCGGGAACGGGATATAGCGGATCTCGCCGCGCCCGTGCCACTTGATGACGGCACGCGCGACGTCGTTGAACGTCTGCGCGCGCCCCGACCCGGTGTTGAAGATGCCCGAGACCCCTGGATGCTCCAGGAACCAGAGGGTCACCGCGCAGACATCGTCGACGTAGACAAAATCCCGCCGCTGCTCGCCGTCCCCGTAGCCGCCACTGCCGGCAAACAGGCGGGCCTCCCCGTCCGCAAGCACCTGGTTGTTGAAGTGATAGGCGACGCTGGCCATCGAGCCCTTGTGCTGCTCGCGAGGGCCATAGACGTTGAAATACCTGAGCCCCACGACCTGGCTCGAAGGACGGGCGGCAATCCGTCGCACATACCGGTCGAACTGCAACTTGGAATAGCCGTAGACGTTCAATGGGTGCTCGCAACGCGGCTCTTCGGTAAACGTCTCGGAACCGCCATAAACGGCGGCCGACGACGCATAGATGAAGGGCGTCTCGTGCTCGAGACAGTGGTGCAGCAGGTCCTGTGAATAGCTGTAGTTGTTCTTCATCATGTAGCGCCCGTTCCACTCGGTCGTCTCCGAGCAGGCGCCCTGGTGAAACATCGCGCGGATCGCGGACCCGAACGACTTGTCGTTCGCCAGCCGCAGCAGGAAGTCGTCCTTGTCGAGATAGTCGGCAATCGGCAGGTCTGCGATATTGACGAACTTGTGACCATCCTCGAGATCGTCGACGACCACGATATCCTCGTAGCCACGGGCCGCGAGCACGCGAACGAGATTGCTGCCGATGAAGCCGGCGCCGCCGGTGACGATGATCATGCGCTCAGGCCCCGCCCGCCGCCGACTCCTCGCCCTCGATCATGTAGTACTTCGCACCGCAATAAGGGCAACCGGCTTCGCCCGTCGCCTCGATCGGCAGATAGACCTTGGGGTGCGAATTCCAGAGGTACATGCCCGGCATCGGGCACGACAGGGGCAGATCCGATGCGCGCACGCCGTAACGGTTCTGCGCGTTCGCGGTGATCAGGTTCTGTTCGACGCTTCCTGCTTTGGCTGCCACGGAATTCCTCGTATTCGTTTGCGGGCTGGTGGCGGATTATAAGCCCTGCTCGGCGCTGCGGCCATGTTCAGCCGAGCCAGCGATCCCAGGTGGCGCCGACGAAGGCTCGTTCGTCCGCGAATTCGGCGTTGTCGACGAGCGGCGGGCGATCGTCGAGCGCGAGGTGATGCTGACGCAGGCGGTAGGCGCGATAGGCGTCCTGCAACGCATGCCCGGTCGCCTCATCGAGACAGCTGCAGGCCACGAGCGCATCGATCTGCCGGATGTTATCCGAGTAATCGATGACTTCCGGGTGATCCGCGGCCCGGTCCAGCACGAGGTACTGGACCAGGAATTCGACGTCGCCGATGCCGCCACGACCGTATTTCAGGTCGAACGACACTTCATCCGTCTTGTCGAGCTTGTCCCGCATGCGCTGGCGCATCGACATCACGTCGTCGCGCAGCGACTCGCGCCTTACCCTGCCGAGCAGCGTCTCGCGGCGAATCCGCTCGAATTCACTCCCGACCACCGGGCTGCCCGCAACGGCGCGCGCTCGCAGCAGCGCCTGGTGCTCCCAGGTCCAGGCGTTCTCGACCTGGTAACGCTCGAAGGCTTCGGTGCTGCTGACCAGGAGCCCGGAGCGGCCATCCGGGCGGAGGCGCGTATCGATTTCGTAAATCTCGCCCGAGCCCGTCTGGGTCGTCAGGCAATGGACCAGCCTGCGCACGAGGCGACTGAAGAACAGCGCGTTGTCGATCGGCTTCTCACCATCCGTAACCCGGTCACTGCCGCAAGAATCATGCAGGAACACGACGTCGAGATCCGAGCCGTAGGACAGTTCGAGCCCACCGAGCTTGCCGTAGGCCACGATGCCGAAACCAACCTGGCGCTGCTCGCCGTCGATGCAACACGTCGGAATGCCATGGCGCGCGGATACATCGTGCCATGCGACCTGCAGCGTCTCTTCCAGCACGGCCTCCGCGAGCCATGTGAGCCCGTCGCTGACTTTCATGATCGGCAGGCTGCCGTTGAAGTCGGCAACCGCGATACGGAACATCGTGGCGCGCTGGAACTGCCCGATGCGTTGCATCAGCGCCTCGCTGTCCTCGCCCTGGTGGCCCTGCAGGCGCTCGGCGAGCTGCGCCGCGATATCCGACTTGGTCACCGCGCTCGTGAATGTGGTCGGGTCCAGCAACTCGTCGAGCAGCACCGGGTAGCGCGCAATCTGGTCCGCAATGTACTGGCTGCGCGCGCAGAGATCGACCAGCCGCGCGAGCGCGCCAGGGTTCTCATTCAATAGCGCGATATAGGCGCTGCGCCGGAGAATCCGTTCGACGATGCCGAGCGTGCGCGACAGCGCCGCGACCGGCCGCGACGTCAGCTTCAGCTGCACGAGCAGCTCCGGGATGAAGCGTTGCAGGCGCTCCTGTGCCGCGCTGTCGATCCGCGCCGTGGCCGCAGTATTCGAGAATCTCGCGAGGATGCCCGCCATCTCGTCTGCCCTGTCGAAGCCGTCGTCCCCGAGCAATGCGGCCCAGTGCTCGCCGTCGACGCTCGCCTCCCATGCCCGGCCGATCTGTCGCTGCGTGGGTCCTTCGGCACCGCGTTCGCGAAAAGCCACGTGCTCGAACTGTTCCGCGACGATTGCGCGATGATGCTCGAGTTCCGCGGAAAACGCGTCCCAGTCCGGATAACCCATGGCAAAACCGAGCCGGGCGCGATCGACGGGATCTCGCGGCAGTTCGTGCGTCTGCTGATCACGCATCGCCTGGATAAAATTCTCGGTGCGGCGCAGAAAACGGTACGCTTTTCGCAAGCCTCCGGCGCCGTCCGCGGTCAGGCCACGCGCGTTGACCAGCCTGGGGAGAACCGCCTGAAGCGAGCGTTCCTGCAGATCCGGCTCGCTGCCACCGCGCACGAGCTGCAGCGATTGCACGACGAATTCGACTTCACGTATGCCGCCCGGTCCGAGTTTCACGTTGTCGCGCAATTCCCGGCGCTGTACTTCCGCCTCGATCATCGCGTGCATTTCCCGCAGCGACTCGAACACGCCGTAATCGATATAGCGGCGATACACGAACGGCTGCACGAGGTTGCGGTACAGATCCGCAGCGATCTCCGGCGTGGGCTGCGGGCCGACGATGCGTGCCTTGACGTAGGCATAGCGTTCCCAGTCACGGCCATGCTGCAGCAGGTACGACTCCAGCGCAGCAAAACTCAGCACCGGCGGTCCGCTGTCACCAAACGGCCGGAGCCTGGTGTCGGTGCGGAATACGAAACCGTCGGCCGTCGTTTCGTCGAGCAGCGCGATGATCTGCCGCGACAGGCGGCCGAAATAATCCGGCGCACTGATCTGGCGGTCGCCGTCCGTCTCGCCATCGGCCGCGTACAGGAAGACGAGATCGATGTCCGATGAGAAATTGAGTTCGCCACCGCCCAGCTTGCCCATGCCAAGTATCACGAGCGGCACGATGTCGCCGTCATCGCCCCGGACGCTGCCATAGCGGGGCGCGAGCAGCCTGGACGCATAGCGTGCCACGGCATCGAGCATGTGATCGGCAAGATTCGAAAGCGATGCGAGCGTTTCGTCGAGCGTGGCCTGAGCCGTGACCTCTCGCCAGATGACCTGCAGGAGGTAGCGATTGCGAAACCGCCGCAGCGCATGTTTGACCGCATCTGCGGGCAGGTCGCTCGCCGCGATCTCGTCGGCGAACTCCACGAGGGCACCGGCGTCCGGCGGTTCCGTGAACAGGTCACCGCGCTCGAGGAGTGCGTCGAGGTCGCGTAACAGGACATTGCCGGCAAACTCGCTGCAGGCCACGACACGCACGAGCGTCGGCACGAGCTCATCAGGCAGCCCGACGCCGGGATAACGCTCGGCCAGTCGCTCGAACCAGCGAATGGCGGGCGCCCGCAGGACCTCCGGGAGACTTTGGGCAGCGACGACGGTGCGCGGGTCGAGACTCATGCTGCGCAGTCTATCTAAAAACTGCGACTACTCCGGGAGAAATCGAATCCCGGACGACGTCTGGTCAGACCGTCGAGGATTGCAGCATGTCCGAGAGCCCGTCCACAACCACATCGATGGCAACGGGCCTGCCGATGGCGTGGCCCTGGGCGTAGTTAACGCCCATGCCCGCTAACATCTTGCTCGTCTTGTCGGTTTCGACGTATTCGGCGACCGTTTCGAGTCCCATGACTTTGGCAACCTGCACGATGGCCGCGACCATGGATTTCGAAATGCGGTTCTCGGTGATATCGCGTATGAAACCGCCGTCTATCTTCAGCGTGTCGACTTCGAAGTTCTTGAGGTAGGCAAACGAGCTGAGGCCCGCACCGAAGTCATCCAGGGAAATCGAACAGCCAAGTTCGCGCAATTTCGCGATAAAACTGGCGGCCTTGCCCAGGTTCGAGACGGCAGCGGATTCGGTGATTTCAAAACACAGCGACGTCGCCGGGAGCCCGCTAAGGCGGATTTCTTCCTTGATGAAATCGAAAATGTCGTCATCGCCGAGGGACTGTCCCGACAGGTTGATCGAGAAAATCGCCGACTGACCTTCGACATGGGCCCTGGCTTCGGAAAGTTTCGCCAGGGTGTGCGACACGACCCAGCGGTCGACCTGCGGCATCATCCGGTAGCGCTCGGCCGCCGAGAAAAGTGCCTTGGTCGGCACTTTTTCGCCATCGGTGTCTGTCATGCGCAAGAGTATCTCGAAGCGAGGATTCGAAGTGCTGGACTGCAGCGGGCCGATGGGCTGCACCAGCAATTCGAAGCCCCCGCCATCCAGCGCCTGCTGGATACTCGAAACCAGCTGCATATCGTCGTATCGCCGAATGACGCTCTGATTCTGATCGTCGTAGACCTCCACGCGATCGCGTCCGTGCGCCTTCGCGGTTTCGCAGGCCATGCGGGCGGCAGTCAGAACGGCGCCATGGTCTCCGCTGGCGCGCGTGAACCTGGCGATGCCCGTACTGATCGTGACCTGCAGCGAGCGCATGCCCTCGAGGTAACGTAATTCGCTGCAGCGATCGCGCACATGGGCCGCATACTCGAGCGCCGCATCGGTATTGGCATTGGTGAGCAACAGGCAGAAGTCATCACCCGTCAGGCGTGACAGGACGCCATTCTTCGGCAGTCCTTCCTCGAGGATTCGCGCAAACCGAAGGATGACGTCGTCGCCCGCCACGTGGCCGAAGTTGTCGTTGACGAGTTGCAGATTGTCGAGGTCGAAGTAAATGACCTGGTGGCTCTCCTCGTCGGACCTGAGCGTCTTCCAGGACTCGCGAAGCTGCGCTTCGAAGCTCGCCCGATTCATGAAGCCTGTCATCGCGTCGTAAGACTGCTCGATGACGTATTCGACCTTGCGAACCACGTGTGCCAGGAAACGCCGGTCGCTCTTCGAAAACGTTGTACCGTTGATTCTCCCGAGCTGCGCGAGTACGCCCTCGACGTTGCCATGATTGTCGTGCAAACCACACGCAAGCAACTCGAAACCATTCGCTGCCAGTCCCTCGTCGCCACCGAGCGGCGGGACATTGAACACGGTCGGGCTCGCCTGGCCGTCGAGCTTCGGCAGCAGTTGCTCGATCAGGTAACGGTCAACCGACTTGCGGTTGACTTCCTTCCAGGTCGAGTGGGTCGCACTGATCCGGATACGCTTCGACGGAATCAGCAGCACGCTGTAGTTGACGCCGAAGTAGCGCCCACTCTGGCCGACCAGCTGAGCGAGTGCCGAGTGGCGCGCGTTCGTTGCGTGAACTCTCTCGTCAATCCGATAGACGAGCTCGAGTTCCTTCTCGACCAGCGCGGAACGCTGCTCGGCATCGGAAACGCGGCTCGTGAGCTCGTACCCGTCGGCGATCACGTCTACCGCAGGTTCGAGAATCTTTCTGATCAGGCCCGGGTTGAAGGACGCAGACTTGCCCGCGTTCTTCGAAAACAGCGCCACGAGCAGACCGAGCGGCTCCGTGCCGGGGCCGGGCACCGGTAATGCCAGGATGGTTCGTCCCGAGGGCAGCGATCGTTTCAGCGGTTCGGATTGCTGCCGCAACGCCAGCACGACCTCCTCCGGCAGATCTGCAGCGAATGCGTCGATCTCATAGTCCTCGACGCCGTCACTGCTCCAGATGCAATTGCGCGAGCGATCGTAGACACAGAAGCATTGCGCCCTCGGCACGAGCGAGTGCAGCAGAGCCGCCGCCTTGCCGATGCTGTCACTGGTTTTGAGGTGATGAATTTCCGCTGCCACAGGGACTCCGCCCGTCCGGGCTCGACGCAGTGGCATACCTTGACAGCAAAGCGCTTGCCCCGCTGTGACTGGCGTCTCAGGTACCCGGGCATTCCCCGGACCGGCAGGAGTTCAGGGCCTTTTTGAGCAATCGGTCACATAAATTGCCGGGCTCGTGTCACAGTCCGGCCAGCCAGTCCTCGTCGGAACCTTCGTTGACGCCTTCGAACAGTGGCGTGCTGAGATAGCGCTCACCGGTATCCGGCAACATGGCGAGGATCACGGAACCTTCCTTCGCCCGACCCGCGACGTCGAGCGCGGCCGCGAGGGTTGCGCCCGAAGAAATCCCCGCGAAAATGCCCTCCCTGGCAGCAAGTTGCCGCGAGACCTCGATCGCACGATCGTCGGCGACCGGCACGAGCTCGTCGAAAACCTCGCGATTCAGGACGTCGGGAATGAAATCGGGCGTCCATCCCTGGATCTTGTGCGGGTTCCATTCCTTGCCGGCGAGCAGTGACGCCCCCGCAGGTTCGGTGGCGACGATGGTGACCTCGGGCCGGGCCGCCTTGATGATCTCACCCGCACCGGTCATCGTGCCGCCGGTGCCATACCCCGTCACCCAGTAATCGAGGCGGCGACCGGCAAAGTCCTTGAGAATCTCGGGCCCCGTCGTCTGGCGATGAAATTCCGGATTGGCCGGATTTTCGAACTGCCGCGCCAGGAACCAGCCGTATTCGCGCGCGAGTTCCTCGGCTCGCCGCACCATACCGGAACCCCGCTCTGCTGCCGGCGTCAGGATCACCTTGGCGCCGAGGCCGCGCATGATCTTGCGTCGCTCCATCGAAAACGAGTCGGCCATGGTCGCAACGAACGGGTGCCCCTTGGCCGCACAGACCATCGCCAGCGCGATCCCGGTATTGCCCGACGTGGCTTCGATGACGGTCTGTCCCGGCTTCAGCGTGCCCTTGCGCTCGGCATCGCTGATGATCGCGTAGGCAAGCCGGTCCTTGACCGATGCCATCGGGTTGAAGGACTCCACCTTGACGTACATTTCGACGTGCGGGGGCGCCATCCGGTTGAGGCGTACCACGGGCGTATTGCCGATGGTTTCGAGGATATTGTTGTAGATCATGCCCGTCGTCCCTTCACGCTGATTTGGCTCCTATTTAGCACAGACGCCCGCATGGCGCGCGCCTGTACCCGCACTGACCATATAGCTCATGGTTATAAGAATCTGTTATACAGGGCGAGTCCGGCGGCTGAAACCCGGCGGACGATTCGTGGTCACAGCCGGATAAGCGCACGCCGAAGGCACATGAAACTCCAGCAACTCAAGTACCTGCTCGCCATCGTCGACAACGGCCTGAATATTACGGCCGCTGCCGACAAGCTGTACACGTCTCAACCCGGCGTCAGCAAGCAGTTGAAGCTGCTCGAGGAAGAACTCGGCATCCAGTTGTTCACGCGCAAGGGCAAGAGCCTGGAGGCCATTACGCCTGGCGGCGAGCGGATCGTCGAACGCGCGCGGGTCATCCTGCGCGAGGTCGAAAACATCCGGACACTGGCGGCCGAAACCTTCGAGGAGGAGGAAGGGTCATTGTCGATCGCGACGACGCACACCCAGGCGCGCTATGTTTTACCGGATGTCATCGGGGAATTCAGGGAACGCTTCCCGAAAATCGGGCTCAACCTGCACCAGGGGACGTCGGAACAGATCGCGGACATGGTGGACAACGACCGCGTGGACTTTGCCATCGCGACCGGCTCGGCCAACCTCTTTTCGCGACTGCTGCTCGTGCCGAGCTACCGCTGGAACCGCGCGATCATCGTTCCGAAAGACCACGAACTTGCGAGGCTTGAGCGCCCGATCACGCTGCACGATCTTGCGAGGTTCCCGCTCGTCAGCTACGTATTCAGCTTCAGTGGCGAATCGTCGCTGAAGCGCGCGTTCGCTGACGAGGGACTCGAACCTGACGTCGTGTTTACCGCGCGCGATGCGGATGTCATCAAGACCTACGTCCGCATGGGGCTCGGTGTCGGCATCGTCGCCAGCATGGCCGCGGATTGCAGTGACAGGGACGACCTGCAGGTCATCGGAGCGGACGGACTGTTCCCGCAAAGCATGACCTGGATCGGGTTTCGCAAGGACGCGGTGCTCAGGCGTTACATGGTGGAGTTCATGCGGCTGTTCGCCCCGCACCTGAGCGCGCAGCAGATAGAGGGCGTGCGGCGCGCTGCGTCACAGGCGGAAATCGATACACTGCTCGCTGGCGTCGAACCGCCCCTCTGGCGAGGCTGCGGCGAGCGCGTGGCAACGACCTCCGCTCAGTAGACGCGAATTCCGCCGTGCCGCTTGCGGCTCTGACGATCGACCCACCAGAGTCCCAGCAGGAATCCCGCGATCAGTGCCGTCGCGAGCACGCCACCGACCCAGGTGATCGGCACGCTGCCACGGTATTGCCTTTTGAGCGCGCTGACGTCGGCGCCGGCCGCCTCGAGTTCCCCGATTCGGGCGCGCGCAGTTTCGAGGTCCGCCGACAGCGATGCAGTCTGTTCCTCCAGCCGCTGGATGGTCTCGGCGGGTCCTGCAAAAGCAGCCTTGAGCGCTTCGAGTTCAGCGGCGAGCGCGTCACGCTCCGCCGCCGTCTCCGCAACGATGAGTTTCGCCGGTTTTTCGTCAACCAGGTAGGCCGTCTTTACCCACCCCTCGGTGCCGTCGGGCAACCGCACATTCGCGTACAGCCGATCACGCGTCAGGATTTCGAAGGCCTGGCCGCTATCCAGCATCCGAAACGGCCGGTCGCTCGTATCCTCCGCACGGTGCAGGCCCAGCCTCAGATTATCCGTAACATAGGCGGTGTCAGCGGCCGCCAGGATCGGCAGCAACATCAACGTCGCAATCATCAAGCGCATGTTCGAACTCCTCCTGTCCGCCGCGAGTGTACACCAAGCCCGGCTCATTGCTCGTACAGCCAGCGCAGCAGCGCTTCCTGAGCCTCCTCACCGGGACCGCGGTGAATGTTGTCGAAGTTGTGCAGCATCACGAGCGAGAATCGCCGCCCCGACCGTGATTGCAGGTAACCGGCGATCGCCGTCACATGGTCGAGCGTGCCGGTCTTGAGATGTGCCTTGCCGGCGAGCTCGCTGCCGCGAAAGCGCCGGTTCAGCGTTCCGTCCAGTCCGCTCAGCGACATCGACGCCAGGTATTCCGGCATGTACGGCTGGCGCCACGCGAAGCGCAACAGCACGCCCAGGTCCTCCGCAGTGATGCGCGCTTCCCGCGACAGTCCCGCGCCGTTCTGCACCGCGACCTTGGCGGGTTCGAGCTTGTTGCTCGCAAGCCATTCGGCTATCACGCGTTTGCCGCCCTCCTCCGTGCCCGGCGGACCGAGAACCTCGGCCGACAGCGTGTAGAGCAGCTGGCGCGCCATGACGTTATTGCTGTGCTTGTTGATGCGGGCTATGACCTCTGCGAGCGAGGGAGACTCGAAAGTGAGGAACGGCACCTCGCCGTCCCCTGCAACAACGTTGGCCCAGCTGCCATCGAGGCGGCCGCCGGATTCACGCCACAGTGACGAGAACAATCCGAACGCAAATGCATTGTGCGACAGGACGCTGCGATCCATCGCATAGCGGCTGCAGCCGTTCGGGAATTTCCCTGAAAACGTCACGCGATCGGCCGTTTCGTTCGTCGTCACGCTGATGCCTCGCTGGTAGCCGCCACAATGACCGTTCCGCACGCCAAGCCGGTTATCGATGCGCAGGTTGTCCAGTGGCGGCTCGAGCCGCACCGTCACCTGCTGGCCATCGGGCTCAAACCAGTAACGGACCACCTTGAAGTTCATGAGCAGCGCGTTCGGCGCCACGTTGTAGGCACGCTGCGGCTGCCGGTCGAACGCGCCCGGGTCGTAGTCGCCGACATCGAACCAGCTGTCGTCGATCAGCAGATCGCCGGCGATCGTATCGATCCCGGCGAGCCGGACGTCGCGCACGAGTTGCCAGACGCGCTCTGTCACGAGGAACGGGTCGCCGTAACCCTTGATCAGCAAATCCCCATCGAGTGTGCCGTCGCGGATTTCGCCCCGCGCATACACTTCGGTCTTCCAGCGGTACGCGGGGCCCAGGTGGTCCAGCGCAACCAGCGTTGTCAGCAACTTCATCGTCGACGCCGGATTTCTCGGCTCCGCCGCATTCCACGACAGAACGACGTCGCCACTGCCGAGGTCCTCCACATAAACGCTGACGCTGTCGCGCGGCACGTTGCGGACGTCGAGGGCGCGCTGTACTGCGGCAGGCAGGGACTCTTCGGCGCCTTCCGCGACAAGCGCCAGCAGCAACAGGAACACGATCATGGGTCGGCGCAGCATCAGCGGCCTCCCGCCGCGCCGCGCGCGGGCTTCCTGATCCTGTAGGTTCGAATCCGGTCGGCGAGCGTGGTCGGGCGAACGCCGAGCAGCTCGGCTGCGCCGCCCTTGCCGGACACCTTCCAGCCGGTTCGCTGAAGCGCCTTCTCGATGTTCGTCTTCTGCAACGCGCGTATTTCCTTCTCGGTCAGGACTTCGCTATCGTTCGGGGCGGCCGGCGCATGCGCTTGCGTGTCGGATTTCATGCCCGGCATGGACAGGTCGAGGCGCAGGATCTTTCCGGGCGAGAGAATCACGGCTCGCTCGATGACGTTTTTCAGCTCGCGCACGTTGCCGGGCCAGTTATAGGCGCGCAGTGTCGCCGCATGCGCCCGCGTGAGTGGCAACGTGTCCCGACCAAACTCCGTGCACGTGTGTTCGAGGAAGTGCTGCGCGAGCTGCACGATATCTTCATCGCGCTCGCGCAACGGCGGCACGTCCACCGGAAAGACGCTCAGTCGATAAAACAGGTCCTCTCGAAACCGGCCCTCGACCACCAGTTTCTCGAGATTACGGTTCGTCGCCGCGATCACCCGCACATCGACCGACTTGGTAATGTCGTCGCCGACGCGCTCGAATTCGCTTTCCTGCAGCACGCGCAGCAGCTTGCCCTGCAATTCGACCGGGATTTCACCGATCTCGTCGAGGAAGATGGTGCCGCCATCCGCCAGCTGAAAGCGGCCGATGCGATCCCGGTGCGCACCGGTGAACGCGCCTTTCACATGGCCGAAAAATTCGCTTTCGAAAAGTTCCTTGGGAATCGACGCACAGTTCACCTTGACGAGTGGGCCGCTCGCACGTGAGGAGCGCGCATGGATCGCACGAGCGACCAGTTCCTTGCCGACGCCGGACTCGCCCTGCACCAGCACACTGGTCGGCGTATCGGCGACAGCCTCCACACGCTTCAGCATCCGTCGCAGCGCCTGGCTGGTGCCGACGATGCGGCCGAAGTTCATTGCCACGCTGACCTCTTCACGCAGGTAATCGCGTTCGCGCTCCAGTTCTTCCCGCAGCCGTGCGTTTTCCGCCAGCGCGCGCCGCAATTCCCGTTCGACGCGATTGCGCTCGGTAACGTCCTTCGCGGCAACCAGCATCCGGTCGACGTTGCCCTGCTCGTCCCGGTGTGAAATGTCAGAGACGAGCATTTCGAGCACACGACCGTCCTTGGTGACCATCTGGCGCTCGAGATTGGTGAAGTCGCCACTCGCGATCAGTTCCTGCAGGCGCCCGTCCCGATACTTGGTCTGGTCGGACTCGCTCATGAAGTCCGTGATCGGCCTGCCGAGCACTTCCTCGCGCGAGTAACCGAGCTTTTGCAGCCAGTAATCGGTCACCGTGACGATGAGTCCGTTGCCGTCGACGGTGTGCAGCATGGCCGGGGTCGAGCGATACAGCGTGCGATATTTGAAGTTGGCGCGTGCCTGGTCGGAAATCTCCGAGTACAACGCAACCGTGCGCACGAATTCGCCCTGCCGGTCGTACTCGATCCGCGCGCTCGTCAGGCAGTCAACGACCTCGCCGGAAGCGCTCAGGAAACTGACGGGCTTGTTCTCCAGCTTGCCGCGGCGGCGCAGCGCCGGGCGGAACTCCTCGCGAATTCGCCGGGCAGACTCGGGCGTCGCGAAGTCCTCGGGGCGCTGCCCGACCATTTGTTCGCGCGCATAGCCCAGCCGCTCGAGCATCGTATCGCTCACGTCGAGGTAGGCCCCGTCTTCCGCAATCGAGGATGCCATGACCGGGGCACGGCGAAACAGCCACTGGTAGTCGTCCTGTTGTGTCATGGGTGCAGCATATACGAAATTTCGTAAATTAAAAGACGGAAAATCGTAAATTACGAATTTCCGTTACAGCCTGTTTTTATGCAACTTGTTGATTTTAATAATTTTTATGTTTTGGCACGCTTCCTGCA
>DATCZJ010000012.1:0-17495 GCA_036525955.1 Woeseiaceae bacterium | reverse complement strand
GAGACCGCCGCTTACCTCGGCAAGCCCGGTTGCGTGCGGCGTGACGACATCGTCGCGGACTGCAACTACATCGGTCCGGGTTACGGCGAGCCGACACCGGGAATGATCGAGGCAGTGTTGTTGCTGGCCCGCCTCGAGGGCCTGCTGTTCGATCCGGTCTACAGCGGCAAGGCGCTGGCCGGCATGATCGATTACCTGCGCGAGGGTCGATTCGACGGCGCGCAGCGCATCGTGTTCCTGCACACGGGCGGCGCGGCAGGCCTGTTCGCCTATGCCGACAGGCTGGGACTCGGCCAGGAAACTCGCTCGCAAGCGTAACGGTCGCCGGGCTGCGGGCCCGTTGCGGCCGCCGAGGCTGCGTGTGCGGACCCGGGCCCTCGGTGCCACGGAGCGGACTGAGATCGTAATCATCAGCGAAACATAAGGCCGTCCTCAGGACGCTTGACGCCGTTGGTACTAGGCTGACACTCGTGCCAAAGTGTGTACGAATCGAGAGGAGAGCGAGATGACCCCCGGACTACGCTCCGCCGCCGGCGCCCTGATGATGATCTTGATCATCCCGATATTCGCCGGCCTGCTGGCTTGCATGCCCGTGCCGGTCGGCGACCCCGAGAAGAGTCGCATCGACCCGTTTTTCTCGGGCATCTGGCTCCTGGCCAGTGAGGACCAGGCGGCGCTCTATTTTCTGCAGCCCTACGACAAGCGCACGTGGCTCATGGTGGGCGTCGATCTCGCGGAGGGTGCCGATGCGGACTTCGGCGACGAGGAACCAGAATTCGATGATGAGGCCGACAGGGTCGCGTACCTCTTCGATTTTCTGCGGAAAACGCCAGTCGGACCCGAGGGCGTGACGTCGACCTCGACCGCCATTTTCAAGGTCTGGCGCACGAAACTCGGCGGCGTCAGTTTCATGACCTGGGAACCGGTGGGCGGCTTCGACGCGGCCGGGAGGCAGCGGCCGGAGTACTGGTGGGTATGGAAGGTCGAGCAGATCGGCACGGATCGCTTCGAACTGTACCTCTGCTGCGACGGCGGCGAGTTAGAGGCGTTTGACGACCTGCCGGAGCCGGGGACAGACGCGACGGCGAAGGAAATGGACAAGGCGAGGCGCGCCTGGGAGCGCGTTTTGCGCAAGCACGCGGGCAATCCGGACATCTACGCCGAGGAGACGAGCGTCTTTTACCGCTTGCCCGCGGACCTGACGGCCAAGGCTTCCGCCTTGTTCCAGCAGACGGTCGAATTCGAATAGCGGAGCGCCGGTCATGTACTCGCACTTCAGCGCAACCGACTGGGTGACGCCGTTCGGCCTCGTCTTCCTGCTCGCCGCGGCGGTCGCGTGGTGGTATGCGCGGCGCAATGCGAAAGTGATCGGCATCGACGGGTCGCACGTCGACCTGATCGTGCCGATCACCCTCATCGTCGGCGTCGTCGGCGGGACCGTGCTCGCGATCTTCATGCCGATGGATCACCGGCTTGCAGGGGAGGCGATGAATCACGGCATCCGGCTGCGGCTGTTCGGCATCCTCGGCACTGGCGCGATTGCGGTCTTCATTTACTCGCGGCTCAACGGGCTGTCGTTCCGCCGGATGCTCGACGTCTTCGCGCTGCCGACGATCACCGGTATCGCCATACACCGCGTCGGCTGTTATTTCGCCGGCTGCTGCTGGGGGGACATTGTCGCCGCCGAACCGACGGTGCCGCTCGCGGCGCAGATCCAGACCGTGCCATGGCTCGGCCGCTTCGCACACGGCGTGCACTATCCGCCGGGCAGCCTGCCGTATGAACAGCACCTCGCGCTGGGCCTGATCGAGCCGGGCGCAATCGCCTCGTTGCCCGTGCACCCGGTGCAGCTTTACGAGGTCGCACTGCTGTTGCTGATCCTTATGATGCTGCGGCGCGTTCGCTGGCAAGAACTGCCGCGGGGAGCGCTTGCCGTCATGACCGTCTGTGCGTACGCCTTCATGCGGTTTTTCGTTGAGTACCTGCGTGCGGACGGCAGCATTTCGGTCGGCAACCTGACGTCCACGCAGCTTCAGTGCATGGTTCTGCTGACCAGCGTCATACTGCTACCCGGAATGCGAAGACGCGTCGTATCATGAGGCGCATGCGCCCCGCGATTTCGATCAGCAACCTCAACAAGACCTACGCCGGAGGATTCCGGGCGCTGATCGATGTCGACCTCGAGATTCGCCGTGGTGAGATTTTCGGCCTGCTCGGGCCGAACGGCGCCGGCAAGACCACGCTGATCAACATCGTGTGTGGCATCGTCAACCCGACGTCCGGAACGGTGCTGGTCGACGGCCACGACATCGTGACGGAATTTCGACTGACCCGCGCCCGTATCGGCCTGGTTCCCCAGGAAATGCCGACCGAGTCGTTCGAGACCGTCTGGAACACGGTCTCGTTCAGCCGCGGGTTGTTCGGTCGCGCGCCGAAACCCGAGCACATCGAGTCGGTGCTGAAGTCGCTGTCGCTCTGGGACAAGCGCGACTCCAAGATCCTGGCCCTGTCCGGTGGCATGAAGCGGCGCGTGCTGATCGCAAAAGCCCTGTCGCACGAACCCGAAGTGCTGTTCCTCGACGAGCCCACGGCGGGCGTCGACGTCGAGCTGCGCAAGGACATGTGGAACGTCGTCGAGTTGCTGCGCGAGCAGGGCGTGACGGTCATACTCACGACGCACTACATCGAGGAGGCCGAGCAGCTCGCCGACCGGATCGGCGTCATCAACCATGGGCGCGTCATTCTGGTCGAGGAAAAGAAGAAGCTCATGCGCGACCTCGGCAAGAAGGAGCTGATCCTGCACCTGCATGAAGCGCTCGAGCACATCCCGGAGCGCCTTTCCGCCCACAAGCTCACTCTCAGCGAAGACCGTTGTGAGCTCGTCTATACCTACGACACGCGCGGCGAGCATACCGGCATCACGGCGCTGATCGGCGATCTGCGCGATGCTGGCATACGATTCAACGATCTCAGGACCAAGCAGAGTTCGCTCGAGGACATCTTCGTCGACCTCGTCAGGAGGCCGGGATGAATTTCCACGCGATCAGGGCGATCTACCGCTATGAAATGGCCCGCATGTTCCGAACCGTCGTGCAGAGCATCGTGGCGCCGGTCCTGTCGACGTCCCTGTATTTCGTGATCTTCGGCTCCGCTATCGGCTCGCGCATCAGCGAGATCGACGGCGTAAGTTACGGCGCCTTCATCGTTCCCGGGCTGATCATGCTTTCCGTCATGACGGAAAGCATTTCGAACTCGTCGTTCGCCATCTATTTTCCGAAGTTCACGGGCACGATCTTCGAGGTGCTGTCCGCGCCGGTTTCCTACGGTGAGGTGCTGATCGGCTATGTCGGCGCGGCGGCAACCAAGTCGGTGATCATCGCGACGATCATTCTCGTGACCGCGAGCTTTTTCGTGGACATCGAGATTGCGCATCCGCTCGTCATGATCACGTTCCTGGTGCTGACCTGCGTCTCGTTCTGCCTGTTCGGCTTCATCCTGGGTATCTGGGCAGATGGCTGGGAGAAACTCACCATCGTGCCGATTCTCGTGATCATGCCGCTGACCTTCCTGGGCGGCACGTTTTACTCGATCAGCATGTTGCCGCCGGCCTGGCAGACCATCAGCCTGTTCAACCCCGTCGTCTACCTGATCAGCGGTTTTCGCTGGAGCTTTTTCGAAAACGCCGACGTGAGCGTGGCGCTGAGCCTCGTGACGACGGTCGCTTTTCTCGTCGCCTGCCTGCTGGTGGTGCGCTGGATCTTCCGGACGGGATACCGTCTGCGCAGCTGAAGCACCGCTCAGTGCTTCGAGATATCGAAGATCTCCTTCAGAGCGTCCTTGCTCCTGCAGGTGTACTTGTAAGGTTTGCCCGGTCGGTAGGCGCACACAAGGGTTCGGTCCGCGGCGCAACCTTCGGCATTCGGTGGCGGCGGCGCGCCCGGCATACCGGTGCAGCCGGCCAGCAAGATCGCTATCGCGCCTGCGTATATTCGTCGATGACTTTTTCGATCGCCTCGGCACATACGGCGCAGAAGTAGTCGGTGCGCGTAAACATCAGGCAATTCTGCTGCGGTCGGTAAAACCCCTCGGCCTGGTAGTTGCCGCCCTCGAAGGCGCCGACGATGCCGTCCTGGCCGGACCTGGCGAACAGGGCCTCGACGAAATCGCGGGTTTCCCGGAACAGGGCATTCATCTCGGCCTCGCTGACATTGGCGGCGCGCATCTCCTGCCTGCGTTGCTGGTAGGCAAGCGAGTGTTCCTCGTACTCGGCCTTGGGCCAGGCAGTCGGCAGCGGCGTATTGGGCAGCACGAGATGCTTCCACTTGAGGTTCTCGGGGTCGAGCAGCGCCGTGACGTTCGGTTCGTAGGGCTCCGTGATTTCCTCGGGTGCTTCGTACTCGACCGAACTGGTGTAGTACTCGTCTGCAAGCCCGGCGAAGTGATGCCCGAATTCGTGGACGAACAGGTACGGCGCCCACTCGCTGTTCGCGGCAGCCGTGCTGAACAGGCCGTAGATGCCGCCGCCGCCGTACACTTCGGTATTCGTCAGGATCTCGATGAAGTCATACGGCGCCGAGGAGGCGACGCGTCGCATCGCCTTGTTGTCGAACGTCAGGATGTAACGCTCCGACCGGAATGCGTCGTAGGTGGTACCGATCGGCGAGTCGCGATAGGTCTGGGTGGATGGCCTGGATACGCCGGATTGAGCAGACGCCGGTGCGACGGCCCAGACGTTGAAGTCGTTTTTACGTTCCCTGAATGGCGAGGTTGCAAACAGGATGTCGGTGAGTTCGCGCGCCCTGGCCAGGAATTGCTCGCGTTCCGCGGCCGTGTAGCCATCGCCCATGAGCAGCAGGTCGACCTTGGTGGCCGGGTCGCCGCTTTCGTGAATCGCGACGACCTCGTCCGCGTGCATGGCGCTTTCATGGTGCACCAGCACGTCCGCCGGATCGAGTGCGATGCGCCACGCTTCTTCGAACCGGTTGCCGGGACCGCGCTTGCTGATGACCAGTTCGAATTTCTTCCGCTGCGCCGGGAATCGCACCGATTCGTGGAAAGACCGGTTGATCGCGCGCGCCTCGCCTGTCGTTTCCCATTCGCCGTAGATGCTGCTGAAGCTGCGTGACCAGGTGACGGCACGCGAGTCCGGGTCCACGATTTCGAAGAGATACTTGCCACGCAGCGTGCGGTCTATCGGCTGCGCCATGTTGCCTGTCCAGGGCAACGGCTCCACGACGACCTGGTCGAGAGAAAACATCTCGCTTGTCCGGTTGCCGCTGTGGAAATAGTCGACACGCATTGTGCCGGGCGCTTCTGCAGCCGCGACGGAGGACATTACCGCGAGCATTACCAAAAGGACGGGCTGTTTCATCTGGACTCCCATTGCACCGTATACTGGTTTTTTTGTCTGGAACGGGAGACCGGGTTTTCTGATGTCGAATGCTTCCGACAACCGGTCTGCGCGTTTTTTCCTGATGCTGACGCTGGTCTTCGCCGGCGAAATCGTTTTCGGGCTTCCCTTCCACACGGCCCGGTTTTTCCGGCCGACGTTCCTCGAGGCGTTCAATTTTTCGAACACGCAGCTGGGTGACGTTTTCGCCGTGTACGGCATCATGGCGATGATAGCCTACTTCCCCGGCGGCATACTCGCAGATCGGTTTTCGGCGCGATCGCTGCTTACGGTGTCGCTGGTTGCAACCGGTCTGGGCGGGCTCTACATGGCAACCTATCCCGGCGTGCTCGGCATGTCTTTGCTGTACGGTTACTGGGGCGTCACGACGATCCTGCTCTTCTGGGGCGCCCTGATACGCGCGACGCGCGAGTGGGGCGGCGACAATGCGCAGGGCGTCGCGTTCGGCGTGCTCGAAGGTGGCAGGGGCCTCGTCGCCGCGGCGCTGTCGACGATGGGCGTCGTCGCGCTCGCGGTCATCATGCCGGACGCGGTGGAAGCCGCAACGAATGCCGAGCGGCGCGAGGCATTTCGAGCCGTGATCCTGTTGTACGCAATCGCGGCACTGCTGGCAGGCGCAATGACCTGGTTCGTCATCCCGCCGTCAAGGCATGGCGGCGACTCCAGCCGGGGGGTGCTCGCCGTGGTGGGCATCGTGGCGTCGCGGCCGCTGGTCTGGGCGCAGGCGCTGATCATCATCTGCGCCTATTGCGGCTACAAGGGGCTGGACAATTATTCGCTGTACGCCGTCCAGGTCCTCGGCATGGACGAGGTCGATGGCGCGAAGCTCTCCATGTTCGGCGGATATATTCGACCGTTCGCGCCGGTCATCCTCGGGTTGCTGGCGGACCGCTGGGCTGCCGCGCGCTCGACAGGGCTCTGTTTCGGGGTGCTCGTCATCAGCTTTGCCCTGTTGTCGATGGCACTGCCGGAGGGCGTCGGGCTGGTCATCATCTACGGCAACCTGGTGATTTCGATCTTCACGCTGTTTGCATTACGCGGAATCTATTTTGCGTTGCTCGAGGAAAACCGCGTGCCGCCGTTCCTGACCGGCGCCGTGGCCGGGATGGTCTCTTTCATCGGCTTCACGCCGGACTTCTTTTTCGGTCCCATCACGGGCCGGATACTCGACGCGTCGCCGGGCCTTGCCGGACACCAGAATTATTTCCTGTTCCTGACCGGCGCATCGATCGTCGGCTTGCTGGCGGTCATGTGGCTGCTGCGCCTGCAGCGCGCGACGACGGCGGCGACATGGCCCACCGCCGCCTCGCTCCGACTGCCGCCCGAAACAAGCTGAGTTCGGCCAGAGGGGTGTGAGCCGCGTGCGGCCCCATGTGCCTGAAAGCAAACAGGCGTATGATCGATGCTCGCGCAATGGCGCTGTCTGACGAGGGGGTGTTCGATGAAAAAACTCTGGATCGTTCTGATTGCGATGGGGGTCGCGGCCTGCCAGCCTGGCGAAGAGGCGGCCGCACCGGCGGTAGCCCTTGAAGAAACGCCGGCGACGCCAGCGTCTGCCGGGCTGCTTGCCGACGTGCTCGCGGCGATGCCCGAGGAATTCAAGCAGCGTTACGCGCACAGGCACCCGCAGGAAACCCTCGAGTTCTTCGGCATCGAGCCCGGCATGACCGTGGTCGAGGCGCTGCCCGGTTCCGGCTGGTATACACGCGTGCTCCTGCCTTACCTGGGACCGGAAGGACGACTGATCGGCGCGAACTACGCGATGGACATGTGGCCCAATTTCGCGTTTGCCAACGAAGCCTTCATGGAAAGCCAGCGCAACTGGGCGCGCGACTTTCCTGCCGTTGCCGAGGAATGGCGTGGCGCAAACGGCGCCACCGTGACGGCCTTCAACTTCGGCGCCATGCCGGGCGAACTGGCCGGTACCGCCGATGCGGTGCTGTTCGTGCGGATGCTGCACAACCTCGCCCGCTTCGAATCCGAGGGCGGCTTCCTGACCGAGGCGATGGCAGACGCGTACAACGTTCTGAAGCCGGGCGGCATACTCGGCGTCGTGCAGCACCAGGCGCGCGACGAGATGTCGGACGAGTTCGCCGATGGCTCGCGCGGTTACCTCAAGCGCGCTTTCGTCCTGGCTGCCGCGGCAGCCGCAGGCTTCGAGTTCGTGGCGGAAAGCGACATCAACGCGAATCCCGCGGATCAGCCTGGCGAAGACGAGGTCGTCTGGCGGTTGCCGCCGAGCCTCGCGGGCACCGAGGAGAACTCGGAGGCGCGCGTTGCGATGATGGCGATCGGCGAGTCACACCGCATGACCCTGAAATTTCGCAAGCCCGAGTAGGATCAGTCTGAAGGGTCGATGCCGATCACGACGGGGTCGTGGTCGGCCGCCCGCTGCGGGCTGTCGCCAGCGAAGAGACCGGGGTCGCGACCGCGCTCCAGGTTGCAGTCGAGCACGGGTGGTTCGTCGGCATTGATGTGCCACTCTGTCGCCGCGACGACCTGCGGCGCGAGCATTTCGACGACTGTGTCGAGCAGCAGTCGCAGATCCATCGACCGCCGCAGCCCGGTCCCGACGAGACCGGCAACGCACTGTCCGCGTGGCCGGTTCGCTGCGCGGGACCTGCGCCCTGCGAGCAGGGCGAACCTGCCGGCCGAGTTCGGATCAGGCGAGATCGAACAGCAGGAACTCCGATTCCGACGTGGCCGTGATCGCGAGGTCGGTGAGCGCTTCGATCTGCGCGCCGTCACCCGCGCGCAGTGTTTCGCCGTTCACGTCCAGCGCGCCCGAAACCACCTGGATGAAGGCCTTGCGGCCGTTGCCGATGCGGTGCGCGAGAGATCGTCCCTCTTCGAGCACGCTGGCGTACAGGTTGACGTCCTGGTGAATGGTGACGGATCCGTCCCTGCCGTCGCGCGAGCCGACCAGCCGCAAGCGATTCAGCTTTTCCTCGCGCGGGAAGCGCGTCTGCTCATAACCGGGCTGCAGGCTGTTCTGCTCCGGGAAGATCCAGATCTGCAGCAGGTGCAGTTCCTGTTCCTTCGAATGATTGAATTCGCTGTGCATCACGCCCGTACCCGCAGTCATGCGCTGCACCTCGCCTGCCTCGATGACGGTGCCGTTACCCATGCTGTCCTTGTGCTCGATCGCACCGTCGATGATGTAGGTGACGATTTCCATGTCGCGGTGCGGATGCGTGCCGAAGCCCGTGCCGGGCGCGATGCGATCCTCGTTGATGACGCGCAGGCTGCCGAATTGCACGCGCTCGGGATCGTAGTAGTCCGCGAACGAAAACGTGTGCTTCGCGCGCAACCAGCCGTGGTCCGCGCCCCCCCGGGAATCCGAGCGAATGACTTCGATCATGTCGTTCTCCTTGCGCTTCCGGCCGCCCTTACGCGGCCGCTTCCAGATGGACCAGTTCCGCGATTTTTGCGCGCGCCTGGTCGAGCGCCTCGCCATTATCGCGATCCGCGCCCGTCGCGGCGACTATCTCGACGTCATCGATGCCGACGAAGGCGAGCGCATGCCGGAGGTAGGGCGTTGCGAAGTCGACCGGGCTGCCGACCGGCACGCCACCCGATGGTACGACGATATAGGCCTTCTTGTTCGGGAGCAGGCCTTCGACGCCGTTTTCCGTGTACCGAAACGTCAGCCGCGCACGCACGATCATGTCGATCCAGGCCTTGAGTGCCGTGGGTATCGAGAAATTGTAGATCGGCGCGCCGATGACGACGATATCGGCCTCCGTCAGTTCCGCGACCAGCGCATCGGAGCGGGCGAGCGTGATGCGCTGCGTCGGGGTCCGTTCGTCGGCCGGCGTGAAGTTGGCGGCGACCCAGTCGGCGTTGATCAGGGGAATGCCATTCGCGAGGTCGCGGCGAATGATCGTCGCGCCCGGGTGGCGATCTTCGAGTGCGGCGACGAGGTCGGCCGTGAGCGAGCGGCTGATCGAGCCCTCGTGGCGTGCGCTGGCATCAATGTGCAGGATTTTCATGGTCGTTTCCTTGATCTTCGCTGGGTTTCGGACGGGGTGTCGGCAATGCATGGGGCGAAGTTTGGTTGTTGACACTTCCGAGATAAACACTATTCTCGAAATATCATTGTTCTTGAATTGGCAACAAAATGGACAAATTCGAGGATTTACAGGCATTCGTGGCGGTCGTGGAGGCCGGCAGCTTCACGGCGGCAGCGGAACGGCTCGATACCGCCAAGTCGGCGGTCAGCCGCCGGATCTCCAGCCTCGAGGAGCGGCTCGGCGTCCAGTTGCTGCGGCGCACGACGCGGGTGCTGAACCTGACGGAATCCGGCCGCAGCTTCTACGAGCACAGCGCCCGCATACTGGCCGACCTCGACGAGGCCGAGGCGGCGATACAGCAGGCCCATGGAGAGCTGCGCGGCACGCTCAAGGTGGCCCTGCCGCTGTCCTTCGGCGTGCGCCACATGTGCAAGCCGATCGCGGCGTTCAGCAAGATGCACCCGCGAATCCGCTTCGAACTCGACCTCAACGATCGCCGCATCGACCTGATCGAGGAGGGCGCAGACCTGGCGCTTCGCATCGGGCGCCTCGAAGATTCCTCGATGATCGCCCGGCGCCTGTTCGACGTGCGCACGGTGGCCTGCGCGGCGCCGCACTACCTGCACGAGCACGGGGTGCCGGAAACGGCCGACGAGTTGCGGCGGCATGCCTGCCTCGTCTACTCGAACCTCGCCGAGCCGGGCAGATGGCGTTGCCGGGATGCGGCCGGCAACCAGCACGATATCGAAGTGAATGTCGCGATGCAGGCGAGCAGTGGCGATTTTCTCGTCAACGCGGCTGCGCACGGCATGGGCATCGCACTGTCACCGACGTTCATCGCAAGCGACGCGATCCGCCGCGGCAATCTCGTGCCCGTTCTCACGGACTACGAATGGCCCGTGACGCCGGCGTGGGCGGTGTACCCGCCGACGCGCCATCTCACGTACCGCGTGCGGGCATTCATCGATTTCCTCGCCGAGCGATTTGCGGGCACGCCTCAGTGGGATCGCGACTGCGACACACTGAGCGCGAGCGCCACCTGACCGCCGTAGTACAGCGGGAGTCCCCAGGTATAGGTTGCCGCCGGCGTGTCCGCCAGGCGCAGGGCGGCGACTGACAGGTCCGATACGAAGAACATCAGGGCGCCGGCGAGGATCAGGCGGTTACCGGCGTGGCCGGATGCACCCGCAGCCGTGATGACCATGAGACTGATCGCAGCCGTGTACAGGCGCACGGGCCATGCGAGGGCGTCCGGCAGCTGCGGCCCGAGCCACGCGAGGACCGCGACGCCGACGAGCATGACCGGCAGCGCCGCGGCGAGCGTCCAGCGCCGGCAGAGGCCCAGGGTCACGAACGCCGTGACATAGGCGAGGTGGGCGAGCAAGAACGCGCCGAGGCCCGCAAGGAAGGCGCTGCGTGACGTGCCGATCAGGAACATGTCGCCGAACCACGAGAATGCCAGGCCGAGGAGGATCAGCACGCCATACGGCGATTGCCGTGCGCCACTGGCAAGCGCGAGCGCGATGAAGCTGCATGACGCGATGAATTTGGCTGCGATCGCCAGCGCGGTGAGGCCGAGCAGCTGGGACGCAACGAGCGTGACACAGCCAGTCGCGACGAGTAACGCGGGGATGGCCCGGGACGGTTTCATTGCCGTCCTATTGTAGAGCCTGGACGGCTCAGGCGCTCAGCGACTTGAAGCCGGCCAGCGCGCGTTCGCGCGACGCCTTGAGGTCCACGACCGGTAGCGGGTAGGTATCGCCGAGGCGGACGCCTGCCGCCAGCAGGACCTCCTCGGGCGCCTCCCACGGGCAATGCAGGTATTTGTCGGGCAGCCCCGCGAGTTCGGGCACGTAGCTGCGGACGTACTGTCCCTCGGGATCGAACTTGCGACCCTGCGTCACCGGGTTGAAGATCCGGAAATACGGCGCCGCGTCAGCGCCCGTACCCGCCACCCACTGCCAGCTTGCGCTGTTATTGGCGAGATCGGCATCGACGAGCGTGTCCCAGAACCAGCGCGCGCCGGATCGCCAGTCCTGCTGCAGGTTCTTCACGAGAAACGATCCGACGACCATGCGCACGCGGTTGTGCACGTAACCCGTGCGCCAGAGCTGCCGCATCCCCGCGTCGACGAACGGCACGCCGGTGCGCCCTTGTTGCCAGGCCGCGAGCAGGGCATCGTCCGCCTGCCAGGCCATCCTGTCGAATTTGCGCTGCAGGTTGCGGTCGATCAGCGTGGGCTCGTGGTACAGCAGGCTGTAGGAAAATTCCCGCCAGCCGAGCTCGGCCAGGAATCGATCCGAGTTTTCGTCCGGTTCGGGCCGCGCGGCCTTGACCGCGTACCACGCCTGGTTCGGAGACAGCTCGCCGAAATGCAGGTGCGGTGACAGGCGCGAGACGAAGGGCCTGTCGGGTCGATCGCGGCCCTCGGAATAACCGTCCAGCCCGGTTGCGATGAATTCCATGAGCTGCTGCCTCGCGTCGCCCTCTCCGGGCGACCACGCGGCCGCGATACCGTCGTACCAGCGGACCTTTGGCAGCAGCTCGAGTGCGTCCAGTTCGAGACCACGGTAATGGTCGAAGGCGCGCAGCTTCGCCGGCGCGTCCATCGGTTCGCGAGGCGGGATGCCGTTTTCGACGCAGCCCTTGCGGAAGAACGGGGTAAAGACACGGTAGGGCTCGCCGTTCGGTTTGAGCGTATTTGCCGGCTCCCACAGCAGCGACCCGTTGAAGCTCCGCACTTCGACGCCCGATTGCCTGAGGTTTGTCTTGACGCTGCTGTCCCTGGCGATTCGCCATGGCTCGTAGCAACGGTTCCAGTAGACCGTGGCGGCGCCCGTGGCCTGCGCGAGTTCTGGAATCAGTCGGGACGCGTCGCCTCGCAACAGCACGAGCCGGTCGCCGAATGACCGCTGCAGCGACGAGAGGCTATGATGGAGCCACCAGCGGCTCGCCGCGCCCATGCGCCAGTCACCGGCATTCTCGTCATCGAGCACGTACACGGGAATGATCGGCCGGCCGCTCTGGCTGGCGGCATGCAGTGCAGGGTTGTCCGAGGTTCGCAGGTCCTGGCGAAACCAGACGATGGCAGGTGTGTCGTGAGTCATCGAATTTTCGCGCCGGGGCGCGGTCAAAACACGGGCACGCAGTATAGGCTGCGGACACTCGAGCGCGGGTAACCTTTTGTAACTGCCGTTTTCCATGGAGGCGAGATCATGCGAGTAGCAATCATTGGTGGCACCGGATTCGTCGGCAGCTACATTTGCGAGGCACTTGCCGCCGCGGGTCATGAGCTGTCGCTGCTCGTACGTGGCGGCAGCGAGGATCGTGCGGATCATGCGCCTGGCGCGCGGCTGGTGACAGGCGACATCGGCTCGAAGGAGGCGCTGGCGGATCTGCTCGAAGGCTGCGATGCACTGATCTACAACGTCGGCATACTGCGCGAAGTTGCGAGCGAAGGTGTGACGTTCGAGGCGGTGCAGTACGAGGGCGTCGTGTTCGCCGTCGAGGCGGCCCGCGAAGCGGGTGTGCGGCGCATACTCCTTATGAGCGCGAACGGCGTGAAAAAGCCGGGCACACGCTACCAGGAAACCAAGTGGCGGGCGGAGCAGTTCGCGCTGCACAGTGGGCTCGATGTCACGGTGCTGAGGCCATCGGTCGTCTTTGGTGACCCTCGCGGCCGCATGGAGTTTGCCACGCAGCTATGCAACGACATGGTGTGCCAGCCGTTTCCCGCGATCAGCTTTTTCTCCGGAACCAACATCGAGCGCGGCGCAGTCGTCATGTCGCCGGTTCACGTCGAAGACGTGGCGCAGGCATTCGTCGCCGCGCTCGAGGACGACGCCACGATCGGCAAGACCTACGAACTCGGGGGACCCGAGGCGCTCACGTGGACCGACATGATCGTGCGCATCGCGGAAGCCGTCGGGCGCAGCAAGTGGGTCGTGCCGATGCCGATGTCGCTGATGCGCCTGAACGCGACCTTGTTCGACTGGCTGCCGTTCTTCCCGGTGACACGGGACCAGCTGACGATGCTGGAAGAGGGCAACACGGCGGACCCGGCAGTGCTCGAAGGACTGACAGGCCGACCGCCGCGGCGCTTTACGCCGGCCGAGCTTGCCTACCTCGCCGACTGAACGGAAACGTTCAGAAACAACCGCAAACAGTCCTGACACCAACGTGTCATGACCGCAGAGTACTCTCTGCGCGGTATCCAATTCGAGTTCGAACGGAATCGCCGTGAGCGTCATCACCACATCGATCGCCCTGATCCAGCTCGCGCTGAATGCCGTGATGGTCGCAGGTTCGCCGCTACCGGACGCGGCCAACGCAGAGCCTGAGACGCTCGACGTGCCGGCGCGACGCCTCATGCGCGCGCATCCGGGCCACGCCGCCGAAGACGCCATGGCCGCCGGCGAACCTGACCTGAGTGCCGTGCTCCCCGCAACCCGTGATCCGCGGCTGTTCCGGCGCGATATCTGAATCCCCAAAAGCGTGGCACAGGGACGTGCCGACCTCCCTGCGCATCGTTGCGACGCCCTTTGCCGCGAACTATAGTGCGCCGGGCATTGTCGAAGTCGAGAATGCCTTTGAGTGCAGCGCCGGAGGACTGCGTGCGAATTTTCATGACATTGATTGCAGCCCTGGTGCTGTCACTGACCGCGCCGGCCCACGGCGCTGACCGGGTCGCCGAATTTCGTGGCACCGGCAATACGACTACGGCCGTGTTCCGCGTCGAGGCGCCGTGGACGCTCGACTGGCGACTCGACGGTGATTTCGACGGGCTGATCGCGCTCGACGTGACATTGATAGAAGCACGCGACAGTTCGCACGTTGGCCGGGTGCTGTATACGAAGCGCAAGGGCAATGGCGTCAAGCTGTTCAACACGTCCGGTCTTTACCAGTTACGCATCAGCTCGACGCTGGCGCGCTGGACGATCAAGATCGATCAGCTGACGCGCGAGGAAGCCGCGCTGTACACGCCGAAAACCCCGAAATAGGCCGCGCACGGCGACGTCGCGCGCCGCGCCGCGCCGCGCGCCAGGCATGACCCCGGAGTCACGCCGCGGCGGCTCCGACGCGGTCGGCCGCTGCTCCGGCGGGGCGCGCCGGTCCGCGCGTCTGGCTGGCCGAATGCGTGATTTCCCGACTTGTGCCATGATCGAGGCATACGGCAACCCGACGGCGGTAATTTGGAAACACCGATACAACAACCGGCGCCCGCGCCAGTCGCCCTGCTCAGACGACCGAAGCGCAGTGCGCTGATGGTCATGGCGTCCATCGTCATCGTGATTTACGGCATGCAGATGGCGAAAAACCTGCTGGTGCCGTTCCTGATCGCCGCCTTCCTGGCCCTGATTACGGTCAAGCCGATGCTATGGCTGCAGCGCCAGCGCGTGCCGTCGGTTATCGCGGCGCTCCTGATCGTCATCTCGCTCATGCTGGTCGTTGCGGTCGCGGCTGCCATACTCGGCACCTCGATCGCCGACTTCACTGCCGCCCTGCCCGTCTACCAGGCGCGGCTCGATGTGATCGTTGACGGCGTATTCGAGTTTCTCGTGAAGCACATGAACGCCGATGAATCGGTCGAGAGTCTCGCCGACATGATCGATCCGGGCTTCGCGATGGGGCTCGTCGCCACGATCCTGAACAGCCTCAAAGTCGTGATGACCAACATGTTCCTGATCGTGTTCACGATCATCTTCATTCTGCTCGAAGCGTCGAGCATCCAGACCAAGTTGCAGGCCGCATTCGGCCGCAACGGCGTCTCGCTGGACGGGCCCAGGGGTTTCCTGCAGAACCTCGGGCGCTACCTCGGCATCAAGACGGTCATCAGTCTCGCGACGGGGCTCTGTGCGGGGCTGCTGACCTGGAGTCTCGGCCTCGACTTCCCGCTGCTCTGGGGCATGCTTGCGTTCATGCTGAACTACGTGCCGACGATCGGCTCGATCATCGCGGCGGTGCCAGCCGTGCTGCTCGCACTCGTGCAGATCGGCCCCGGCGCGGCCGGCGCAACTGCCGCGGGCTTCATCCTGATCAACATCGTATTCGGCAATTTTCTCGAGCCGCGCATCATGGGCTATGGCGTCGGCTTGTCACCGCTGATCGTCTTCGTCGGCCTGTTCTTCTGGGGATGGGTTTTCGGTCCGGTCGGCATGCTGCTGTCGGTGCCGCTGTCGATGACACTGAAGCTCGCGCTCGAAAACGACGAGCGCACCCGGTGGGTTGCGGTGTTGCTGGGTTCGGAGCGGGACGCCGACTACGCGATCAGGCGGCGCGCGGCACGACGCAAGGCCGATCAGGCGACGTCCACGTCCTCGTAGTCGAAGTCGTCATCCAGCGGCTCGGATTCCTCGAGCTGCTCCAGCAGGTTGATTGCCACGGCGACGAAATCGGTATCCGTGATGATGCCGATCAGGTTGTCGTTTTCGAGCACCGGCAGGCATCCGATCTTGTGCCTTTCTATGAACAGCGCGGCCTGCCTCAGGCTCGCATGGACGTCGACGGTCATGATGTCGGTCACCATGGTTTCCTCGACGCTGATCGAGTCGGCATGAATCCGCGTATTGTCTTCGCGCAGGAAGCTGTCCGTGGCTGCGAGTACGTCGGTCAGCGTGATCAGGCCGATGAGCTTGTCGCCCTTGACGACCGGAATATGGTGGATGCGATTGTCGTGCATGAGGGTGCGAGCCTCGGCCAACGTCGCACTTGCCGGCAACGTAATCAGGTTCGTGCTCATGATCGCTTCGATGGTGAACATCGCCATGTCCCTTTGCATGTCCTCGACTGTCAGCTACGAGTCTAAGCCCGGGGTGGGTGCGCGCCATTGCGAAAAACACCTATTAAACGCGCTAAGCGATTGAATTTCAGAGTTTAAAGGCGGATCTGAATTCCGACCAGCGCGGATCCTGCCGCGCGGCGTCGAAATACGGCGAGCGCAGACCCCAGATGCCGCCGGGATCCCTGACTGCGGCGGTTATGCTCAGCCACTCGAACGTCGCATCGAGGTCGCCGGCGTCTGCGTAGATTTCAGCAAGCTGGTAGGCGTTGGCATGGCCGTACCTGGCCTCGTAGTCCGCTACGGCCCGGGACCACGCGTCGCTGTCGCCCCGCCTGCGGAGGATCATGATCTCGACGAGCTCGCGGACCCACGCGACAGGTTCCTCGGCGGCATGTTTCGTTGCCGCGTCGACGTCGCCCTTGAAGAGGTAGGCGCGCGCGATCCGTTCGTGCAGGCGCGCGCTCTCGGGACTCAGGCGCAACGCGTGTTCATAGGTCGCGATGGCGTCGTCGAAACGCCCGGCGGCCAGTTGCACGTCGCCGAGGGCCCGGTGCGTGGTGACCGACAACGGATCGATTTCCGTCGCCTTCGTCAGCAGCGCCTCCGCTTCCTCGAACCTGCCGAGGACCAGCAGGTCGAAGCCGCGCGCCTCGAGCAGGTTCGTATTCGCCGGCTCGATGCCGAGTGCGCGCTCGTTGTAACGCGCATTCGCCGCAAAATCCCAGTCGGCGTTCAGCACGGCGTTCGACATCGCGAGCAGCGCGTCCGGGCTGTCGGGCGCGAGTTCATAGGCCTTTTCGGCATGGCCGCGCACGCGTTCGTAGCCCTCCACGAAGCCGCCGTCGATGGACAGCCCGGTCCATCCACCGACCTGCTGGCTGACCGCAAACGACAGCCCGGCATAGGCGCGCGCGAAATTCGGGTCCAGCGCGATCGCGCGCTCGTAGGCATCGACCGATCGCTTCAGGTTCTCGGCCGATGAGTGGGCGAGAAAATAGTTGCCCTGCAGGAACAGGTTGTAGGCCTCGGTGCTGGCCGTGCCTTTCGCGGAGGTCGCCGCCTGCTCGCCGAGCAGGTGCACGCGCAGCGCCGCGACGACATTGTTCGCGATCTCGTCCTGGATCTCGAAGATGTCGGTGAGATCGCGGTCGTAGGTCTCCGACCAGAGGTGATAGCCGTTGTCGGTGTCGATGAGCTGTGCCGTGATGCGCAGCTTCGGGCCCGACTTGCGGACGCTGCCCTCGAGCACGTTGTCGACGTTCAATTGCTCGCCGATGATGCGCAGGTCCTC
>DATCZJ010000011.1:0-9339 GCA_036525955.1 Woeseiaceae bacterium | reverse complement strand
AATCCGCTGGACCTGACGCCAATGGCGGATGAAAGCGTGTATTTCGACTGTGTCGAGGCGATGATCGGCTTTGGTGCCGGGGTCGTCATGCTCGGTCTCGTGCCGCTGTCGGAGCAGCTCGACACGCACCAGCTGACGCAGGCCGAGGCCTTTGCAAAGAGACTCAGGTCGCTGGCGCAATCGAAAGGCTGCCTCGTCGGGATCGTGATCGACGCCGGTGTGCCCTACCAGCGATACAAGGCCGTTTTCGAGCGCCAGGGCTTCCCCGTGTTCGACGGCATGGACATGGGCGTGCTCGGCATCAATGTCCTGAAAAGCAGTCGGTAGCCTGAACTACAGCGAGCACCTTGCCGCCGATAGCCGACGGCCCATAACGTTTCCCGGCGCCGCCTCAGTCTCCGGGAAAACCGCGCACGGGCACGATCGCCTTGCCGATCGGCGCCAGCGTCAGCGCCGCAAGCTTCAAGTGCTGCAGGCCGAACGGAATGCCGATGATCGTCATGAAGAGGAACAACGCGCAAACGATGTGGCCGATTGCGAGCCAGATGCCGAGCAGCACGAACCAGATGACGTTGCCGAGCGCGCCGAGACAGCCGGTGCCCAGGTCTTCGCGCCCGGTCAGCACATCGCGGGCCACTGCGTCAGCGCCGAAGGGAAAGAACGTGAACTGCCCGATGACGAAGCAGGCGCGGGCCCAGGGAATGCCGACGATGGTGAGAATTGCGATGAGGCCGGCAAGCCACCAGCCGACGCCCATGACGAAGCCGCCGAAGATCAGCCAGAGAATATTGCCGATCAGCGTCATGTGCCTTCTTCTATCAAGCTGCGCGTCACCGGTTGCGCCTAACCGCGAGCACCAGACCGGGTCGGGGGCATCAACGGAATACCTTGAGCGGGTCGATGCCGAACGCGCCGTGCTCGTGCCCGCGCACGATCCAGAGCGCATTCGTGTGCGTGGCGTCCGGCGGTAGATCGCGCATTTCGATGACGGACGGTTTCTTCAGTGGTTCGTGGTTGCCGTCGAGCAGTTGCAGCAGTTTCGGCCGCAGCACATTGTGCGGATTGAGTTCGAGGACGATGGCAACCGAACGGTTGTTGAGTTCGACGATGCTGCCGACCGGGAACATGCCGATGGTGGCGATGAACTGTTCGACGACCTCGGCAGCAAACGCCTTGCCCCGCATTTCGTTCAGCGCCCGTGCCGCGTCATAGCCCGCCATCGGCTGTGCATAGGGACTCGCGGTCGTCATCGCGTCGTAGCAATCGGCGATGGCGGCGATTCTGGCGAACGGCGGAATCTTGCTGCCACGCAATCCCAGCGGGTAGCCGGAGCCGTCGTAACGCTCCTGGTGACAGCGAACCATGTCGATGACGTTTTCCGTGACGCCCTGCGAAAACTCGAGCATATCGACGCCGAATTCGACGTGCTGCCGCAGGAACTCGTATTGCTGGCTGGACAACGGCCCGCGCGTCGCCGCGATACTCGGCGGGATTCTCGCGTTGCCGATATCGAGCAGCATGCCGCCCGTGACGAGTTCCTCCAGCGACTCGCGATCAAAGCCGAGCTGGCGGCCGAACAGCAGGCACCAGACGGCGGTACCCACGGCGCGATTGTATTGCTCCGAATCGTGCTTGCGGGCGAAGACGGTCCACGCCATGGCGTTCGGGTTTCTGATGACGCTGTCGATAACGGGCTGCACGGCGCGGCGCAGGGCGCTCATCTGGACATCGCCGCGAATCTTGGCGCGCTCCAGCATTTTCTCGTGATGATCGGCTAGCCTGAGCCATGCATCGCGCGCCGGCGTCGCCTCGGCCCGCACCGTTGACTGCAGCCGATACCCCGTATCGCCGCGCGACTCGATGGCGAGCGACTGCCGGTGCAACCCCAGTCGCCGCAGGAGTTTTTGCAGCCAGCGCAGCAGCTTGCCCGGTTCGCGGCTGCGCCGCTCCGTACTTCCCGGCGCGGTGCGTCCTTTCGGGCGCTTCGAATTGAGGAGCCGCTGCACCTGCGCCGGACTGAGGTCGCCGCGATCGACATCGATGTACACCACGCTGCAATAGCTCTGCAGCATCTCGATGTCGACGCGATCCCTGACCTCGAAACCCTGGAACACAAACGGGGTCTCGAGCCATGGGCGGTCGAGGTTCGAAACGTACATGCCTACGGTGATGCTGGATGCGTCAATCGCAACCTGTCGGATTCCCATGCGCGTTTTCCTGATCCGGACGAACAGATGATACCAGCTGGATTTCGCGCGCTGCCGACCGCGCACGGCCGTTCCCGGCGCGGAACGAAACGCGAGCGCTTGACGGCCGTGGACCCTCAAACGGCGTCATTCCGACACCTCGGACAGCGCTTCTCTCGCCATCGCCACGAGTGCCCAGTAGGGCGGCCGGTAGCCCCTTTCGTCCTCGAAGACCTGCACGCGTTGCAGCGTCCCCGCCCTGACGGCCTGGTGGCGGCCTTCCAGCCATTGCGCCCGCAGTGCGCGCGTTGCGCTCATGCCTTCGGGAATCGGCCCCGTCCTGCCGAGGAGATTGAGCATCACGCTGTACACCTTGGCGAGGCGCGCAAGCGGCAGGTAGCGATAGTCGTAGGCGAGTTCGTCGCCGCGTTCCGCACCCTCCAGCATCGCGTCGATGACCGCATTGTCCACGTGGTCGTCGAACAGGGTTGCCGGATCCCGCCATTCGGCGACGACGACGACCTTGGGGTCGTACTCGAGATCCGACGGTCCATGCGTGACGAATTGCTCCACGCCGAGGCGGGACAGCCACGACGTGACCCCTCGTGATGACATGCTCGTAAGACTTTCCCAGAGCGGCACGCCGAGCTCGCCATAGGGTGACGATGCGACCTCCGAGCAGAACTTCTCAGTGGGATCTTCGTAGCGCATCGCGAAGTCGTAAGGTATGTGCCGCGACTGTACCTCGGTGAGCGCGACAGTGGCAGCGCGGTGCGGCAGCAACGGGTCGGCGCGCAGTGCGTCGAGCGTATGGTCGAGCCGCAGGACCATGATGCGCAGCTTCTTGTCTTCAAGGTAAGTCTCGAGCGTCGAGACGACCACGCCGACTTCGATATGGGCTTCGATGACCCGAACCGTGCCGTCCTCGTCCACATGAAGCAAGGCGATATGCGAGAAATTGCCGGGATAGTCGTTGCCGCGTGCGATCAGGGCGCTGGTCGGGGCGCCGCCGCGCGAGACGAGAATGTCACCACTATGTACTTTCAGCTTGCCGACGTATGCGGCCGGCGTCGCCGAGGGTTCTTCCGTGCCGGGCACGAGCGCGGGCAGCCCGTCGCCGTTGCCCTGCAGGACGAGTTCCTCGATGGCCGTGCGGCTGCCGTATAACAGGCGATAGACACGGTCGCGCGCGGTGGCGTCGCCGATATCCCAGTGGCGGCTCTGGATCTTGAGCGTCGCGCGGATGCGGCTGACGAGGCCAACCAGCGCCGCGAGCCGGTCGGGACAGGCGCCGATCAGTGGCGCCGTCTGGAAGAGCCTTGCCTCGAGCTGGTCGAAGCGGGGGTCTTGCGGCGCGTGCCTGCCGGCCTCGAGCCAGGTGATGTCGTCCGCCAGTGCGGCGAGCGCGGTCTCGAGCGCGCCTGTCGAGGCGTCGCAGCCGAGACGCCGCGCCTCGTTGAAGCGCGCCTCGAGCGTTTGCCAGAGCGCGTCCTGGTCCCAGATGAAGGGTTGCGCCCCGGCAGGCACCGGCACGGCGGGCGACGGCTCGGGCAGGAACAGCGCGGCCGCGACGGCCAGCAGCACCGCCGCGCCAAGCATGTGCAGGCGACTCGGGCGGCGATGCTTCATCGAGTCGACGGGTTACTCGCTGTGGCTACTTGGGCGGGAACCCGTCCAGTACCGCGGCGTTGAAGATATCGATCGCGAGCATGCCCTTCTGGTACTGGCGAACCCGGGTCTCGGTGCCGTATCCCATGCCGTAATAGGCGCCGCCTCAGCCACGCGGGTAGCCATAACCGCCGTACATGGTCGGATAGCTGTCCACCTGGATTTCCTCGCGTGAACAGACGGTATATGCGACGACGAAATCGGCGGATGTGGTGTCATCGACACGCGTGTAGCCCCTGGCTGCAAACTTGTTCTCGATGGACGCCATGATGCGCGGCTCGAGCAGCGGGCTCGGGATCCGATCGGTTGCGCCGATCTTCATCGGCCTGTCGGAAATCCACGCCCAGGTCTCGTGGCCGCTGAAGTCATGCGTCGGGTCGAAGTCGTGCGTTGCCTGGAACCCGGATGCACAACCGGCAAGCGTAATGGCCGCCAGCATCAGCAACGTCGAGTGAAAAAACCGAGACAGCATGTTCGGAACTCCTTGGTGCGTAACGATCGACCGGGGAAATCGCTAGGCCAGACATGATGAACCATCGTACCCGATGCGGCAGGATGCGCATAGCGGGCAATCCTGGCGCCCGTGCCCTTGCAATTGTCCGCGGACAGGCATCAGGCGCATCGGGCCGGCCATGCATCGCTGGCCCAAGGACGTTTCCGGCTCCTTCGTGTAGAGCACCTCCGTGCCGTCACGATCGATCCCGCGCCGGCGCAGCTTGCCCTTCTGGTCCAGAAATACGGCATAGGCCTGGTGCGGCAGGCTGGCTTCGATCTGCCGCAGGAACGTCTCGGCCAGCGCGGGCGAGCGAATGATGACACCCAGCTGCGTATTGATGTTCGCGGAGCGCGGGTCGAAATTGAACGAGCCAATGAAGATTTCCCGATGGTCGACGATAAAGGCCTTGGTGTGCAGCGTGGCCTTCGCGCCGCTGGCTGTGACGATTTCGGCGCCGGCTACGTCAGCGTCAGGGCGTACCTCGTAAATGCGGATGTCGTTCTTCAGTAAGGGCTTGCGCACCGGCGCATACCCGCCATGGACCGTGAACCGGTTGTTCGCGGCGAGCGAATTCGTGATCATCGTGACGTCGACGCCACGCTCGCGGATTCCGGTCAGTGCTTCCACACCATTCCTGCGCGGCACGAAGTAGGGCGATATGAGGGTGATCTGCGCCCTGGCCGATGTAAGACTCTCGCGCAATGGTGTCGTGATCGAATCGGCTTCGGCGGCACGGGATTGTATGCCCTTGTCCGGAGAGTCCTAAGCGAGCGTGTAAGGCGCCGAGATGAACAGCGACTGACCGCCGTCGACAAAGGCGAGCACCTGCTGCCGCACGGCGTCCGCGTACTCGGACCGGATCACCACGCCGCGGGTCGCCTCGAGCCGCTTGCGAAACTCGTCGAGCACCATGGCCGGGTCGTCCGGCATCCTGGCGAACGCGGTAACTGGCAGCGCCGGCGAGGGTTCGAAAAAGCCGGGCGTACCCGATGATCTATTTCAGCCAGACGACGTAGAGGCCTTGCATCGTGGCGCAACGATCGTCGCCATGGAACAGGTCGACATGAATGTCGAGCCGAATGCGGCCGGCATCACCCGTCTCGAGGCGCGACAGGCAGGCGTTGAAATCCGCCGGTTTCATGTAGGCGTTGACCGTGAGATTGCCGCGTGCGGGACGCTCGAAGGTCATCTCGTTCTTGTAAACAACGATCTCGGTGTTGTGAATGCCGTGTTCGACAAACGCGATCGTCGCGACGGCCCAGCCCGCGAACAGGCAGATACTGGCGATGCTGCCGCCGAACGCCGTGCCCTTGTTGTTGATGTTCGGCGCAAGCGGCGCCTGCATCGTGAGTGTGAGGTCGGCGTAGTCGCCGAACGACAAATCCATCGCGGTGAGCAGCGGTATGTCCTTCCTGCACTCGGCTTCGAATTGCTTCAGGTCGATCATCGCGACTCAGTCTACTCCGTTGCCGGCGACGGTCATATCGTATTGCTATTTTTTGGGCAGCGTCATATATGAAGATGCTCAAAGAATAAACAGGAGGGATTGCCATGGGCTTTGCGCTGTCCGACATGCAACTGAAAAGCGCCGCTTTCCAGAATGGTGGAGCGATTCCCGCGAAATTCACCGGCGAAGCGGAAGACGTTTCGCCCGCGCTGTCCTGGGCCGGCGCGCCGACCGGTACGAAGTCTTTCGCGCTGATCTGTCATGATCCGGATGCGCCGCTGGTCAAACCCGGGACCTACGGTTTCGTGCACTGGGTGTTGTATGGCATCCCCGGCAACGTCACGAGTCTGCCGGAGGGCTGCGACGACTTTACGAAAGGCGTCAACGATTTCGGCAACCCGGGTTATGGCGGGCCGATGCCGCCGCCGGGACATGGACGCCACCACTATTTCTTCTGGGTACTGGCGCTTGACGAGGAACTCGATCTCGAGCCGGGCCTGACGATGTGGGAATTCCTTGCGCAAGCCGAGCCGAACATCATCGCGATGAACCGGCTCGTCGGTACCTACGTGCGTTCATAAAGGGTAGACTCCGAGGGTCCAAGAAGCGCCCGGATGCGGGCGCCCGCCCGGGGGGGGTATGAGCACGGATTCGAACACGACCGGCCAGGACGGCGGCCGCCGTCAGGCCATCGTCAACATCGTCAAGATCGTCGGCGCATTCCTCGGCTTCCTGATCGGTTCGGGATTCTCGACCGGCCAGGAGGCCATGCAGTACTTCGTCAGCTACGGTGTGAAGGGTTTCGCCGCCATCTCGATGTTCCTGGTGCTCGGCATCTACATCACCGTGACGATGCTGCTGGTCGGCAACAAGTACGGCTTCAAGAACAACGAGGAAATTTTCCGCCATTACGCGGGCCGGGTCGGTGGCACCCTGTTCAGCCTCTACGCCGTCATCTCGCTGTATTGCGTGTACTTCGTGATGCTTTCCGCCGCGGGCTCCGTGCTGCACGAGTCCTATGGACTGCCGGTATGGGCGGGCGCGCTCATCATGGGCCTCGCCGTGTTTGCGACGCTGTACTTCGGGCTGCGCGAAGTCGTCAACGTGCTCGGCGCGCTCGGGCCCGTCCTGATCGTGATGATCATCGTCATCGCGCTCGTCACGGTGCTGCGCGACCCCGGCGCCGTGGCCGAGGGCATGCGTATCGCGCCGACCCTGGAGACACTCAAGATCTCGAACAGCTGGTGGCTCTCCGGCGTGCTTTACCCGGCGCTCATGGCCACCGGCATCGCGAGTTTCATGGCCCCGCTCGGCGCCAAGGTGCGCTCGCGCCGGCAGCTCGTGACCGCGGGCATCCTGGGGCCGTGCCTGTTCGTGTTCACACTGATGCTCGTGGCGCTGGCGCTGTTCAGCGGTTTGCCGGAAATCGCCGGTCTCGGTATCCCGATGCTCGAACTCGCATCGCGGTCGCTGCCGTTCATCGCGGGCGTCTTCTCGATCGTCATCACGGTCGGCATCTTCACGACGGCCGTGCCGTTGCTCTGGATCACGCTCGTGCGCTTCAGCGAGGATGGCAGTCGTCGTTACCACCAGCTGGCCGTCGTGCTCACCTTGCTCGGCGTGATCTGCGGCACGGTCATGCCCTTCGATCGCCTGCTCAACGTCGTCTTCGAGACCATCGGCTGGTCGGGCATCCTGATGTTCGTGCTCGTTGCCGTCCGGCAGATCCGGGATCGTTCCTGGGTCTGATCAAAGTCTCGGGGTCAGAGTAACAATGCAAATCTTGCGCTGACGCCATCCGACTCAGAAAGTCTCGGGGTCAGAGTAACAATGCAAATCTTGCGCTGACGCCATCCGACTCAGTGGATGCGGAGACCGTAGAATCCCACCAGGACTGACATGACCCAGAGCGTCGTTGCCGGGACAAGGAATATGACGGCCATGACGCGCGGCCAGCGCCTGTCGCTTTGCAGCAGAAAAAGCGGACCAGCCAACATGAGCCAGGCGATCGCCGGCACCAGGACGTAGAACCAGAGTTCTCCGAGACGCACGTTCTCATCGACGAATCGATAGGTCCAGGAGGCAATGCTGATCGCCGCAGTCAGCATTGCGGCGATCGGTACGAATCTCACGGCTTGCTTCATGTCTGCGCTGCGGCTTGTCGGTCGCTTCATTCACGTCACAAAAGGCATCCACGGTGGATCGTGCCCTGGTCCTCAATCTACCACCGAATCGGCGCTCCGCGCGGCCGCCGCACCCGCGGGAACGGGAGCTCCCGGGGCACGACCGGCCGGGCCTCCCGGCCGGAATCGCGTCGAACGCCCGAACTCCCGTGGCGCCCGATCAACGAAACACTTTCGTAACAAATTGCCCCGATCCGGAAATCGGCAGGAAACACGTTGATCCCACACTTGCCATCATGGATCGATAATTTCCCCTCGGAAGCTCCGCACAAAGTCTGGAGATTTGAGATTTGCGAACCTGTGTAATGAGGAGGACCGTCAGATGAAGTACAGAACTTTGCTTGGTGTGGTAATGGCGTCGGCGCTTGCGCTGACATCCGTAACGATTTATGCCGCGCAACATGGAGGGGCCGGGGCGAGTGGTGATCGGACCCAGCAGATGGACCGGGATCGCGACTTCGATCGTGACCGTATCCAGGATCGGGATCGTCTCGACCAGGATCAGGATCGCGACCGCGATCAGGACCGGGATCAGGTCAGGGACCGTACCCACTTGCAAGACCCCTCCGCCATCAAGGACGCTGAAATCTATGGCAGCGACCTGATGAGCGAGGAGGAAAAGAACCAGTACCGTAAACAGCTGCAGAACATGAAGACGGTCGAGGAGCGCAATCAGTATCAGGCTCAGCACGAGAAAATGATGCAGGAACGCGCCCAGCAGCAAGGCAAGGATCTGGTACCGCCGGGACAGGGTCCCATTTTTGGCGGCGAGCTGATGACGGTGCAGGAGCGCAACCAGTATCGCGAACAGCTGCGGCTGATCGGCACAGAGGAAGAGCGCATGCAGTTCATGGCACAGCATCGCGAAAAGATGCAACTGCGCGCCAAGGCGCTCGAACGCGAAGTCGAGGAAGCTGAATAATTCTCCCCCCCTGTCTCAGCTTTCTCAGGATTGGGGCCGGCTCTGTTCCGGCCCCACTTTTTCGGGGACTGAATATGAAAACTTTCAATTTCATCGGGTTTGCAGGCTGTTTGCTGCTGACGGGCATGGTCGCCCTTGCGGATGATTCCGGCCCGAAAGTCACGCTGGGGACGGGTGTAGAAGTTACCAGCGGAACCTACGGCGGTGATGCCGACATCGAAGATCTTTATGTGCCGCTCAGCGCTACGCTGGACTATGGCAATGTCGCGTTCCGGGTCACCGTGCCTTACCTGAGTGTCAGGGCCCCCGAGGGCACCGCCATCACGGGCCCGGGCGGTGAGCCGATTCCAGGCACCGGCGAGATCGTGACAAACCGCGGACTCGGCGACGTGATCGGCAGCGTCACGGTTTATGACGTCGTCAGGAGCAAGCGCCTG
>DATCZJ010000010.1:0-19463 GCA_036525955.1 Woeseiaceae bacterium | reverse complement strand
ACTGACGCGTGGAGCGCCTCCGAACGACCGGGCTGAATCCTGGCGTAGTGCGTCCATAACCGTTTCTGTTATGGCAACTAAAGGTCAGCCATCCTGTCCGCGGTCCGTTGTGAGTTGAGCCGGACCGCTCGGAAACCCCTGAAGTAAACGACGTTAACATCGGGGCTGATCGTCAGATCAAACCGAGTCTAAACACAATTGAGCCTTCGGTCAACAATAACTGACCTGCGCCCGGTGGCTTATGTCAAGTCATCATGGTGGCCGCATTGAGAGCCGGGCGAACTCTGTGCCGTCGAATGTCTGCTCCTGGCCGATAGCCGCCACTCAATTTCGGGCATTTCAGCTTCTCTGAACGACCGGTATCGGTGAGAGCTGACGTTCGTCCAGGTCGAACGGCTGCTTACCGGCCCAAACCCAACATTGGGCTATACTCGATTTGAACGACCGCTACTGACTGATTGCGGTCGTTCGATCTACTTGCTGTCTGGCAGGGGGGGGCAATGCGCGAGTTGATTATCACTCTAGGCGTAACCTGTTTGGCGTTCTCATTTGCTGCCTGTTCGACAGCTTTTGTGGCAGAGACCGATGAGCAATCTATTCGCGAGACGTATAAGGCCTGGGTTGAGGCAACTAACGAGAAAGACATTGAAAAATGGTCTGCGTTTCTTGCTACGAGCCCTTATTTTCATCCAGCAGATTCGTCACCTCTTGTAAACGCCGACGAGATCACTAGCTACTATGAGCGGTCTTTTGCCGATCCAAGATTTTCGCTCGATTGCAGGCAGGAGTATGTTGATGTGTCTGCATCTGGCGAGATGGCTTGGTCCCGTGGTCAGTGCAAGGGCACCTTCACCGGCCCCGACGGCAATGAGGAAACTGGCACGAGCCGTTGGCTTAAAGTGTGGATAAAGCAATCGGATGGCTCTTGGCGGTGCCGTGTCAATGTGTGGAGGAACATCATTCACCTTTGACGCGAGCGGCTGTCGCTGGCTGAAGGCTGCCACTCGGCGCGATTCGGCTACAAAGGCTGCTTGTTACGAAAAGCAGACGCTAAACCGGAGGGCACCTTGAATGAGAAAAAAAAGAGGTTATGCATTTTACGTGTGCGTGGCTTCTCTTCTTTATTGCGCCTGCGCGGTCGAGGAACAAGGGGCGAAAGACATCGTCGATGAGCCGTTTGTCGATCAAGAATCGGAAATCCGCGAAGCAATCATGTCCATTAAATCCGACATAGAGTCTTCAAACATCGAGGGTATTCAAGATGCCCACCTGAATAGCGAAAGATTCACGAAGTTTGGGCCGCGTAGGTTCGAACGTCAGGATGTTTCGAGCGCGAATGAGTCCGAGGCGGCGTTTTTTGGTTCGATCAAGAACGTCAAGTACGAGGTAAACGACCTGAAGATAGACGTATTTGGTGAGGTAGGAATCGCTACTTACTATCCCGAGGTCAGTTTTGTAAGGGATGGAAGCAATGTGACGGTCAGCGGGCGGCAAACATTTGTCTTTCTCAAGACTGATTCCGGTTGGAAGCTCATACATGAACACGGAACGATCAGGCATCCCTGGCCAAGTCAACGACCGCTCATGACCGGCGCGACCGACGCTCGCGGCAATTCATAGCAGGGCGCCGAAGACTGTGCCGAAGTAGGGCGGTTGAACGGCATAGCCGGACAGCTTCCGTCCGGATATAGTCATTGCATGAACGGACTCCGCGAATTCCCGAAGAAAATAATCTGCTCCAGGCAGGAGTTGCGGGATTGGCTGCACGCGAATCACAAGATCAGCGATACCTTCTGGCTGGTCAGTTTCAAGAAACACGTAAAGGAGCGCCACGTTCCTTACGACGCAATTGTGGAGGAGCTGCTTTGCTACGGCTGGATTGACACGCGTACCCGAAGGCTCGATGAGGACCGGACGATGCTGCTGGTGGCGCCGCGAAAGGCAGGAAGCTCCTGGTCGGCGTCGAACAGGAAACGCGTCGCGAAACTCGAAGAAATGGGTCTCATGACGCCGGCCGGCCGGGAGAAGATCGATGCCGCCAGGCGCGACGGCTCGTGGAGCTACCTGGACGACGTCGAAAACCTGGTCGTCCCGGAGGACCTGTCGCGCGCGCTCGAAGCCAACAAAAGAGCACGGGAAACATTCGATGCTTTCAGCAAGTCAGCGAGGAAGGTCATCCTGCTCTGGATCAAGACAGCGAAACGAACGGAGACCCGAGCCCAAAGGGTGAGCGAAACGGTACGCCTGGCCGCCAAGGGGCTCAAGGCTGCTCATCCCGAGGCAAGAGGCCGGTAGCCGGCGCAGTTCCAATAATGCGTATAATGTATATTATGTTAAATTATGCATGGGGCTGGATCACCACGAAACCCGAAACAGGACCCCTGCCTCCCATTCCAACTCTTCGGGCTGCAGCCCCCCAGCCCCTTGCATCCGGCCCGAATGGACGGCGCGCCGGGAGGCATAAGGCTGCAGCGACACGTCACCGTCCCAGCCGAACCAGCGGTCGAACGTGCGATTCAACGCGCCCAGCGGATCCGTTAGCGCCCACAGCCATTTGTCCTTCCTGGATCGGTAGCCACGCTCGCTGCTTCTGGCGCGTACGTTGTTGCGCACGTGCATGAAATAAACCCCGAGCGCAGATCCGGCCACCGGCGTGACGATCAGGTCCTGCTTCGAGGGTTCCTCGAACAAGGCCTCGATACCGAATTCGTACATCGATGACAGCAAAACCGAGTACCAGAAGCTCTGTCCTGGCGCGTAGCCACGCTCGCGCGCCCGCACGTAATACGCCGCGCCCCAATATGGGTGGATCACGTAATTGATGAAATGGTCATCGCTGTCCCATTGCGGGTCCGTGACGTTATCCCACCAGGTAGACAGGCTGTATTCTTCTTTCTGCTCGTCGGACCAGTTGCTGACACTCTCCGGCATGAGATACAGGATGCCGATCGTTGCCACCTGGTAGCCCATGAAGTACCTGGTGTCGCGAATCAGCCCCTTGCGGTCTTTGAACGTGGTTTCAGGGTCAATTTGAACCAATTCGGAAGGATTCTGCGACTGATCCAGCCATTGGGCGCCTGTTTCCGGCGCCTGCAGGATCAGCGCGGCCAGCAAAGCCCAGTATTGCCCCCCGAACTGGCGACCCATGCTCATGGCGCGACTCCCCGGACACCTCCTTAAAGGCTGCGGAGTGAAAAATGCAATGCGAAATCGGGCGTTGTGTCGCCGACCACGTCTTCGATAAAACCTATTGATAACAGTAACTTATTGTTCTTCAGGCGATAATTGGCACCGAGCCCCAACTGGATGGATTTACCGCTCAATTCATCGAGCACGCTGTCGTAAAAATAGCCCTGTGCATACAGGTGCCCGAGGATTTCGACCCGATCTTTGACCCGCCAGCTTGCTGCGCCGCCGACAATAGGAACCGTACCTTTCTGAATTGGCTTGAAAAAATCGCTGTCGCCGGTCCACAGGACACCGATAAGGCCCGCGACGCTGAGGCTGTCCCTGCCGAAAAACCCGTTTTTCGAGGCATGCAGGCTTAACGCGGCATCCGTCGCGCCACTGCCACGCAGTTGATCCGGGTCGCCTGTTGGCAGTTTCAGCGTCGACCGGATCGCGAGATCGATGCCATCCAGCCCCTTGGCGGATGCCAGCGCGTAGCCCGCAGTGATGCGGATATCGCCGATTCCGGTTCCGCTCGAAGCCAGCGAAAAGTCTATATTCGATTGATTATCATAGGAAAAAAGCAATTCGTTGGAAGGGCGCTCGCGCTTCGTATTCGACAGACCGAGCCAGTCATGCCAGCGGTAGATGGCCTCGTCGAGTATCCCGCCGCGGTGCGAGACGACGGGCACCGCGAGCCCCAGCTCGAGTCGTTCCGAGATGCCGCGCTTGAAGGCCAGTTCCAGGAAATAGCTTTCGCCGTCGATGACGATGGATTCCGATCCGATCTCCCCGATATCGGCATGATTGGCGACGTCGAAACCGACCCGATAACGGCTGACGCCCTTCCCCGCCACGCTCGCACCCTCGAACGCGGGGACGCCGAAGATGTTCACGAAAGGATTCTGGTTGCGCAGCGGGAACCAGTGGTCCGCCGCGAGGCAGGATGATGCCGCGGCCAGGGTCGCGATACCCAGGAGAAGCGCGGTAAAGCCCCTGCGTCGGCCCTGGTTTCGGCCAGGCAGCATCATCTTCAGTGGCCGATGGCGGCAATATCGACCGATTTGTCGAGCAACCTCCGGACTTCATCGTCGGTCGTCTGCCCGAAGTGCCGATACCACTCCCCGACCGCGTAAAAATGCGGTGGCGCTTCGAGGCAAATCACTTCATCCGCCAGGGGTTCGATCATTTCGAGCGCATCACGGGACGCGGTCGGCACCGCGACGATCAGTTTCGCCGGGCGTTGCGAGCGGACTGCGAGTGCGGCTGCGCGCATCGTCGCGCCGGTGGCCATGCCGTCGTCGACAAGCACGACGTTTCGGCCGGCCAGCGACGAATGTTCCCTGTCGCCGCGATAAACACGTTCTCGCCTCGCGAGTTCGAGTTTTTCCCTTTCAATGATCTTTGTCAGCACGGAATCATTCAGGCCGCTCGCGCGATTCAACACGTCTTCGTTGAGCACCTTGATGCCACCGGAGGCAATCGCACCCAGGGCCAGTTCCGGCTGGAACGGCGCGCCGAGCTTGCGAACGACCAGCGTGTCCAGTTCGGCGTCCAGTGCTGTGGCGATTTCGAAGGCGACGGGAACGCCCCCTCGCGGCAATCCCAGGATCAGCGGATCGTCCAGTTCACGCCGCTGGATTTCAGCAACCAGCGCCCTACCCGCATCACGGCGGTCATCGAAGATTCTGAGCATGGACTCACCGGAGCTCGCAGCTCCCCTGGCAAAGCCGGTATGGCTTACCTGACGGTCAGGATTTTCCGCTGCAAGCGGCCGGGGTCAATTCGGGGATTTACCTAACGGTCCGGCGGTGGCTCGCCCAACTTCTAGGACACGGACAGGAACACCTGCCTGTCGTCCCCTGTCGCCAGTGGATCGATGCGATCAAGGCGGTCGGCACTGAGGTTAATCGTAAAACCGGAAGGCCAGCTCTTTCCGATGGTCAGCGACAGGTTCGTTCCACAATCGTCGAGCACCAGGTCGCAGTCGAATGCAGGCTTGATTCCGAGCCATGCCCGGAACGGAAACAGCCAGCAGAGCCCCAGCGAGGACTCGGCCGTTTCGACATCCCTGCCGAGCGAGTCCTTTTGGAGCGAGTGACCGTACTGAATCGTCGGTTGCAGCCAGAACCGTTAGGGAAAGTCGACGAGCCAGCCGGCGCCCACCGTGCCGACCGAGGTGTCGAGACCGAGGCCCTTCGCAGCGTCACCCGTCGGTGCCCGCAGCTTGAAGGTCAGGCCCAGCGGATTCGGCACGAAAGAATTTGCCGTGAGCCGCCTGCCGGGGTCGTATTGCACGACGAGGAAGCTGTCGAACAGACCCGAACGAGCGGCATCATCAATGGCGTTCGGGACATGAAACTTCGCATCGGCTTAACCCGTCAGCCCGGTGACCCGCAGCCTCCTGCTGTAAGCCCAGCTGTAACTGGGCACCCAGATGGCGAAGTCGGCTTCCGCTGCATTGAGATACGTGTAGCTCATCTGCAGGCGGTGGGCGCCCTTCGGAAACAGCCTTGCCAGTTCCGCCTTGTCGGCCTCGTCGGCGACCGCGATCGAGAGACTGCCAAAGATGAGAACAGCGACTACGGTGGAAAACAGGGTGCGCATGGCTCAGCAAAAGTAATTGGGCAGCCAATCACATCCGATCCTGTTGTTCAGCCTGACGCGAGCCAGCCAAAAATGCCGCCTGCCAACAGGGCATAGATCAGCCCGTCGGCGAAGGTCTTCAGCGTGAGCGACCAGCTTCGGCCGAACCAGATGCTCTCCTGGATATAGGCGACGCTGTAGGACAGGAATGCGACCGTGCCGGCGACCCGGAACACCGACAGGTATTCTGCGCCCGCTGACAGGGTGCGGCTGACGAAGTAGGCACAGAAAACCGCGACCAGGAGGTTGTAGACGAACATCATCGCCAGCTTGCCACGCATGGTTGGCAGTCCCGATGGCACGACGGTTATGTAGGCGCACGGCCCTTCGATGAATTTCTGCTGCATTTCGGGATTGTTGAACGACGCGTTGTCCGGGCAGTTTGGCAGCGTATACATGCCGGGTGGCGTGTTCCTGAGCGCGCCGCGTACCGCCTCCTCGTCGCCGGTCTTCCGCCAGTCTGACTTGTGCCAGGGCATCGCCATCCAGATCACGGCGCCGGCAATAAAGGAAACGACCGCCGAAACGATGATCGGCAGCCAGAGACTGAAAATGGTCATGATGCCCCCCCACGGTTTCAGGTCTTACGCAAGATATAGCAGATCGCCGTGGGTTATGCTTTGCGCATGACACTACGCGCATTGCCATTGTTCGCGGGACTTGCGCCGCTGGTCGGCATCAACCTCGCTTACGTGATCGGCGTACAGGCCGACGTGTTGCCGTCATGCGTACCCTACATCGAAGGATGCACCTCGATCAGCGCAACGGGACGGTACCCGCCGGGTAACATGCTGTTTCGCGCCGTCATGCTGCCGCAGTCCGTCTTGCTGGTGATGACCTGGTACTTCGCAGCGCTGTGGCTGAAATCCCTGCGCCCCGACAGCCGGGCCGGCAGGGCCGTCATTGCCTGGGGTCTGCTGGGTGCGATCGCGCTGATCGTGTACGTGACATTTCTCGGTACCAAGGCGCCCTTTTACGAATTCATGCGGCGCTTCGGCATCTATTTCTATTTCATCGGCACGGTGTTCGCGCAGCTGACGCTGTCGTTCGCGGCACCGCCTTCGCGCTGGCGCAAGTGGATGCTGCGCACCCTGGCGCTGCCGTTCGTGCTGGGCCTGTTGAACTTCGTGCAGAAATCGGTGCTGGCCAACCCGGACCCGCTCGAGAACGTCATCGAGTGGGTGGTGTCGCTGCTGATGCAGTTATGGTTCCTGTGGCTCTACGCGGCCTGGCGCGAAACGGGTTTCGAGGTATCGGTCGGGACTAGGACGCCGTCTTGCTGACGTTGCCCTCGTCGTCCTCTTCCTCGAAACGATAGTCGAGTACGCCCGTGGCGATCAGGTCCGTAGAGGCCTGCGCCACCGAGAGTTCGGTCTCGACCTCGCGGATCTTGGCCTCGGCGTGGACGTTTTCGGCCGCGCGGTCCGCCAGTTCGGCGCGCAACTCGCGGGTCTTCAGCACCGAGTCCTTCAGGTCCTTCGTGATCTTGTCGATTTTTGACTGCTGTTCGGTAATGACGAGATCACGGGTTTCCAGGCCCGCAGTCGTCTCCTTGAGCTGGTCTTCGAGGCGTTCGAGCGCGGTCTTTGTCTTGCCGGTATCGGCCTGCGCAATCCTGAGCTCGGCCTCCAGCGAACGGATACGGTCATCGCGCGGGTCGCGCTTGGTCGCGCGGTGGCGACTGCCCAGGCGGGAACTGATCGACGACAGGATCCAGCCGAGCAAAAACGCCGCGACGGCGGCGAGGATCAGGTCCTTGGGCAGTTCGACAAACATCGGCTTATGATTATTCTGATTGGTTGTCCGGAAAAGGACCGAGTTCTCACTATGGCACCCCCGTGCTTGGCCCCTTGTGACCATATAGTGGAACCGCTGAAAACGCAATCTCGTGCGATTGGCATTTAAAACAGTCACTTACACGATCGTGCGGCTGTTTGCCTCGGCCGGCTTGCCGCCTAGCGGCGGCACCAGGATTGTATCCCCTCCTCCGCCAGGAATTGTTCCGCGCCCTGCCCCCTGAGCATGGCCATCGTACTGATCATGCCTGCCTGGGTGCAGGTATCGGCGGCGACCGTCACGGATCGTGGCGCGTCGGGGACGGGCCAGCCGGTCGTCGGGTCGAGTATATGGCCGTATCGAACGCCTTTGCGGAGCAGGTAGCGGCGCGCGTCTCCGCTCGTGGTGAGCGCGCCCTGACGCAACTCGATGAGCCTGTCGTGCGAGCCCTCGAGATCCCCTTCGATGGCGACTTTCCAGGCGCGGCGATTCGACGGCGGGCCGCTGACCGCGAGATCGCCGCCGAGGTTGACCAGCGACGGCGGGGCGCCGGCGGCGCGCAGCAGGTTGATGGCCCGGTCCGCGGCATACTCCTTGCCGATGCCGCCGAGGTCGATCTCCATGCCCGCGGGCATCGTCAGCACGGGTCGTTGCCAGGACACCTTGTCCCAGCCGACCTTGTCGAGTATTCCGCGGACCGCCTCGGGTTCCGGGACGCGGTCGCTGCCATCGAATCGCCAGACGGCGCGCAGGACACCGGAGGTAATGTCGAACTTTCGGTCGCTGAGTTCGTAGAGCGTCACCGCGAAATCGAGCAGCCCCGCAGTTTCCTCATCCACCTCGACGCCGCGTCCCGCCGCGGTATTGATGCGGTGGACGATATTGTCATCCCGGTAGCGGCTGAACTTGTCCTCGATGCGCCAGACTTCATCGGCCACGAGGCGGGCCAGATCACGTGCGCGATCCCGGCTGCCGGCCTCGGTGATCAGCTCGCAGGGGCTACCCATGGCACCAAAACGCCCGAGCCAGCCGTTGCCGGCCGGTTCGAGCGTAATGGAGCGAGACTTGTCAGAGGTCGAAGCGATAGCTGAACTGTGCGATGACTGCGTTGAGATCCGGGTAATTGTCCCGGTTGGCCTGGTTGCCAATGATCTGGTCCGCAGGAATTGTACCTGTCTGCCGGTACCACTCCAGCCTGACGCTCATCTCATTGCCGTTCTTCGTCGTCCAGCCGTACTTCAACCCCGCCGTAATCGCATCGAAATTGCCGAGCCGGTAGTCGGATGAGGCGTAGGCCGGCAACGGTGCGCCATTCGGGTCGTTCGGATCCGGCAGGCTGAGCCGATAGAACTCCGCTTCGCTCTGCGTATAGAAGCGCAGGTGCGGCTCGAGATACTTCTCCGAGCCCAGCGGCCACCGGTAGCGAAGATCCACGGTATGCGAATCGATTTCCCAGTCATCGGTCATGTAACGGTAGGAGACATCGAGCACCTTGCCGCCCATGTAGTACTTGGCCTGGGTGTAGATGCTGTGCTGCGTTCGCGTATCGGGCCGATTTTCGAACAGGAATATTCCTGACGGACCGCCCTCGATACCCGGCGTGCGGGCCAGCGTGTCGCCGGTGATCGGATCGACCACGCTGAGCACCTTGTAGGGGTTGTTGAGGTAGCCGTCGGACTGGCTCAGCGAGTAGTTGGCCTGCACGATGAGCTTCGGATTGATCACCTGGGTGATACCGACCACGACGTCAATGATGTCCTTGTCCTCGGAGCCGGATCGATTGCTGATGTCACCGACGTCGAGCATTTCAGACAATGGCCGCGGCGACCCGCCAACCGGGTCCACGCTGTCCTGCGAAAAGGATATGCCGGCTGAGAGCGTCGTGTTCCGCTTGTTGAAGTCGTGCGCGTACCTGGCGTTGACCCCGAGGTGCGTGTAGTCGTACTCCTTCGAGAAACTCGTGCCGACATCGAAAAGGCCGGCACGACCGGTCGGCTGCGTCCAGTTGGCGGAAAGTGCGACGCGCGTGTCGTGGAACGTGTCGTCGAGCGGATGCTCGCCCGCAGGTACCACGTAGGACCCGTTACCGGACGGTCGCGTAAAGGTCTGTGCCCCGTCCTGGCGAATTGCACCGCTGGGCGTGGCGCCGGTCAGTGTGTCAACGGTGATGCCGAGCGTCAGGTAGCGATCATCGACGAACATGCGCCGGATCAGCGCCTTGAGGCTCGCGTCCTGAACCCGGTCGCCGTCCTCGCCGTAATAGAGCACCGAGGTATTGAAGTCCCATTTCGGTTCTTCCTGCGCGTCCACGGGCGCGGGTACCGTGCCAAGCAGTGTGCAGGTGGCCGCCGCAAGCGTTGCGGTGACCGAGCGTTCTTTGCTGATAGTCATCGCATGTCCCCTAGTTACAGCCGCAGCCGCCGCCGCCGAATCCACGGCCGCCCGACGACGCTTCCTTGCTGAAGTAGATGTGATCGTCGGTCGCTGCCTCGAGCGGGTCCGTCGTCAACTGCATCTCTTCCCGGGCGAGCACATCGCGCTCCCAGGGTTCGACACCCATCGAGGAGCAGCCGGCGCATGCCGCCATGACGAGGCCGGCCAGCAAGATAACCTTCTTCATTCCGAACTCCCTTCCCGCAAGGCGTCGACGATCGCCGCCTCGTAATCAGCCTGTTTCTGTACCTTGAACCCGAGATGCCGGGCCCTGACCTGGCCGTCGCGGCCGATGACGAATGAACTCGGCATCGCCTCGACGCCATATTCGGCCGCGTAGCGGCCTTCGCTATCAAAATAGATCCGGAAATCCGCGGGGTACTCGGCCAGGAAGCGGGTGGCTTCCGCATGCTCGCGGTCGACGTTGACGCCGATAATCACGAGCCCATCGTCGGCGTACTTCGCGTGCATGGCATTGAGCCACGGGAACGAGCGCCGGCATGGCACGCACCAGGATGCCCAGAAGTCCAAGACCACGACCTTGCCGCGGTAAGCCCCGACGTCCAGCGGGCCGTCTTCGGCGCTGGCCAGAGGCGTCATTACGATGAAGAGCGCTGTGATCAGCGCTCCGAGTCCCCTTTTGATCTTCATAGATGGCATCCCTGCGTTGGATGGTTCCGATACTCGTACGCTCAGTTAGATGCGCCTGCAGAGAAAATCCTTCGGAATAATTCGATGACCTGGTCCGGAAAATCGGTAAACAGCCCGTCGATGGCGAGATCCCGGGCGCAGAACCGCACCAGGTCTTCGAAACTCGCGAACCCGGGCGGCAGTTCGTCGAGCCGGAACGTATAGGGATGGACCGCCAGGCCGACGGCGTGCGCCTCTTCGACGACGGGGGCCGGCGTCACCCGGCCGCCCTGCACCGTGTACAGACTCTGGATCCAGGGCCCGATACCGTCAACGACGCCCGCGAGCTGATCGAGGCCGGGCCGCGTCAGCAGTGTATTCCAGTCCAGCCGCGGGTCACTGTCCCGCGGGTCGCCGATGAGCTGCACGAGCTTCAGCGGGCTGCCGAGCGTCTTGCGGATACGTACGAGTTCCCGCGGGTCGAAACACTGCACGTACACCGGGTCGTCGTGCGAACGGTAGCCGGCATGCTCCAGTATTTCGAGGAACTGCGGCGTGACGTCGACCCCCTCGTTCCGGTGCCACTCGGGGGCCTTGATCTCGGGATACACGCCGACCGGGCGTCCGGAGGCGGCTGCGAGGTCATTGATGAACTCGAGTTCCTCGGCGAACGTGTGGACGCGGAAGGGCTCACCCGCCGAATCGAAGCGACCCGGATAGACCCGGGAGCCGTCCGCGTTGGTTCGCTCATGGACTTTCAGCGAGCGGATCTCGTCCATGTCGAAGTCGCGGACGTAGTATCGACCGTCCTTGCGGCCTCGCCCTGGAAATCGCCTGGCCACGTCCGTGACCCGATCGAGGTGAATGTCATGCAGAACGACGAGCTGGTCGTCACGGGTGGCGACGACATCCTGCTCGAGGTAGTCGGCGCCCATCGCGTAGGCCAGCGCTTTCGCGGGGAGCGTGTGCTCGGGCAGGTAGCCCGAGGCGCCGCGGTGCGCGATAACGACTGGACGCATATGTTAGTTCACTTTAGGAATATTCAATAAGATATTGTTTCTTAATCATCTTCGATCGGGCCATCGGCCGTAAAACCGGGGAAATCGATGACTTCCCAGCGCGCCGTGTCCTCGCCCCGGGCCTGCTTTTTGAGCGCGTCGACCATGGCACGGTCGTTCCATTCGATGACTTCAGCGCAGCGCTTTTCGACTTCGGGCGGGAGCTCGGTCGCCCCGCCGAATGGCCGGATGGCGATCATCTTGATGTCGTTGGCGTCAGCTACGTCCATCATGTAGCGCACGAGGTCCGTTTTCTGCTCGAAGAGGCCCGACAGCACGAACACGGCTTCCGCCGCCTTGATCTGTCTGATCAACTCGTCCTTGATGGCCTGGATGCCGCCCGAGGTCGGGATGTTCTCCGGCTTGCTGACATTGACGTAGTAGAACCGGTCTACGCTCTCGAGAAACTCGAAGATCCGGAGGTAGTCGTCGCTTTCCTCGAAAGCGTGCGTTGCGAAGACCCTGATCGGGTTGCGTTCGGACACCGGCAACTCCTTGTGGCACCTTGTCAGGCCCTTAGTTTAGCCAATTCAAAGCGCGCGCGCCGCACGCTCTTTCCATAGTTCCCATGCCACCGGCAAAGCTGTATCGTAGCGCCGCATGCGGCTCCTTTTGTACAACATTCGTTACGCTGTCGGCGGCGGCGCGAGCATGCATATGCCGCTGCCCGGGGCCGGATATGTGCTGGGTAACCAGAGCGTGCTGCCGGAGATCACGCGCTTCATCAAGTCGGTGGATCCGGATGTCGTCGGGCTGATCGAAATCGATACGGGCTCGATACGGAGCCGCAAGGTCAACCAGGCCGAAAAGATTGCCGCCGATCTCGGCATGAATACGTCCTACGAAACCAAGTACGGTGAGAAATCGCTGAACCAGATGCTGCCGATCGTGCGCAAGCAGGGCAACGCGTTCATGGCGTCGCAACGGGTGCACGGCGAGCGCTTTCACTATTTCGACACCGGCATCAAGCGACTGATCATCGAACTGGAAATGGACGACTTCGCCATTTTTCTCGTGCACCTGTCGCTCAAGTACCGCCACCGTCACCTGCAGCTCCGGCATCTTTATGACCTGATTCAAAAGACCGAGAAGCCGGTCGTGGTTGCAGGCGATTTCAATACCTTCTGGGGCGGCAACGAGATCTACCTCTTCATGCGCGCTGCCGGCCTGGCGTCCGCGAATACCAGGAACCTGCCGACGTACCCGAGCCGTGCGCCGCGCAAGGAACTCGACTTCATCCTGTACCAGCAGGGTATCAGGGTCACCCACTTCGAAGTCCCGGAGGTGCGCCATTCGGATCACCTGCCGCTCGTTTGTGACTTCGAAATTGATTGAGCAAAAGCAAGCATCATGAGCAGACACTGGAAAACGCAAACCGACGCCAATGGCATTTTCTGGCTGTGCATCGACAAGGATGACAAGGGCGGCAACGTGTTGTCGTCGGAGGTGCTCACCGAGCTCAACGACATCCTGGAACCGCTCGAGAATTCGCCCCCGAAAGGTCTCGTGCTGTATTCGGGCAAGCCGGGCAGTTTCGTCATGGGCGCGGACATCAGCGAGTTCACGGAAATCGAGGGCGAGGACCGGGCCTTCGAGCTGGTGCGGCTCGGCCAGCAGCTGTTCGACCGCGTCGAACACCTGGCCTGCCCGACCGTAGCGGCGATCAACGGCGTCTGTCTCGGCGGCGGACTCGAAATCGCGATGGCCTGCGACTACCGGATCGCACCGCCGGGCGACAGCCGCATACTCGGCCTGCCGGAGGTCAAGCTCGGCCTGCATCCCGGTTTCGGCGGCACCGTCCGCGTCGTGCAGCTCTGCGGCGTGCGCGCGGGCATGCCGATCATGCTGACCGGAGAGCCCATCGATTCGGGCAAGGGCCTGCGGATCGGCCTCGTTGACAGGATCGCCGGCGAGGATGACTGGCGCGACGTCGCTATCGAACTGATCTCGCAGAAGCCGCCGCAGAGGAAAGCCCCGCTGCTGGACCGGGTATTCGCGCTGGCGCCGCTGCGGCCGTTCGTTCGCAACATGCTGGTCAAGCAGGTCGCGCGCAAGGCGCGCCGGGATCACTACCCTGCCCCGTACGCGATGATCGACCTCTGGGCCGCGGAAGGGGCTTCGCCGAAGACCGGCTATGTGGCCGAGGCAAAAAGCTTTGCGCGTCTCATGGTATCGAGCACGTCGCGCAATCTGGTTCGCGTGTTCTTCCTGCAGGGCATGCTGAAGAAACAGGGCAACAAGACCGCGGCAAAGGTCGAGCATGTCCACGTCGTTGGTGCAGGCGTGATGGGCGGCGACATCGCGGCCTGGTGCGCGCTTCGCGGCCATACCGTGACACTTCAGGATCGCGAGCAAAAATACATCGACCCCGCGATGGAGCGTGCGGCGAAGCTGTTTGCCAAGAAAGTCAGGGACGACAATAAGCGCGCCGAAACTGCCAAGCGGCTCAGTTCCGATGTCAACGGAGACGGCGTGGCGAAAGCCGATCTCGTCATCGAGGCGATCTTCGAGAATCTCGAGGCGAAACAGTCGCTCTACAAGGCCCTCGAGGCGAAAATGAAGCCCGGCGCGCTGCTCGCGACGAATACCTCGAGCATCCGGCTCGAAGAACTGCGCACCGAGCTGCGTGCGCCGAAACGTTTCATCGGCCTGCATTTCTTCAATCCGGTTGCCATGCTGCCCCTGGTCGAGGTCATCCGTTGTGACGATACCGAGCAGGACGCGCTGGATATCGGCTTTGCTTTCACGAAAGGCATCGGCAAACTGCCGCTCGAATGCAGGAGCTCACCGGGCTTCGTGGTGAATCGCATCCTGGCGCCGTACATGGGTGAAGCGATGGAGCTTGCACAGGAAGGCGTGCCGCTGCCGGAAATCGACAGGGCCGCGGAGGCCTTCGGCATGCCGATAGGACCTGTAGAACTTGCCGACAGTGTCGGACTCGACGTTGCCCTGCACGTGTCCAAGGTGCTGGGCGCATCGATGCATCGGCCGATGCCCGAAGCGCTCGTCAAGATGGTCGAAGCGGGCAATCTCGGGCGCAAGTCGGGCCAGGGCTACTACCGCTGGGAAAACGGCAAGGCGATCAAGCCGGCGAGCGACGGCGGGTCGGTATCCGAGGATGTGCAGGATCGGCTTATACTCAGCATGGTGAACGAGGCCGTGGCCTGTCTCGACGAGGGTGTCGTTGCGAGCGCGGACCTGCTGGATGCGGGCGTCATTTTCGGCACGGGATTCGCGCCGTTTCGTGGTGGTCCCCTCAACTATGCGCGCGAGCGCGGCCTGGGCGTGGTCAGGGCGCGCCTGGAAGCGCTGCAAAAGGCGCACGGCGAGCGCTTCAGGCCGCATCCGGGCTGGGACCGCCTGTGACTGCAGTCACAGGTCGGTCGTAGCGACCAAATAAACTGTGCGGTATCTCACGATGCCGGCGATAGACGGTATCGGAAGTCGTTGAATTGAAGGTAGAATACGCGCTTGATCGCACCAAGAATAATAGTCATCGGGCAAACAGGATGAGAAATGGCAAGTGAGCAGGTAAGTACGGAGCTGCTCAGAGGCTTCTCGCCGCTAGACGGCCTCAAGCGAGACAATCTTGCTGCGCTCGCGCGCAAGGTACAAATTCGCGAATTGTCGCCGGGCCAACTCCTGTTCAAGGAAGGCGATACCGAGAAGCGCACGATCTACGTCGTGTCAGGTACGCTCGAACTCGTCGACCAGGCGAAAATCGTCGGCAAGGTCGAGGGTGGCAGCGATCTGGCCAGGAACCCGGTGGCCCCTGTCTTCCCGCGGCGTGTCACGGGTCGCGCGCGTGACCGCGTGCAGTTCATCTCGATCGACAGCGACCTCCTCGACGTCATGCTGACCTGGGACCAGACCGGCACCTACGAGGTATCGGAACTGCAGGGCAAGTCGGACCAGGGCGGCGAAGACTGGATGACGATGCTGTTGCAGACCAAGGCGTTCCACAAGATTCCGCCGGCCAATATCCAGGCGATCTTCATGCGCATGCAACAGATCAACTATCGCTCCGGCGACGTGATCCTGAAGCAAGGCGCGGAAGGTGACTATTTTTACGTCCTGATTCGTGGCACCGCGCTGGTCACGCGCGAAACCCCGCTGAGCAAGGAAGGCATCAAGCTGGCGGAACTCAAGGTCGGCGACACCTTTGGCGAGGAGGCGCTGATTTCCGAGGCGAAACGCAACGCAACGGTGACCATGCAGACCGATGGCGCCGTCATGCGTCTCGGCAAGGACGATTTCAAGCGGCTGCTCAACGAGCCGATGCTCGACTGGGTCAGCCTCGCGGAGGCCGAGGACATCGTGCGCTCGGGCGGTCAGTGGCTTGACGTTCGCCTGCCGAGCGAGTTCGAAAATCAGCACCTGGACGGCGCGATCAACATTCCGCTGTATTTCATCAGGCTCAAGCTGTCGACGCTCGACAAGGGCAGGCGCTACGTCGTGTGTTGCGATACCGGCCGGCGCAGTTCAGCAGGTGCCTACATCCTGAGTGAGCGCGGCTATCACGCCTACGTGCTGCGCGGCGGCATCAACGCGGAAAAACCCTGAAGAGGCTGATGTCGGAAAGGCCCGGCCTGTGTGGCCGGTTCACATCGTATGCGTCGGTTTGTCGCCGCCCAGCGCCCCGGCCAGGTAGTTCTCGATCTTCTTCTGCGTATTGCCCTGGTCCTGGTCACTGAACTGGACGCCGATTCCGGCCGTGCGCTTACCCTGGGCGCCGCGGGGCGTCATCCAGATCACGGTCCCGGCAACCGGTATCTTCTCTTCCTCGCCCATGAGGTTGAGAAGCATGAACACCTCGTCACCCAGGCGATACGAGCTGTTCGTGGGGATAAACAGGCCGCCGTTGACGACGAACGGCATGTACGCGAGGTACAGGGCGCTCTTGTCCTTGATCGTCAGGGTCAGCAGTCCGGGTTTGCTCATTGGTCGTTACCTGTTCCGTTGCGCGCCGGCGTTCCGGCGCAGCATCAAGTCGATTCCGTCGTTCTGCGGCTCACCGGTGCACTCAATGAGTCCGTCAGACCAGTCAATCAGCAGCCCCTCGAACGTCACTTGCGCGTTCCAGGAGCCGCCGGGCTGCCCTCGCAGCCGGTTGATTATGTCTAGATAACAGAACAGATTTTTCCTGTCCATGCGCTGGAGCACAGAATCGTCGATTGCGAGTCCCGGGGCCCTGTCGCGACCCGCGGAAAGTGCCACAAGGCCGAGTTTTACCTGTTGCGACAGCCAGTTAAGGACGAACAGGCCGTCGAGCTTGAGCCACCGGGCCGCCACCTCGATCGCGGATCCCTGTCCCCTGCCGAGCTTATTCAGGTCCCGGGCCATGCCTTTCGTGATCTCGAGTTCCTCGAGTGTCCGGATGGCGGCCAGGGGCGCGCCGCCGGCGTTGCGCAGCGCGTCCGCCCAGGGGGCGCCGTGTTTCTGGCGATCCAGCCACGCAAGGGCCTCGGCTTCGGGTGGCACCGCGAATTCGATGCGCTGGCAGCGACTGAAAATGGTTGCGGGAAGCCGGCCCACCTTGTCCGCGATCAGGATGATCAGGGCATCGCCCGGCGGCTCCTCCAGCGTCTTGAGCAGGCTGTTGGCCGCGTTGTCCGTCATCAGGTCGGCGGGCTCGATGACGGCGACCTTGCCCGAGCCTTCGTAGCTCGTGAGCGACAGGTCATCGACAAGGCCACGAATCTGGTCGATGCCGATCGTGTGCTTGTCCTCGAGCAGGGTGATCCAGCGCAGGTCCGGATGCTCCGGCACCCGCCAGGGATGCGCAGGCAGGCCGCTCACCCGCCCGGGCCGAAGGCGCTGCTCGGCGATCCAGCTGGCCGCGGCGCGCTTGCCGACGCCGCCAGGGCCGGCGAGCAGAATGGCATGCGGCAGCCGATCCTGCTCGATGCGGCTCCGCCAGGAGTCAGCAAATTGTTTGAGCCAGCTTAATTCCATAATTCAATAAGTTATAGATCGCACTTAAGGTTATTTCTTAGCTAACAGCTGATCGATGATCGCGCAGACCTGCGCCTCGACCTCCGCCAGCGTCTGGGTGGTGTCGATGACGACAACGCGTTGCGGCTCGCGTGCGGCGATTTCCAGGTAACAGGCGCGTACGCGCTCGAAGAAATCGTGCCGCTCCTGCTCGAAGCGGTCCGGGGCGCCGCGGTCCCCCGCCCTTTGCATGCCCACTTCGACCGGCGCGTCGAGCAGCACCGTCAGATCGGGCCAGGTGTCCCCGTGAACCCAGTCCGCGAGCCGATCGATAGTCTCCATCGGCAGGCCGCGCCCCCCACCCTGGTAAGCCCTGCTCGAGTCGGTGAAGCGGTCGCAGACGACCCAGGTGCCGGCATCCAGGGCCGGCACGATGACGTTGTTGACGTTCAGGGAGCGCGCCGCAAACATCAACAGCAATTCCGCAATCTCCGGCAGCGGCTCTTCGTCGCGGCTCGTCAATATGGCCCGGATGTCTTCGGCATAGGGTGTCCCGCCGGGTTCCCGGGTTGTCAGGACCCGGTGCCCGGCGGCTTCGATGTGCCGGACGATCGCGTCCATGTTGGTCGACTTGCCGACCCCTTCGATGCCCTCGATCGTGATGAATCTGCCCCGCTCCATGTCACTTTCCCTGTTTTTTCTTCCTGAGCCTGGCCAGGTATTCCGCCACCGCCGCGTCGTGTTCGGCCTTGGTCTCCGAGAACTTGTGGCTGCCGTCGCCGAGGCCGGTGGCAACAAAATACAGTTCCTTGCCCGATGCCGGGTTCAGCGCTGCGTTGATCGCCGCGCGTCCAGGCATCGCAATCGGCGTCGGCGGCAGGCCCCGGCGCGTGTAGGTGTTGTAGGGTGTGTCGGTCTGCAGGTCGCGCCGCGTCAGGTTGCCGTTGAACGCCGCGCCGATCCCGTAGATGACCGTCGGATCGGTCTGCAGGCGCATGCCTTTCTCGAGTCGCCGCGCAAACACGCCCGCGATTCTCGGCCGCTCGTCCGCCCGCGCGGTCTCCTTCTCCACGATCGACGCGAGGATCAGGGCTTCGTAGGGGGAATCGACCGGCGCTTCGTCTCCATGCAGTGCCCATTCCATATCCAGTACCCGCTGCATGAGTTCGTATGCCTGCGACAGGACTTTGCGATCGGTCGTGTTGCGCGGGAAGCGGTAAGTCTCGGGCAGGAACAGTCCCTCGGGGTGCGTGACAGTGGCACCCAGTTCGGCCAGCAGGCCGGGCCAGTCCTCGTCGCTCATGGTGGCCTGCACGGCGTCGCTGCCCTGCAGCGCGGCAAGGAGTTCGCGATGGTTCCAGCCCTCGACGATCGTGAACGAGTACAGTTTGACGGCGCCACGCGTGAACTGTTCGAGCAATTCCCGTGGTGTCGTGCCGGGTTCTATCAGGTATTCGCCGGCCTGGATGTTGCCCGCCTGGTCCGTCCAGCGCCCATAGAAACGCAATGCGAAATCGACCGGCAACATGCCTTCTTCGACGAGTTTGCGTGCAACGGCGGATAGCGAACTGCCGGGCTCGATGACGAAAACGGCGCCGCTGTCGGGCACGGTCAGCGGCGTCGAGAGAAATCGGTGCATGTGCCAGGCACTGATGCCCGCCGTCACGAGGACGACCGCCAGGATTCCGGACAGCACACGCGCGGGGCCTTTCACGCTGCGCACTCCTCGATGCCCAGGGCCGCAATCTGCCGCATCGCTCGCCTGGCGACATCGAAACGGTTCCACGTGAGCTTGCCGCAACGGGCAACCGGGAGGAT
>DATCZJ010000009.1:0-13445 GCA_036525955.1 Woeseiaceae bacterium | reverse complement strand
TGCGCAGGGCATGGAGTTCCGACAACAACTCCGCGATGCTCTCGCCGGTCTTGTCGGTCTGCACCTGCGCCGAGATCTGCCAGACGCGAGGGCCGAGCGTCATCGACGCGCCCGACCGCACGCCGTAGCTCCAGCCCTTGTCTTCGCGAAGATTGGCGTTGATGCGGGAGGTGAAGGTTCCACCGTAGATCATGTTGGCCAGGTAGAACGCTTCGTCGCCCTCGCCATACGGCGCGTCAACCGCGTGCGCGGCGACGATGTTCGACTGCTGCGCGCCCGGGAAGTCGAACAGGATCACGCGCGGCTTCTGTTCCGCGACGGCCGTATTGCGGACATCGACGACCGCGGTCTCGCCGGGCGCCGCCTTCCAGTCGCCCAGGTGCCTGTTGAGCGCATCGAGCAGTTCCTGCTCCTCGATGCCGCCGACGGCGAAAATGGTCAGGTCCTGCGGGCGGATCCGGTGCCGGTAGGCCGCGGCCAGGTCATCGCGGGTCAGCGCGCGGATGTCGTCCGCGGTAACGGGCGGGCTGCCGTACGGGTGACCGCCGTAGACCACCGTATCGACGAATTTGCCCGCTACCGAGGACGGACTGGTCTTTTCCTGCTCGATCCCGGTGATGGCCCGCTCCTTGAGCAGCGCCACTTCGCTCTCCTCGAACGACGGATGCCTGAGAACGTCCGCGTACAGGTCGAGCGCGTCGTCGATACGCGAAGTCAGCGTGCCGAGATAGGCACTCGATTCGTCGGTGCCGACCGAGACGCTGAGTGAACTGCCCGTGCGCTTGAGATCGGCGATGATGTCGTCCGCCGAGCGCGACTTCGTGCCCTTGTCGAGCACGGCCAGCGCGATGCCCGCCGCACCGGGTTTTTCCTCGGCCGCGGCGTACTGCCCGACGACGAAGCGACCCGTGATATGCACGGCCGGCACACCCTCGCGTTTGACGAAGCGCACCTTGATGCCGTTCTTTAGTTCCAGATCGGTGATCTTCGGCGCGACTGCCGGCGGATAGTCATCGACCTGCGGCAAGGCATCACGGCTCGCGCCCGAGGCCGCCACGGCGTATTCGCCGAACGGCACGACATGGACTTCGTGGAAGCCGTCGCCGAGCCACCGGGCGGCGGCCGCACGCACCGACTCCTGGGTCGCGCGTTCCAGCCATGCGAATTCGGTCTTGTAGGCATCGGGCGAGCCGAGGTAATACTCGCTCTCGGCCAGCAGCGTTGCCTTGCCGGTCAGCGAGTCGAGTCCCTTGATCTGGGCGGCCGTGATCTGCGTCCTGATCAGCTCGAGCTCCGATTTCGTCGGTCCCTCGGCCGCAAATTCGGCGATGACCTCCGCGGCGATCCGGCGCGCCTTGTCGGCATCCGCGCCCGGCAGCAACGCGATCTGCAGCCACATGCTGGAGGCAAGATCGAACGGCTGCAGCCCGAGACTCGCGCTCACCGCGAGTTTTTCTTCTTTCACGAGCCGCTTGTAGAGCCGCGATGAGGCGTCACCGCCGATAATCTCGCCGGCCAGCCACAGCGACGTGGCCTCCTCGTGGTCCCGGCCCGGTACGGCCCAGCCCCTGGAGATCAGCGCATTCGCGACGCGGTCCTGCATCACCTGGAAGGTGCTCGTGTCGCGGCTCGGCACCCAGTCGTCGATCCGCGTGACGGGCGGGCCCGCCGGGATATCGCCGAAGTGCAGCTTCACGAGGTCGAGCGTTTCCGCGGGGTCGAGGTCGCCGGCCACCGTCACGATCGCGTTCGCGGCGCCGTAGTATTTGCGGAACCACTCGTGGACGTCTTCGAGCGATGCCGCGTCGAGGTCCTCCATCGAGCCGATGGTCGTCCAGCGATACGGATGGCCTTCCGGGAACAGGCCCTCGAGCATGTTCTGCGACACCAGCGCATACGGACGATTCTCGGCACGGCGCTTCTCGTTCTGCACGACGCCGCGCTGATTATCGAGCTTTTCCTGCGTCACCGCGCCGAGCAGGTGCCCCATGCGGTCGGACTCCAGCCAGAGCACGCGCTCGAGCGCCGTGTTCGGCACCGTCTGGTAATAACGCGTGCGATCGAACCAGGTATCGCCGTTGAGCATGCCGCCCACTTCCTGGATCGGCGCGAAGTACTCGTCGTCGTAATTCTCGGAGCCGTTGAACATCAGGTGCTCGAAGAGATGCGCGAAACCCGTCTTGCCGCGCACTTCGTCGCGCGACCCCACCTTGTAGTAAACGTTGACGTGTACCTGCGGCGACGTATGGTCCTCGTGGATCAGCACGGTAAGTCCGTTGTCGAGCACATGCTTTTCGAACGGGATGTCGACATTGGCGAGATCCTGGGCGAGCGCAGGCGCCGCGAACGATACGATGGCGGCTATCGCCACCAGCTCTTTGGCAATGGAACGAAACGGCATCTATCTACTCCGTCGAGATATGAGCGGTGCTCGCCAGGAGACGAACGGGAGATGACTGTTGACAGCAAACGGCCCGCGGAGTTTCCGCCGAGCGGCCACTACAGGCTCGTGTACAGAACCCAGAGGATGGCCACCGGCGCAACGACCCGGATCATCCACAACCAGAGCGTGAACAATGCGGGGCTCGCAAACGGCAGGTCCTCGCGCAACATGTCCGGGCGAATCCGCCAGCCAACGAACAACGCCATCAGGATGCCGCCGAGCGGCATCATCAGGTTGGCGGTGAAGTAGTCGATCAGGTCGAACAGGGTCTTGCCCTGCAGCGCCTTGATGCCGTCGAGTGGCGTGACATCCGACCAGATGTTGAACGAGAAAACGGTCGCGAGACCGACCGCCCAGGCGAGGAAGCCGAACAGGACGCAGGCGACCTTGCGGCTCATGTAGAGCTTGTCCTCGGCGTACGCGATGATCGGCTCGAGCAACGCGATGATGGACGTCACCGCCGCGAATGCGAGCAGGATGAAAAACAGGGGGCCGAAGATGGTGCCGCCGGCCATGTCGGCGAGCGCGGTCGGCAGGGTCTGGAACACGAGTCCGGGGCCGGACGCCGGATCCAGGCCATTCGCGAAGACCAGCGGGAAAATCATGAGGCCGGCCAGGATGGCCACCAGCGTGTCGGCGCCGGCGATGATCAGCGCGGACTTGGTCAGTGACACTTCCTTCGGCACATAGGATCCGTAGGTCATGATCAGGCCCATCGCAACGCCGATGGAAAAGAACGCCTGGCCGATCGCCGTGAGCACGACGGGTCCGTCGATCTTGCTGAAGTCGGTGCTGAACAGGAACTGGACGCCCGCCTTGAAATCGCCCTCGACCGCCGCATAGCCGATCATCAGCAACAGCATCACGAACAGCGCGGGCATCATGAACTTGACCGCCTTCTCGATCCCGCCCTCGAGACCGCGCGCCACGATCAGCAAGGCGATGATCATGAACAGCGTGTGCCATCCCGTCATTGCGAGCGGGTCCGCCAGCAGTCCGTCGAACTGCTTCGCGACGTCGGCGCCCGACGCGCCCCCGAAGTCCGCGCCCGACTTGCCGATGTAGGCGAGCGTCCAGCCGGCAATCACGCTGTAATAGGTTGCAATCAGGAATCCCACGATCAGGCCCATCCAGCCGACCAGCGACCACGCGCCGGACCGCCCGGCACTTTCGGCAACCCGTCGCATCGCGGCCGGCGGGCTGTGATGGCCGCGTCGGCCAATCCAGAGCTCGGCGATCAGGATCGGGACGGCAACGAACACGACACAGGCAATGTAAACGAGCACGAACGCCCCGCCGCCACTGACGCCGACGACATAGGGGAACTTCCAGATATTACCGAGTCCGACCGCGGCGCCGACCGCCGCGAGGATGAATGCAAACCCGGAAGACCAGGACTGTTGTGCGCCGTTTGCCTGTGCAAGTGCCATTTGATCCTCCTCAATTGCGCGATTGCCGCCGGTTTGCGCCCCGGCGGCGCACCCGATGTTACCTCAGCTGCCGGGCAAAAATCGTGCTGCCATTGAAAACCGGGTAGCCCATCGGTCGGCTCTGCGGCAGGTGCAGACGCAGCCACGCGACCATGGCAGACTATGCGCGCCGCGTCCGACGGGGGGAGAACGGCTTTGACTGACACTGCGCATCACCACATAAAGACACTCGGCGTCCGCGACATGACGCTGTTCACCGTGTCGGCGATCCTGCTGCTCGACACCCTCGCCGCATCCGCATCGATCGGCGTTTCCAGCATCACGTGGTGGCTGCTGCTCGGATTCCTCTACATGATCCCCTACGGCATGATCAGCGCGGAGCTCGGCACGACGTTTCCCGAGCAGGGCGGTATCTACGCCTGGATTCGCGACACGTTCGGCAAGCGCTGGAGTACGCGTCTCAGCTGGCTCTACTGGCTCAACAATGTCCTGTGGCTGTCGTCGGTGCTGGTGTTGTTTTCCGGCATCTTCGCGCAGATGTTCGTCCCGGATATGAGCCTCGGCATGAAGCTCGGCATTTCGATCGCGGTCACCTGGATCGTCGTGTTCATCACGATCCTGTCACTCAGGATCGGCAAGTGGATACCGAACGTCGGCGCGCTCATCAAGCTCGTTGCCTTCATCGCGCTGATCGCCGGCGGGGTCGCCTACGCGACCAGCGACGGCATCGCGCTGGCCAACGACTTCTCTCTGGGCGCCTTCGTGCCCGAGTGGGGCAGCAGCCTGCAATACATCTCGACGATCATCTACGGCATGCTCGGCTTCGAGCTCATGTCCTCTGCGGCCGAGGAGATGAAGAACCCGCAAAGGGATATCCCGAGGGCCATCTTCTGGTCGGCCCTGATCGTGTTCCTGATGTACGTACTCGGCACGTTCGCCATTCTGGCCGCCGTGCCGGTCGGCGAGATCGACCTCGTGGAAGGCCTGGTCGACACGTTCCGTATCCTGTTCGGCGATTCACAGCTAGGCCATGCGGCCGCGATGATTCTCGGCACCTGCGTACTGTTCACGTTCTTCTCGAACTCCGTGACCTGGTCGATCGGCTGCAACCGCTCGGCGGCAGAAGCGGCCATCGATCACGAATTGCCGAGCTTCCTGGGCATCAGCCACAAGAAATACGGCACGCCACTCGGCGCTGCCATCACGCTCGGCGTCTGCATGACCATCGTGCTCATCGTGTTCGGCACGCTCGCCGGCAGCAACGAAGAACTGTTCTGGAAGCTGTTCGCGGCCAGCGCCGTGATCTACATGCTGCCGTACATCGGCGCCTGCCTCGCTTTCTACCGGGCACGGACCCTGTATCCCGATCGACCCCGGCCCTACAAGGCGCCGGGCGGAAATGGCGTTGCGCTGCTGATGACCATCATCTGCAGCGCCATACTCGGGCTCTCGATCGTCCTGTTCATGTACGTGCCCGGCGAAGGCGTTGACTGGCTCATCGTCATCGTGTCCGTCGTTTCCATCGTGATCGGTGAAGTCGCGATTCGTTACGCAGAGCACGAGAGAACCCGAAAGAAAGCGTAAGTCCGGATCGCGAGATGCATGACACGCTGACGCCCGAAGACCTTCGCTTCACGCCACCCGATCTCGACGAGCGCCTCGTGCGCACCTTTGTCGAGGCGCACTGGGGCAAGGCCGGCACCTACAAGCGACTGAGCGGCGAACGCGATCAGAATTTCCGGCTGACAACGGCGGAAGGACAAGCCTTCGTCGTGAAGATCGCGAGCCCGGTGGAGGACCCCGCTCTCGTCGATTACCAGGTGCAGGCGCTCCTGCACGTCGCGGCGGCCGACCCCGACCTCGTGGTGCCGCGCCTGCACGCGTCGCTCGCGGGAAACGCCGTCGAAACGCTGATACACGGGGGTGCGGCCCACGCGGTACGCCTGCTGTCGTTCGTTCCCGGTGTGCCGCTGCAACAGTTCGACACGCTGTCGCTCGAGGCTGTCCGGCAGGTTGGACGGCTGCAGGCCAGGCTGTGCCGGGCCCTGCAGGGATTCTCGCACCCGGCGGATACGCATTTCATGCCCTGGGACGCGCTGAACGGCCTCGTCGTCTCCCCCGCATTGCGGCATGGATACCTGCCTGCCGATCTCGAGCAGGCATGCGCGCCGCACCTGCAGCGCCTCGAGTCCGTGTCATTGCCACGCATGCGGGAGTTTCCCGTCCAGGTGATTCACAACGACGGCCACCGCGGCAACGTCATGTGCGACCCGGAGGATCCTTCGCGGGTCACGGGCGTAATCGATTTCGGCGACCTCGCGCGCAGGCCGATCGTAACTGACCTCGCGACCTCGCTGACGAGCTTCATCGGCCATTCCGACCAGCCGCTGCTTATCGCGGCAACCCTGCTCGACGGCTTTCGCGAGGTCATGCCTGTTCCCGACGGGCAGGTGGAACTCCTTTTTGATGCGATACTGACGCGCGCCATCCTGACCGTGCAGCTGCTGACTTACCGAGTGAAACATACCGACGTACCGAAAAGCGTCGGCGATATCGACCTCATCGAGTCGATCGTCAACCTGCAGACCATGCTGGCGATCGATCCGGCGCAATTCCTCGAAAAGGTGACCCCATGAGCAACGCCGCCGACAACCTGATCGAGCGCCGCAGGCGGGCACTCGGTCCCTTCTATTCGCATTTCTACGAGAAGCCGCTGTACCTGGTGCGCGGGGAAGGCGTCTGGCTGTATGACGACGAGGGCAAGCGCTATCTCGACTGCTACAACAACGTGCCCTCGGTCGGCCATTGCCACCCGAAGGTCGTCGCGGCGCTGACGCGGCAGGCGCAGACGCTGAACACGCACACCCGCTACCTGCACCACGGCGTCATCGAGTATGCAGAGATGCTGGCTGCCACGCTGCCGGGGGACCTGTCCGTCTGCAGCTTCGTCTGCACCGGCACTGAGGCCAACGACCTTGCCTATCGGATTGCACGGTCCGTGACCGGTAACGACGGCATCATCATGACGACCGATGCCTATCACGGTAACTCGACGCTGGTTTCAGAGCTCTCGCGGCCTTATGAATGCACGCGGCCGATGCCGGACTTCATCGTCGCCGCGGAACCGCCCTACACCTACCGCGGCCCTTTCGGCGCAGACCACCCCGATATCGCCAACGCCTACGCGGGACTCGTGGACGATGCGATCGACACGCTGGCATCGCGCGGCAGGAAACCCGCGATGATGATCATCGATTCGATTTACGACGGCAAATGCATCCTGACGCCGCCGCCCGAATACCAGCAGGCCGTGTATCGAAAGGTCAGGGCGGCCGGCGGGCTCATCGTCGCCGACGAAGTGCAGTCAGGACTCACAAGACTCGGCGAGCATTACTGGGGATTCATGGACTCGGGTGTCGTTCCCGACATCGTGACCATGGGCAAGCCGCTCGGCGACGGGCACCCGCTCGCGGCCGTCGTCACGACACCGGATATCGCCGCCGCCTTCGCGAGAGAGACCAGTTACTTCAATACCTTCGGCGGCAACCCCGTCTCGGCGGCCGTCGGCAAGGCGGTGCTCGAGATCGTCGCCAGCGACAACATCCTCGCGAGCGTCAGGGAGACCGGCGACTACCTGCTCACGTGTCTGCATCGCCTTGCGGAGCGTCATGCACTGATCGGCGAGATCCGCGGCAAGGGCCTGTTTATCGCGATCGAACTCGTCACCGATCGCGGCGCCAAAACGCCGGCCGCGACCGAGACGGCGGCCATCCTCGAGCACATGCGTGAATCCGGCGTGCTGATCGCGCGAATCGGTCGCTACAGGAACATCCTGAAGATCCGGCCGCCACTGGTGTTCGACCGGGCGCATGCGGACATCGCCATCGAAGCGCTCGACGCCGCGCTAGGCGCCGTCAGTCGCTGAGCGTCGCAACGATCGGGCGACGCGACGGCGCCGCGGTCAGCGCAGGTAGCCCCAGGAATGCAGCTTGTCGTGGTCTTCGAACCAGCGATCGCCGATGTCGTCGCGGTAATACATGTTCGGAATCAGGATGTTCTTGATGCGCGCATAGGCCTGCGACTGTGCCTGGCGCACCGAGATGCCCGTGCCCGTGACGATCAGCACCACCCCGGAACTGCCGCCGACGACCCACTCGCCGTTCACCAGCTTGACGTCCTCGATGCGGATGCCTTCGTAGTTCGGCTTGCGGAAGATGATGACGCGATCGCGTGAGTTGGCGTCGAAGGTTTTCTGATCCTGGTACGGGAACGGCGGCACGACGACGCGCACGCCGATCTGAAAGCCGCGCTTGGTCTTGAATTTCTCGAGCGTGCCCTCGGCCATGCCCGCGAGAAAATCCGCGAGCGGCATCGCAAGGCCCTCGGCCTGGATGCTGATCGTCGGGTAGCCGAAGCGCGAGGTGAATTCGAGCGGGTAGATGCCCTGCCCGTTGACGATGCAGTTGACGTCGATATAGCCGACGTAGTGTTCTTCGGCGAGCCGCTTCTCGAGCTTCTGCAGCGTAGCCTCGAACAGCTTGTTGGGCTCGCTCCAGTACATGCAGGTGCCCATCTCGCCCGTAGCGGGACCGATATCCCCCGGAAACAGCGGCTTGTGCTCGAAATTCACGTTGATCGGCGTCATGAACTTCGAACCGTTGAAGAAGGCACCGACGGCCACCTCGACGCCGCGCATGCGGCGCTGCAGCTGGAACACCTTGACGGTATCGGCGTAGACGGCTTTGTAGGATTGCAGCACGTGGATGACGTCCTTGCCGTCGTCCTCCTGGCCGACGAACAGCAGGCGCTTGATGTTCTGCGCCTCGCCGCTCGGCTTGATCACGTAGGCCGCAGGCTTGTTCTGCACATACTCGATCGCGGAATCGAAATCGGTGAATTCCTCGAACGGGATGATGGAGACGCCATGCTTGCGCAGTTCCGACTGGCCGAAAGAGCGATCGTCCTCGAGCATGTCGGTGTAGGCGGTGCCACCGACGACCGCCTTGCCGCGCTCACGCAGTGCCGCCGCCTTGGCGCCCTGCCCGAGCACGTCGTCGAACACGATGACATCGGCCCAGTCGACGTGGGGTTCCCACGCTTCGACCTTCGGCACGAAACCGTCGCCGACATTGCGCTCCGTTTCGGACTCGATGTGATAGCGGACGTCATGGCCTTCGCGGACGACCTGCCATGCGACGTCAGTGATCAGTCCATCGATGGAGACGAACAGAAAGCGCTTCTTGTTTTCAGTCATTGGTGGATTCGACCTTGAGCGGCGTCCTGAAAATAACTTCGCGATGCGGGAACGGGATATTGACGCCGTGCCCCTTGAACTTGTCCCACAACGCCAGCAGCACCTTGCCGCGAATGTTCGTCAGGCCCGCCTGCGGGTCGTTGATCCAGAACCGGAGCTTGAACTTGAGCGAGGAATCGCCGAACTCGGTCATCCAGCAGACCGGCGCGCTATAGCCGGCATCGACGCGGTCCACCGCGCTCGCGGCCTCGATCGCAAGCCGCATTACCTCGTGCGGATCGGAATCATAAGCCACGCCGAAATCGACATCGAGGCGCACGTACTTGTCGGAGAACGACCAGTTGATCACCTCGTGCGTGATGAAGTCCTCGTTCGGTATCAGGAATTCGCGGCCATCGCGTGTCACGACCGAGACGAAACGCGCGCGCAGCTCGCGAATCCAGCCGAAGGTGTCGCCCAGCGTGATCGTGTCGCCCGGTTTGATCGACTCGTCCAGCAAGATGATGATGCCCGATATGAAGTTCGACACGACCTTCTGCAGGCCGAAGCCGATGCCGACGCCGACCGCACCGGACAGCACCGTGAGCGCGGTGAGATCGATACCGAGCCCGGAGATGACCGCAAGCCCGGCGATGATGATCAGCGCAATACGCGTGATCTTGCCGAGCAGCACGCGCAGCGAGGGGGTCAGCTCCTCGATCGTGTTGATGCGCTTGTCGGCGAAGTTGCCGATACTGAGAGCGGTCCAGAGCACCATCCCGAGAACGATCGCCCCCTTGACTGCCACCAGGGCCGAGAAGCGGACGCTGCCGATGCTGAAGCCGATCCTGTCGAGCAACGTGGCAGCCTCGTCGATGATGCCGAGGAAAGCGGCGGCGACGTAGATCCAGGCGACAACCGCGAAAATCTTGCGAACGGCCCTGCTGCGTATCGCGTGCGATACGACGTCGATCAGGAACCAGGCGAGTGACAGCATCAACGCGCCGTAGATCAGGTTGTTTCTTGCGGGCCACCCAACCAGTTTCGTGAGAATGTAGGCGAGGCCGAGCAGCGCGACGAAAAACAGCCACTCGAACCGCCTCAGGAAGGCCACGATCATGCGCAGCAGTCCGGGCATGCCCTTGATGGCCCGGGCGCGCTCGACCAGCAGCGGCTCGACGCGCCGCGACAGCAGCAGCGCCGGCGGGAACAGCAGCGCGATGATGCCGATCTGGGCCAGAACCTCGGGGTGGATCAGGTAATCCACGATGATCTGGCCATATTCGGTGACAAGTTCGATGATGCGGTCCACGGGATGGCCTCATGCCTTTGGCGCAAGGGATAGCGCCATCATAGCGAAATTGTGGGGAACGGTTGCAATCCGTTCGCGCGGGTCGTCAGGGCAGCTCCAGCGGCACGCCGGCAGCCTCGAGCACCCGCCTCGCCGGTTCGAGCTGCCGCTCGTAGCGCCGCCAGCGGCCAACCGACCGCGTGTGGGCCGGCTGTCGTACCTGGACCGCGCTCGCGGTGGCCACGGCGGTCTTCTGCTTGTGGAACTCGAGGCAGGCGTCATCCCAGGGCAGCCCGAGGAAATCGATCAGCGCCCTCGCGTTCGGTTCGAGGTCGCCCGCGACGTCTTCATAGGCAACCTCGAAATAGCGATCGCCGAAGCGCTCGCGCCAGGTTTCCATGAGCCGGAAGTAACGCACATGATGGCGCGCCATTTCCTCCTGGTTGTAGGAATGCTGATATGCGTCCGCGAACAACTGCTTGTAGCTCGAAAAGCAGGCGTCCATGGGGTTGCGCCGCAAATGCACGATTTTCGCATTGGGCAGGGCTTTCAGGATCAGCGGGAGATACAGGAAGTTGAGCGGCAGCTTGTCGACAAACCGCGCCGTATCGCCAGCCATCTTCCGCGACGTTTCAATATATAAGCCGCCGAGCTTTTCCATGTCGATCGCCGCGGCGACTTCGGCGAGCCTGGCCGAAAACCGCTGCGGTTCGGAGTAATTCGAAAGGCGGCGTACGGCGTTGCCGAACTGCTTGAGCTCTCCGGCGGACGTCGCATCCGGGTGGGCCGTGATGATGCGCTCGACGAGCGTCGTACCGGTGCGTGGCTGACCGACGACGAAAATCGGTGCGCGGCTCGCAATGCCCTCACCGGTGGCGGCGAACCACTCCTTGGTGAAGGTTCGCTCGAACGCTTCGTACATCTCGATCTCGGACTGCTCATCGTAATCGATGATGCTGCGCCTGGCGCTGGCACCCTTCTCGAACGCCGCGAAGGCGGCATCCCAGTCTTCGAGGTCTTCGAGCTCCTTGCCGATGCCGTACCAGATGAAGGCCTCTGCCCGTGCTGTATAGGGTTGTTCCGCGACGAGCTTCTGCATCTGGTCCACATGATCCCGGTCTTTCGCCTTGCGCAGCATCGAGAGGATCCAGTGCGCATTGGCATTGCCCGGTGACAGCTGCAGTACTTTCTCGAGCGCGGCTTCCGCGTCGTCCAGCTCTCCCACGTACATCTGGCAGTTCGCCATGTTGACGAGAAACGGCACATACTCAGGCCGTTTCTCAACGGCGCGCCTGTACCACTCGAGCGCGCCGCTCTCCTCGCCGAGCATCATGTGCACGTTACCGATCACATCGAGCACGGTGGGGTTGTCGTCCGCGTGCCGTACCGCGTTCTGCAGCGCCTCGTCACCGCGCACCGTCTGTCCGGTCTGCATGAACAGCCGCGCAAGCTGGGCCCAGGCGGCACCATGCGCGGGATCCAGTTTCGTCACCGAACCGAACGCCGACATGGCGACCCTTCGCTGCTCCAGTTCCAGCGCCACGAGCCCAACCAGGAAATGCGCTTCCGGCAAGTCCTGCCGTGCGGTCAGGACGCGGCGACAGCATTCGCCTGCCTTGTCCGTATTCCCGGCCTGCAGCGCCCTGAAGCCTTCCTGCAGCGCTTCCTGCATCCATGCGGACGGACGTTTACCCATTCTTTTCTCAACCAAATCAGTTTGTTATATAAGGCCGTCGCCGATCCCGCAAACGTACGCGGCGGGGCGCCAAGCTTACACCAACTCCGCACCCTATTGATTCGGTGCGGTATTTCTGAGTGAATGGCCCATCGACGCTGCTCTGCACGCAGATTTCAGCGTTGCATCATAGTTATTCCAGGGGGAGACATCGTGACCTACAAGTCAGCTGAGCCAATCGTATTCCGCAAGACACTGCTCGCTCGGTCCATTTCCGCTGCCGTGCTCACATCGGTAGCCGGTACGGCGGGCGCTGCGCAGGACATCGAGGAAATCACAGTAACGGCCACAAAACGCGAAGAAAGCATACAGGATGTGCCGCTGGCGATTACCGCCTTCACCGGCGATTTCGTCAAGGACGTGAACCTCGATGACGTCAAGGACCTGGTTACATTCACGCCTGGCGTCTCGGGCAACAGTACCGATGCGTTCATTGACGGCATTTCCGTACGCGGTGTTCGCACGCAGGACTTCGGTGTCGGCGGCGACCCGTCTGCCGCATTCTTCAAGAACAACCTGTACGAAGGCCGTAACGGCGCCGTCGTGACGAGCCTGTATGACCTCGAGCGCGCGGAAATACTGCGTGGCCCGCAGGGTTTCCTGTTCGGGCGTAATGCCATCGGTGGCGCGTTCAGTGTGCATACCAAGAAGCCGACGCTTGACGGGGCCTCCGACGGCGTCCTCGAAGTCGAAGTTGGCGAGCGCGGCCGCCTCACCTTCGAAGGCGCAACCAATTTCGCCCCCGGCGAAAATTTCGCGATGCGTATTGCCGGCTACCATTCCACCGAGGACGGCTACGTACGCAATACCGCCGACGGCAAGGACTACCTCGGCCATGACAAATCCGCGCTGCGCCTGACCGGCCTCTATGCCAAAGATGCACTGCAGATTGTCGGCACGATGGAATACGAGGACATGGACCGCGATGGATCCGCGTATCGCACGGATACCCGGGCGCCGCGGCTCGAGCAATACGAGATTGCACTCGGCGAGGTCAACATGCCGGCCGACCCGCGCGGCATCAACTCCGACATGTTCGGTGGTTCCGCCGACGACGCCCAGATCCTGACGCTCGGTCTGCATGTCGATTACGATTTCGACAGCATGTCGCTGTCCTGGTCGACGGGTTACAAGGATCACGACTATTTCTACAGCGAAGACTATGACAGCACGCCGCGCACGGCCGGGCTCTACCAACAGGACCAGAGTGGCGATTACCTGCAGAGTGAGCTGCGCCTGACGTCGACTTCCGACGGTCCCCTGTCGTGGTACGCCGGTGTCTCGATGTACGAGGAGAACCTCGACTACCACGT
>DATCZJ010000008.1:0-35195 GCA_036525955.1 Woeseiaceae bacterium | reverse complement strand
GGCGCCGCACGAGATTCACCTCGGCTTTATGCAGGTCCATTCCCCGGATGTACCGACTCGTGATCGAGCGGATGAGTCTTGCACGAAAGCTGGCCACAAATGTCATGCCCTGAGTTGCACTGTCGCTATGATAGGCTGAATCGCCATTCGAGACACTCCATCATGCCTGCACTGCGAACGCCGGATGCCCGGTTCGACAAGCTGCCCGACTACGATTTCGCGCCGAATTTCGTGGAGGTCGATGGCCTGCGGATGCATTTTGTCGACGAGGGGCCGCGCGAGGGACCTGTCGTGCTGCTGCTGCACGGTGAGCCGAGCTGGTCCTACCTGTACCGCCACATGATTCCGCCGCTGCGCGACGCCGGCATGCGCGTGATCGCGCCGGACCTGATCGGCTTCGGCAAGTCCGACAAGCCGGCGCGCAAGCGCGACTATTCCTATGCCCGCCACGTCGGCTGGATGACCGCCTTCGTCGAGTCGCTCGACCTCGAGGACATCACGCTCTTCTGCCAGGACTGGGGCTCCCTGATCGGACTTCGGGTTGCCGCGGAGAACGAATGGCGCTTCGCGCGGATAGCGCTCGGCAACGGCGGCCTGCCGACCGGCGAGCAGCCAGCGCCGCGGGCGTTTCGCATCTGGCGCGCCTTTGCGCGCCTCAGCCCCTGGTTTCCCATCGGCCGGATCGTGCAGTCGGGCACGGTGCGCACCCTGAGCGAGGGTGAAATCGCCGCTTACGACGCGCCGTTTCCCTCGCGGCGTTTCAAGGCCGGCGCCCGTGCTTTCCCGCTGCTCGTGCCGGTTTCGCCTGACGATCCGGCGGTCGCCGCCAACCGTGCCGCCTGGGACGTGTTCCTGCGATGGGAAAAACCGTTCCTCACGACGTTCAGCAACCGCGACCCGATCACGCGCGGCCTGGAGAAGCCCTGGCAGCAAGGCGTCCCCGGCGCCGCAGGCGTCGAGCACGTCAGAATCAGTAACGCCGGGCATTTCCTGCAGGAGGACAAGGGGCCGGAGCTGGCCGGGATCCTTCTGCGCTTTATCCGCGGCGGGGGCTAGGGCTCAGCGCTCGAGGTACCTGAGCTTGTCCTTGACGTCGCGCCACTCGTCGGCGTCGGCAGGCGGATCCTTCATCTCGGTGATGACGGGCCACTCGCGCGCCAGTTCCGCGTTCAGGGCGAGAAACTGCTCCTGTCCCGGGGGCAATTCGTCCTCGGAGTAAATGGCTTCGACCGGGCACTCCGGCTCACACAGCGTGCAGTCGATGCATTCGTCGGGATCGATGACGAGGAAGTTCGGCCCTTCATGAAAACAGTCCACAGGGCAGACCTCGACGCAGTCTGTCAATTTGCACTTGATGCAGGCTTCTGTAACGACGAATGTCATTTCGGGCACCTCGGTTTCCGGACCGCGTAAGCTAAGGGAACCGGCGCGGCTAATCAAGCCGGAATTGCGTTAGCTGACAGCGGGCGCCGAGTTTAGGCTAAACTCACGTCCTGACGCCGATTCCAGCGCCAGCACTCAGACATTCATTATATCCGTGAACAAAAACAAAGACGTAGATTCGGTCGTCGTTCGCCTCGCCGGTGACTCGGGAGACGGCATCCAGCTCATGGGATCGCAATTCGCGGTTTCGACGGCGCTTGCCGGCGCCGATTTTTCGACCTTTCCCGATTACCCGGCGGAGATTCGGGCGCCTGCCGGCACGACATTCGGCGTGTCCGCCTACCAGATCAACCTGGGGCGCGACCCGATCACCACGGCGGGCGACGCGCCGGACGTGCTGGTCGCCTTCAATCCCGCGGCGCTGAAGGTCAGCCTGCCGCTCCTCTACCGGGGCGCGCTGGTCATCCTGAACAGCGACGGGTTTACGGCGCGCAACCTCGCGAAAGCCGGCTACGAGAAGGACCCGCGGGAAGACGGCACGCTGGCCGATTTCCAGGTCGTCATGGCCGACATCACCAACCTGACGCTGGAGGCGGTCAGGGACTTCGGCCTGAGCAAGAGCGAGGGCGGCCGTTGCAAGAACTTCTATGTGCTCGGCGTCATGCTCTGGATGTTCGACCGAAGCCTCGACACCGTCGAGGCCTGGATCGAGCGCAAGCTCGCAGGACAGCCGACAATCCGCGACGCCAACATCCGGGCGCTCCGCGCCGGTCACGCCTATGGCGAGACACAGGAACTCTCGGCGAGCATCGCCCGGTTCCGGCTGCCGCCCGCCGAACTCCCGGCGGGCACCTACCGCAGCATCACGGGCGCCGAGGCACTCGCGCTCGGTATCGCGGCCGCCGGGGAATTGGCCAACCGGTCCGTGATGTTCTGTTCCTACCCGATAACACCCGCTTCGCCGATGCTGCACCGGCTCACCCACCTGCGCGAACTGGGCGTCGGCACGTTCCAGGCAGAGGACGAGATCGCTTCGATCTGCGCCGCAATCGGGGCCTCGTATGGCGGCATGATCGGCGTCACCTCGAGTTCCGGTCCGGGCATCGCGCTCAAGACCGAAGCCATGGGGCTCGCCGTGAGCGCGGAATTGCCGCTCGTGATCGTGAACTGGCAGCGCGGTGGACCCTCGACGGGCCTGCCGACAAAGACCGAGCAGTCCGATCTCTACCAGGCCGTTTATGGCCGCAATGCGGATACGCCGTTGCCGGTGCTGTCCGCCTCCACGTCCGGCGAGTGTTTCGACATGGCCATCGAGGCCGTGCGAATCGCCGTGCGGCACATGACGCCCGTGATACTGCTCGCAGACGGCTACCTGTCGAACGCCGCCGAGCCCTGGCGCTTACCGGACATAGACTCTTACGAACCGATTCTCTGCAATGTGCCGCAGGGCGGGGAAGGCAGCGCGCAACGCCAGGCGTTCACGCGCCATCCCGAGACGCTCGGCCGCGCCTGGATCACGCCAGGGATGCCCGGACTCATGCATCGCATCGGCGGTCTCGAAAAAGATATCGCGACCGGACATATTTCCTACGATCCGGCGAATCACCAGCAAATGACGGACATGCGTGCAGCCAAGCTCGCCGCGGTGACGCATTTCATTCCGAACCAGGCCATCGAGCTCGGTGACGATACGGGCGACCTGGTCGTCGTCGGCTGGGGCTCGACGTATGGCCCGATCTACCAGGCCGCCCGCGCCACGGGAGTGAGTTTCGTGCACCTGCGCCACCTGAACCCGCTGCCGCCGAACCTCGGCGCATTGCTCGACCGTTTTGACCGAATCCTCGTTCCGGAAATGAACAACGGGCAACTCGCGACCCTGCTGCGTGACAAGCTGCGGGTCGATCCGCTGTCGTACTGCAAGGTCAGCGGCCAGCCGTTCCTGATCCGCGAACTGGTTGCAAAGATCGAGGCCGTACTGGGAGAAGCGTCATGAGGGCCAAACTTTCGCCGAAGGATTTTGCGACCTCCCAGGAGGTTCGCTGGTGCCCGGGTTGCGGTGATTACGCCATTCTCAAGGCCGTGCAGAAGGCGCTCGCCGACGTCGGCGCCAGGCCGGAATCGACCGCGTTCGTTTCCGGTATCGGTTGCGCGTCGCGGTTTCCCTACTACATCGAGTCCTATGGTTTCCACACGATACATGGCCGCGCACCGGCGATCGCAACGGGCCTGAAACTCGCCAATCCCGAACTCGACGTCTGGGTCGTGACCGGGGACGGCGACAGCCTCTCGATCGGCGGCAATCATCTGATGCACGCGCTGCGCCGCAACGTCGACCTCAAGATCCTTCTATTCAACAACGAGATCTACGGCCTCACGAAAGGACAGTATTCGCCAACGTCGCGGGTCGGCACGCGATCGCCGTCGAGCCCGACCGGTTCCGTCGACTCGCCCGTATCGCCGGGACAGTTCGCGCTGGGCTGCGGCGCGCACTTTTTCGCGCGCGCGATCGATACCGACAAGGAAGGCCTGAGCCATGTGCTCGAGAAGGCGCATGCCTTCCGCGGCGCGTCGCTCACCGAGATCTTTCAGAACTGCATCGTCTACAACGAGGATGTGTTCGGCAGCTTCACTGACCGCGCGACTGCGGCCGACACGCAGCTGCACCTGCGACACGGCGAACCAATGCTGTTCGGCGAAAATCGCGGCAGGGGCCTGCGCTTCAATACGGCCACCTGGTCGCTCGAGGTCGTCGATGCGACGGCCACGCCCGAGGACGTGCTCGTGCACGACGAAAGCAATCCGCTGCTTGCGCGGCTGCTGATCGACCTGCACCTGCCCGTCGCGCTCGGCGTGATCTATCGTAAACCGGCGCAGAGCTTCGAAGACGCGTTTTACGCAAACCACCCGTCGCGCATGCAGAGAACCAGGAGTATCCGTGACTTTCTCGCGGGCCCGGCCAGCTGGACCGTCGAGTAAGAAAGGACCCCGCCCTGCCAGCGCGCCGTTTGCGCACGCGTGACAGGCGGCGCCAAGGTCGCGTCAGTCGCGTCCCGTCCAGCGCCCCTCGCGGCAGACCGCCTGCCCGTCTTCCTCGAGTTTCAAAAGATGCGCGAGCAACGAGCGCTCCGCCCAGCCGTACAGTTTCCTGTCGATCTCCGCGTATACCCGCGGCACGAGCTGCTGCGACGTCAGTCCCGGGCTGGCCCTGAGCGCAGCCAGGACCTTCGCCTCTCTCTCCAGGCGATGCGCAATGAGCCACGCCACGCGTTCTGCCGGCTCGTGCACGACCTCACCGTGGCCCGGCACGAGCGCGGCCGGCGCCATCTCGAGGATTCTTTGCAGCGCATCGACGTACTGCTTCATGTTGCCGTCCGGCGGGTCGATCACGACGGTCGAGCCATCAATCACGTGGTCCCCTGTAAACAGCCAGTTGCTGGCGGCGTGCAGGTAGCACAGGTGATTCGATGCGTGGCCCGGCGTATGCACGGCGCGCAGCACGAATTCGTCCGTGGACAGCTCGTCGCCATCGGCGAGCACGCGCTGCGGACGAAAGGTGTCGTCCTGATGCTCGCCCGGCGGCGCCGGCATGCCCATGAGTTCGGCACCCACCGCATCAGCCAGCACCGCTGCAGCGGGCGAATGATCCGGGTGCGTGTGCGTGACGAGTACCCAGCGAACAGGCCCGCCCGCAAGCTCGCAGATCCGGCCGAGATGGCTGTCGATAATGGGGCCCGGATCGAGTACCGCAATTTCGCGCGTGCCGAACAGGTAGGTATTGGTTCCCGGCCCGGTCATCAGCGACGGATTCGGCGCAACGAGCCGACGCACGCCCGGCGCAAGCTCCGTGAATCGCGGCATTGCCGGGCCGAAGCTGCTCACAGGTCCCTTCCGGGGTAATCCTTGTCGCCGGGCAAAACGACTTCCCTGCGACCTTCGCGGACGATAATCTTCGGCACCATGCTCGTGATGCCCCAGTCGACGGACGAGCGGGCCCACTCCATCAGGCTGTCGAAGGATTTATGCCGGGCGATGCTCTCCAGCGTCTTGATGGTCGGAAAGTGGAGTTCGACGCGCCCGTCCCTGCCAGCCGCGAGGATGTCGTGCGCGGTAATCCAGCAGGAGTCGGTCAGCTCGCCGCCACAGTGCGCTGCATGCTGTCCCGCGGGCAAGGCCGCGATGAAAAATCGCGTCGAGTAGCGCTTCGGCAATGTCGGTGGCGTGATCCAGTGGCTGAAGTAATGCAGCGAACCACAATCCAGCCGCAGCCGGTTGCGGCGCACGAAGTCAGCCCAGTCATCGGCATCCTCGTTCAGGGCGTCACGCGCGACCTCAAGATCGTCATTCAATGTGTCGAGATCCGCGAGCAGCACACCGGCCTCCTCGAACAGCTCGCGGATCGCGGCACTGTAGTAGTCGAGACCGTTGCCGCGGACGCCCAACCGGCGATCCGCCGTTGCCGCAGTCAGGCCGCTGCAGAAGTCATGCACCGCGGCATCACCGGGTTCGAGCACGCCGCCAGGAAAGGCATGCGCCGCACCGAAGGACGATCGTTCATGCCGGCGCACCATGAACAGTTCCGGCGCCGCAGCACCCTCGCGCACCAGGACCACGGTGGACGATGGGCGTGGCTCCAGGTCTTCAGCCAACGTCCTCGACCTCGGGACTGCCGGTTTGTGCATATTGCCGGAGCCGCGCCAGCGCTTCCGCGATCACGAAGTCGACCGGTGCCGCCATTTCGTCGAGACCGCCTGGCCGGTAGCCGCCGACAACGTAGGTGAATCGAACGATCGTGCCGCCGGCTTCCGCCTCGTCGAACTCCCAGGTCATGTTGCCCTGTACCCCCATGAGGCCGAGCGGGCCGAGCCCGCCCGTCATCCTGATGACCACGCCCGGGTTCACCATCGTGACGGTCAGGTGCACGACACCCGCGCCGACGCGGAGATCCTCGCAGAAACAGCCGAGCGGCACGGGATCGATGCGCAGCCGCAATGCATCCCCGCCGACCGTGTGATCCGAACTCCACCAATGGCCGACTTCCGCAACGGCCGCCCGCCAGACTTCCGCGCGCGGCGCTGCAACGACCACCTCGTTCACAACCGTGAACCCGTTGCTCGCGACATCGTTGACCTCGCCGATGGCGGGCGCAGGCGCCCATGCCGCGACGATGACCAGTACTGCGAATTTCTTCATAAACCCTCCGCCCGGTTGCCGTTTAGCTTACCGCAATCCTGTTCGACAAACTCCGCGGGGCGCGTTTCCTGTGTTAGTTTGCGTGGCCAGGCATCGAGCGGAGTTCCGATGGAAGAAGACCTGCGCGTCGTATTCGAGAGCAGCAATCGGCGCAGCTGCGCGGACCGTGCGCTCGTGCTCAGCGCGGCTCACATTCCCTACCAGATGATCGAGGACGGCATGAGTTGCGCGATCATCGTGCCGGCGGGATATTCGGCCGCGGCCGCCGAGCAGATTCGCCTGTATGAGGAAGAGAACCCGCCAGTGGTTCCGAAGCCCGTCAAACCGATCGAGTACCAGGATGCGCTGCCGGGAATCATCGGCTATGTGCTGATCATCTGCGCCGTGTCTTGGCTCGCCGGCTATTCGGTTTTCGAGCGCAACTGGTTCGTCGTCGGGCGCATCGACGGCGAACTCGTGCGCAGCGGCGAGTGGTGGCGCACGGTCACGGCCCTGACCCTGCACTCCGGCGTGCGCCATCTCGTCGGCAACCTGATTTTCGGCGCTTTCTTCGGCCTGTTCGCGGGGCGCTTGCTTGGCTCCGGCGTCGCCTGGCTCACGATCGTGATCGCGGCAGCCTGCGGCAATGCCGCCAACACGCTGCTGCTCGAGTCAACGCACCGCTCGATCGGGGCTTCGACCGCCGTGTTCGCGGCCCTGGGCCTCATCGCGGGCTATGTCTGGCGCGGTCGCCTCATGGACCAGGGAAGCTGGCCCAATCGTTACGGGCCGATCGTCGGCGGCCTCGCACTGCTCATGTTCACCGGCACCGGCGACGAGAACACCGACGTCGGCGCGCACCTGTTCGGGTTCGTGTTCGGCTTTGCGGCGGGAATGTTGTTGACGGTCATGCGGAACCTGCCGCGTGACGGCCGCTCACAGGCAGCGGCCGGCGGCATCGCGATCGCGCTGCTTGTCAGCGCATGGCTCGTCGGCTTTGCGGCCTGACATTCGAACGCATTGATGTAGAATCGCGGCGGGAAGTCATGCTGGTTGCAGCAGCCAAAATATGAAAAAAATTCTGCTGTTCGTTCTGATACTGAGCCTGTTCGCATCGACCGTTGTGTGGATTCGCTACGGTGGCGGCAGCGCGTACCCCGATCTGACGACGGCACCCGCACTCGATTCCAAGTCGCTGGAGACCGTCCTTTCGTATGCCGAACCGATCGGTGGCGTCGCCGTCGACCGGCACGGCAGGATCTTTTTTGCGGTACACCCCGAATCCAGGCCGCGCGGCAACAAGCTCCTGGAGTACGTTGACGGTGCCGCGGTCCCGTATCCATCCGGCGCGGCCCAGCAGCAACTCTTCGACACCGTCCAGGCCATCGCCATCGATCGCTTCGACCGACTCTGGACCATCGATCACGGCAACCATGGCCTGCGGCGCCCCCGAATCATCGCGATCGACCTCGCAAACGGCGAGTTACTGCGTGACCAGTCTCTGGACCGGGATATCGCCCCGCCCGGCTCTTTCCTGCAGGACATCGAGGTCAGTTTCGACGGCCGCACGATTGCCATTGCCGATGCGAGTTTCTGGCGCAAGTCCCCCGCGATCATCATCTACGACGTCGAAACCGGCAAGGCTCGACGCGTGCTCGAAGACCACCTGTCGGTATCCGCCGAGTCCTACCTGATCAACAGCCAGGGCCAGGACATGGCGTTCCTCGGCGGGATGATCGCGATGCGCGGCGGCGTCAACGGGCTCGCCTTCAGCACGGACTGGCTGTATTTCAGCGCGATCAGCGGTTCCGGTCTGTTTCGGGTTCGGCTCAGCGATCTGCGCAACCCGGAGATGCCGACGACACAACTCGGTGCGCGCGTGGAGCGATACGGTGACAAGCCGTTAAGCAATGGGCTCACCATCGATCTGACCGGCAACGTGTACGTGACCGATATCGAGCACAGCGCGATCTTCATTATCGGCGCGGGCCGCAACCCGAAAACATTGATACAATCACCGGCCTTGCGCTGGCCGAACGCAATTTCCTTCGGTCCTGACGGCTACATCTTCGTAACGGACAGCGCGTTACCCGAACTCATACTGCAGAACCGGGAACACATCGACGCAAACGGGCCATACCGGGTATTCAGGTTCCGGCCCGGCTTCGGCGGCATTCCCGGTCAATAACGAGGCATCCGCCCCATGGACAACGCAGCACTGCCCGACCTCGGCTTCGACTGGACCCAGCTGATCGAAATGATCCAGAACCGCGGCATCGAGTTCAGCATCAACCTCGTGACGGCGCTCGCGATCTTCTATTTCGGCCGCATGCTGATCAATATCGCGGTTCGCGGCCTGCGCAAGGTCATGCAGAAGCAGGAAGTCGAGAAGACGCTAGAGACCTTCGTCTGCAACCTCGTTCGCATGGGCCTTCTGGTGATCGTCGCCATCGCGGCGATCGGGGCGCTCGGCGTCGAAACGACGTCGTTCATCGCGATCTTCGGCGCGGCGGGCCTCGCTGTCGGCCTGGCGCTGCAGGGCTCATTGTCGAACTTCGCGGCGGGCGTCCTCATCGTGCTGTTCCGCCCCTACCGCGTCGGCGACTTCATCGAGGCAGCCGGCATCAATGGCGTCGTCGAACAGGTGCAGATTCTGACGACGATTCTCCGGACCGGCGACAACAAACGCGTGATCGTGCCCAACGGCCAGATCATGGACAGCATAATCACCAACTTCTCGGCGAACGAAACGCGGCGCGTTGATCTCGTCATCGGCGTCAGTTACAGCGATGACATCGACAGGGTCAGGCAGGCGATTCGCGAAGTCGTCGCGGCGGACGAGCGCGTTCTCACGGAGCCCGAAACCACCATCGCCGTTTCGCAGCTCGCCGACAGCAGCGTCAACTTCGTGGTTCGTCCGTGGGTCAGGACCCCGGATTACTGGCCCGTGCTGTTCGGCCTCACCGAGGCGATCAAGAAGCGATTCGACAGGGACGGCATCAGCATCCCGTTCCCGCAGCAGGACGTGCATCTCTACCACGTCGGCGACAAGACCTAGTCCTTGCAGCATGGCGTGCCCGCCAGGCGCAGTTGCGGCTGCGCCGGCACGCCACGGCATCCGGGCATCGCTCAGTCCGCAACGTCGGGTTCGACGAAACACCACCTGAGTTTCGGGATTCGCGCTTTGAGCTTACGCTCCATCGCGTTGATGGTGGCAACGGCATCGTTGATGCTCATCGCCGCGTCGAGTTTCAACTTGATGGCCACCATCGTGTCCGGCCCGAACTGGATGGTGATCGTCCGAAACACGCACTCGACGCCAGCCTGCTCCCTGACCACGGCCTCGATCGTTCGCTGGATCTCGGGGTCTGCAGACCTGCCAAGGAGCAGCGAACGCACGCGCCACCCGACGAACGCCGATATCACCAGCAGGACGACTCCGATGCAGATCGAACCCATGGCGTCGAATACCGGGTTGCCGGTGAAATAGGCGGCAACGAGGAAACACAGCGCGAGCAGCAGGCCCAGCTGTGCCCCGATGTCCTCGCCCAGGACGACGACGAGCTCCGAGTTTCTCGTGTGCTTCAGCCATTCGCGAAACGGCCTGTTACCGCGCACCTTGGCGATCTCGCGCAGCGCGCCTAACAGCGACCCGGCCTCCAGCACGATGGCAAACACGAGCACGACGATTGCCACCCAGACCTGGTGCAGCGGTTCCGGGTGCGTGAGCTTGTGGTAGCCCTCGTAAATCGAAAACAGCCCGCCCATGCTGAAAAGCAGGATCGCGACGATGAAACTCCAGAAATAACTGAGTTTGCCGTAACCCAGCGGATGCTCCTCGTCCGGCGGTCGCTTTGACTGCTTGAGTCCCAGGAACAGCAGTACCTGGTTGCCCGTATCGGCATAGGAGTGAATCGCCTCCGCAAGCATGCTGCCGGAACCCGTCCACCATGCCGCCCAGGTCTTCGCAATCGCGATGCCGAAATTGGCGATAAACGCGTACATGATCGCGCGAATTGCGGAGTCTTCCGTAGATCCAGCCATGCTCTTGTCCTGTCAACCTTCGGGCCGCGGCCGCGTTAGTCCAATGATGCCATGTAACCGAAAGGGCCTCGACCATGAGACTTGCGAGCATCGCGCTGCTGCTGATCTGCCTCGGCGGCTGCGCAGCACACCCCGAACCGATCGTCGACACGAAGGGCGTCGATCCCGAGCGGCTCGCGAAAGACCGCGACGAGTGCGCAACCTATACCGAGGAGATCGTCATTGCCCGGGGCGTCGCATCGGGCAGCACGGCAGGGGCGGCAGTCGGCGCCATCGCCGGCGCAATCCATGGCGATGTGGCGCGTGGCGCCGCCGATGGCGCGCTGTATGGGGGCGCTCGCTCTGCCCTGGACGCCGACCGGGACCGGCAGCAGGTGTTCAAACGCTGCCTGGCCGGGCGCGGGTACCGGGTACTCAACTGGTAGCCGACGGACGTTGTTTGCCGGCAAGCCCTTGACGCAGGAGCAAAGCCGGATTACTGTTTTTTTATACAGTATCCGGATCTGCCATGCCATCTGCCAAGTTCAAAGGTCGCGGCGCCGTCTCGTCGCCCGACAGCCGGTTTTCGTCCCGCGCAGTGGAACTCGAAGACGCGGAAGCCGCCGAACGCGCGGGGCTGGCGCCGGCGACGATTCTCACGGCAACATCGGCCGGCCGCATCATCTCGACCAACGATTCGCCGGACGTGCCGTTCGACCGGTCGATCAATCCCTACCAGGGGTGCGAACACGGCTGCGTCTACTGCTATGCGCGGCCGAGCCACAGCTACCTCGACCTGTCCCCGGGCATCGATTTCGAAACGCGTATCTACTACAAGCCGAATGCGGCGGAGCAGTTGCTGCGGGAGTGGGAGAATCGCCGCTATGAGTGCCGGCCGATCACGATCGGCGCCAACACGGACCCCTACCAGCCGGCGGAGAAGGCGCTCGAGATCACGCGGCAATTGCTGGAGCTGTTCCATGAGTACCGGCACCCGGTCAGCATCATCACGAAAAGCCACCTGGTAGCCCGCGACCTCGACCTGCTGGCCGACATGGCGGCGCGCAATCTCTGCTCGGTCGCCATCAGCATACCGACGATGGATGCAGGCCTGAAGCGCATCATGGAACCGCGCGTGCCGGCCGCGGAAGCGCGGCTGCGGGCAATGCGCACGCTCGCCGAAAACGGCGTCCCCGTGAGTGTGCTCGTGGCGCCCGTCATCCCGGCCATCAACGACACCGAGATCGAGTCGATACTCGAGGCGGCGAGTACCGCCGGCGCCCGCCAGGCGCACTACATCTTTCTGCGCCTGCCGCATGAACTCGAGCAGATCTTCACGGACTGGCTCGAGGCGCATTACCCGGATCGCGCGGCCCGGGTAATGAGCCTCGTCCGGCAGGCCTCCGGAGGACGCGGCTATGATGCCCGCTTCGGCATCCGGCAGACCGGTCGCGGGCCCTACGCGGACATGATCGGCGCACGCTTCCGCACGGCGAGCAAGAAGCTCGGGCTCGCACCCGGCGAGTATCAGGCGGGTCTCGACTGCACGCAGTTCCTGCACCCGGGCCAAAGGCAGCTCGGACTCGAATTCTGAGTTCACCGGCCCCGCTACCGCGCCGCGGGGTCAGTCGGTATAGTGAATGCCGGCCGCGGTTCGCGGCGAACTAACGAGGCCCCGGAGAGTCTTATCCTAGTCTTCGGGCAGTCCGGCGAAACGCGAGGAGCGGCAAACCACCGAATGTTAAGGATCAGTCACTTAGGCCTCTTTGCAGCCATACTTGCGCTGGCCGTCGAGGCGCATGCCCAGGCGGTGGAAGACACCGTTGACGGGCCGGGAGCACAGGCTACCGGTGAGGCTCCGGAAGCCGCGGCAGTTCAGGATGCGGCTGAGGCACCGAGCAACGATGACGCCGAGGACATTGCCGATGCCGACGCCGATCCGCTGGCCGGTCCTGACGATGAAGACGCCCCAGGCCTGCTCGACCAGGTGGTCCCGGTCGCCGAGACGGAAGCCTCGCCGGCCGAAGACGGGAGCGGCGCGGGCGCGGCGCTGACCGAGCAGCAGATCCTCGACGAGTTCGCGCGTTACCAGCGGCTCATCGCGGAGAACGCCTGGGACGAGGCCGACATCGCAGCAAAGCGTGTCGTGCAGATGGCCATCAAGTTCTATGGGCCCGAGTCGATCGAAACGGCGAAGGCCCTGAACAATCTCGCGGTGGTGCAGCACTCCCAGGGACAGTACGACGCAGCCATCCAGAATTTCACCTCCGCCGTCGAAATTCTCGAGGATATCGAGAATCGGCTGAGCGCGTCGCTGGTCAACCCGCTGAAGGGCCTGGGCGCTGCACAACTGGGCAGCGGCCGGCCCGACCTCGCGGCGAGCAGCTACGGACGCGCCGTGCACATTACGCAGGTCAACGAAGGTCCGCATAACCTCGGACAGGTGGAATTGCTCGAATCGCTGGCCGAGTCGAACATGCGAATGGGTGAGGTCAAGGCCGCGAACGACCTCCTCGAACGCATTCACATGATCAACGTCCGCCATTTCGCCGACAATGAGCTGGGGCTGTTGCCATCGCTGATGCGGCGCGCCGAATGGCAGAAGAGCGCGGGCTTCTACAATGACGCGCGCGCCACGTACAGGCGCACCATTCGCATCATCGAGGATAATGTCGGCAATGATGATCCGCGGCTGGTCGAACCGCTGCTCGCGCTCGCCCAGACGTTTTACTTTATCGATCCACTGCAGGACACGATGCGCCAGCAGTCGGCGGCGATCTCCGGAGAGACCTATTTCAAACGGGCGCTGCGGATCGCGGAGAACGCACCCGACTTTCCCTGGGTCGATCTCTTGCAAACCAGGATTTTGTTGGCCGACTACTATACTTACACCGGATCGGCCAACCGTGCGCGAAGAATTTATCGTGAAGTCTGGGACTCCCTCTCGGAGGACGAGGACAGTCTCGCGATGCGCAAGGATCTGCTCGAACAACCCGTCCTGATCCGCGAGAATCCGCTGCCCGTCTATGTCGACGGCGGCAAACAGGCGGCGGCGGGTACTCCGACCGGCGATTTTCTGCGTGGTGTGGTCCGAGTCGATTTCACGGTCTCGACGCAGGGCGCCGTCCGCGAGCTGCGCAGCGAGGTGACGCCGCAGGAATTCGAGGACATGCTGCGCACGGTGCATCGCGAAGTCCGAAATCGTGCATTTCGCCCGATGCACGTCGACGGCGAGCCCGTGATATCACCGAACATGGTCTTCGAACATGTATTTTATTACCGCGATGTCGACCTCGAAAAAGCCCGAAGCGCGCTGTCCGCAGCGCAAGCCAAATGATGCCGTCGCCGAGCGCGCCATCCCCTACAATCAGAACCTGAAGAACGAACGACATGAAACGAACGACACTGCCTGCCAGGAACGAAGCCCTGCCGGGGCGTGACACGCCCATGCCGGTGCCCGCCCGGCACTTCGTGAATGGTCATCCGATCAAAGGACCGTTCGACGACACACTGCAGACCGCCGTACTCGGGCTCGGCTGCTTCTGGGGCGCGGAGCGACTCTTCTGGAACACCGAGGGCGTGTTTACGACGGCAGTCGGCTACGCGGGCGGCGTGACCCCGAACCCTGCCTACCAGGAGGTCTGCTCCGGCGACACCGGCCATGCGGAGGTCGTGCTCGTGGTATTCGATCCGTCGAAGGTGTCGTACGAGGGCCTGCTCCGGGTTTTCTGGGAAAACCACGACCCCACGCAGGGCATGCGCCAGGGTAACGACGTCGGAACCCAGTATCGCTCGACGATCTACACACTGGACGACAAGCAGCAGGCGCAGGCGCGCCGCTCGTTGAGCGCTTACGAGGCGCAGCTCACCGCGGCCGGTTTCGGAGCCATCACGACCGAGATCGCACCGCTCGATGTTTTTTACTATGCCGAGGATTACCACCAGCAGTATCTCGCGAAAAACCCGGATGGTTACTGCGGCATCGGCGGCACCGGCGTCAGCTGCCCGGTCGGCCTCGACCTCGACCGCAAGTCTGCGTAGGATGAATTCCACTCGAAACCGGACAAACACCGTGGCACAGAAAAAGAAGATCGCTAAAGCCCGAAAGCCATCGCGCAAGCAGGCGGAAGAAGCCATCCGCACACTGCTGCTCTGGGCCGGTGACGACCCGACGCGCGAAGGTCTCGTCGATACGCCGCAGCGCGTGGCGCGCGCTTATGAAGACTGGTTCAGCGGTTACCAGGAAGATCCCGTTACCTACCTGAAACGCACCTTCGAGGAAGTCGAGGGTTATGACGAGATGATCGTTCTTCGGGACATTTCGTTCGAGTCGCATTGCGAACATCACATGGCGCCGATCATCGGCAAGGCGCACGTAGGCTACCTGCCGAACAGGAAAGTCGTTGGCATCAGCAAACTCGCGCGCGTCGTCGAGGCATTCGCACGGCGTTTCCAGGTACAGGAAAAAATGACAGCGCAGATCGCCAATTGCATTCAGGACGTGCTGCAGCCGAAAGGCGTAGGCGTCGTGATCGAGGCGACGCACCAGTGCATGACCACACGCGGCATTCACAAGAACGACGTCTCGATGGTGACGAGCCAGATGATCGGCGGATTTCGCAAGGACGCACGCACCCGTGTCGAATTCCTGCGCATGATCGACGCCAAGCGCTGATCCGGGGACCGTGCGCAGGATCCTCGCAATCCTGGGACTACTGCTGGGCATCGTGGCCGCCTACCTGTTGCTGTGGCCCGTGCCGGTCGAACCGGTCGCATGGCAGGCACCGACCGACCAGGGATACGTCGATCCGTATGCCGTCAACGACCAGTTGCGGTCGGCGCACGGCATCAGCATCGCGCCTTTCGAGGGTCCCGAAGACGCGGCCCTCGGCATCGATGCCGCAATCTATGTGACGACGGCCAGCGGTCACGTCGTCAGGATTCGCAACGGCAGGGCATCCGAGTTCGCCTTCGTCGGTGGCCGCCCACTCGGTATCGAGGCGCTTGCAGATGGTTCGTTTGTCGTCGCCAACGCCAGCCGCGGCCTGCAGCGTGTCGCCGGGGACGGCAGCGTCACCGTTCTGCTGGATACCATGGCCGACGGCCGCCCCGTGTACCCCAACAACCTCGCGGTCGGGCCGGACGGCGTCATCTTTTTCAGCGAATCCTCGTCAAAATTCGGCGCGAGCGAGTACCAGGGCACTTTCGAGGCCAGCAAGCTCGATATCCTCGAGCACGGCGGGCACGGACGCCTGGTGGCATTCGACCCCGCAACGGGTGACGTCGAAACGCTGCTCGACGGACTCAACTACGCCAATGGCGTCGCCGTCGCCGCAGCGGGCGAATTCGTGCTCGTCGCCGAAACCGGCCATTATCGCGTCGTGAGGTACTGGCTCGCAGGGCCCGGGCAAGGCAGCAACGAGATTTTGCTCGATAACCTGCCCGGCTTCCCGGACAACCTCAAGACCGGCCGCAACGGCCGCTTCTGGCTCGGCCTTGTCACCCCTCGCAACCCGGTCGTCGATGCGCTGTCGGCTTATCCGCTGCTGCGCAAGATGCTGCAAAGGCTGCCCGCCGCCGTCCGACCCGACGCAATACCGTCATCCCATGTCATCGCATTCAACGGCGACGGCGAGATCCTGATGAACATGCACGACCCGGCAGCGCGCTTCCCTGCGCTGACAGGGGTGCTCGAGACACAGGATAATCTCTACCTCACAACCCTGTTCGGCAGCGTGCTGCCGAAAATCGCCAAGCAGGACCTCTTTTAGGCCCGCGCGACGTCAGTCGAGGCCGAGTTCCGCGGTGCCCTGGCGAAACACGATGTCGACCGGAATTCTCGCATCGGTCAGCCGGTCGAGGTCCGCCTGCAGCGCAGGCGTAACGATGCCCTTGCTCTCCGTCAGTTGCCGTGCGCCCTCGTAATCACCGTCACCCTGCAACGTCAGCAGCAGCCGCGATAACTCGGCCATGGCCTGCTCCATGCGGTCGAAGTCGACCTTGTAACGTCCCGTCGCGTCGTCGCGAACGAATGCGCCCTGCTCGAGGAAGAAGTTGAATCGAACCATGTTGGCCTTGCCGTGGGCGCTCGAAGCGCCGAAGCGCACCGACCGGAATACGCTGGTCAAGAAGGTCACGTAATAATCGCGCAGATCGACGTCTCCGAGCTCTCCCGCCTTGTGCAACTCGGTGATCATGTACAGGCCAAGGATATCGGCCTTGCCCTCTTCCATGCTCGAGGCAAGATCGAGCATGGCCTCGCGCACCGTGCTGCGGCCGTCGACCGTATTCTTGATGCCGAGTCCATGCGCGACTTCGTGAAACATCGTATTGCCGAAAAAGGCATCGAACGTGATGTGCGGGCGCTGCGACTCGTCGATCAGGATGTCGGCGATGGGCTCGAGGATTTTTTCGTACTTCGCCCGCATCGCGTTCTTGAGCTGCAGACGCCGGGACCCTTTCTCGAGTTGCACTTCCTCGTCATTCGGCAGGTTGATCGCGATGGTTTTGGACCCTGCGTTGGAGTGTCCGGCGTAGTAGACGACGTCGTAGGCATTGAGGTCGGCGTCCGTGCCCGGCGATTCCCATTTGTACTTGTCGGGAACCGGCAGGCCCTCCTGCAACACCGGCAGGAAATCGGCGAAGCGGCTCAGCGCATCGCTCCACTCGAGGTCCTTGACGAGCACGTAGGCCTCGTAGGCCGTGCGGTAGCCAAACAGGAGATCTTCGTAGGTTTCGATCGGCCCGATGACCACATCGACCTCGTTATTCTTCACGTCCATCCAGTACATGTCGCTGACCTGGAAATCGTCGCTGATCAGCGCCGCCGCGCGCAGCTTCAGGTAATTCGCGAAATCCGGGTCCTTGGCGAGCTTTGCCGCATCGCGTAACAACTCCGCGGCCTCGGCGAGTTCCTCGGCATACGCGACGTGGTAGGGAACCAGCGTCAGCTTGCCGTCCTGGTCGCGCCTTACGAGCGAATACTGTCCCGCCTTGCCCGGCAGGTAAGCCTCCTCGAACTCGGACTTGCTCATGTCCACGGGATAGAAATTGGCGCCCGGCGGTTTGGGCCCGACGCCTTCGATAAACGGCCGATCGCTGTCGAGCCGATCCCAGGGACCGTAGTTGATCTCGGCGAACCGCCGCACGCCAGGGTCCTCTATCGATTCGAGCCACGCCTTGTAATCGTCACCATAGGCCTGCCGCCAATACAGGTGATCCATGATTTTGGACGCCTCGATCAGCAAGCGGATCATCTGGCGCTGCTGGTCGCTCAGATGGCCGAGATCGGCCGTCAGTGTGAATTCGGCATAGATTTCGGGTCTCGGGTTTGCGGCCTCGACGGTCGTGATCGTGGTCTCGGGCGCGGGCTCGGGGCCACAGGCAGCGATAACAACGGCAACGAAAGCGACACTCGCCCGGCGCATGGTGGATCGAAGAATCACGGCTTACCCCTGGGTCTTGGAAAGTCGACCGGATTATCGCACAAGCGACCGCAGGTGACTCAGAGATCGACGAGTTCGACGTCCTTGTAGGACAGGTCGGCACCGAGGAAGCGGCCGCCGACTCTCGCAAAGCGCGTGGCGCCGTCAGTGGCAAGCAGCCGCAGGCTGCCCGCGGCCCGATCGGCCCGGGCAGACATGGCGTCGAGCGTCGCCTGCACGACGGCCGCCGTCGTGCTCGCCGAGTCCACGAGCGTGACGCGCCCGTCGGCGACGCGGCCGATAGCGTCCTTCAGCAGTGGAAAATGCGTGCAGCCCAGTATGATCGTGTCGGGCGTCTCGCCGCTTGCCTGCTCGAGATAGCGGCGCACGATGGACTCCGCTATGGCGCCATCGGTCCAGCCCTCCTCCGCCAGGGCAACCATCATTTCACAGGCCTGCTCGCGCACCGTCGCTTGCGGGTCGGCCGCCGCGATAGCCTTGCGGTAGGCGCCGAGGCGAACGGTCGCCTCCGTGGCGAGCACCAGGTGCGAACCGCCCGGGCGAGCACGGACCGCCGCAGTCGCGCCGGGTTCGACCACCCCGATGACCGGCAGCGGCGCAAAGCGTTCGCGCAGCGCCGACAACGCGACGGCCGACGCCGTGTTACACGCAACCACCAGGAGCTTGATGCCCTGTTCGCGCAGTTTTTCAGCCGCCTGTAACGCGTAGCGCTCGATCGACGCGGGGCTTTTCGTGCCATATGGAAGCCGCGCGGTGTCGCCGAGGTACACGAGATTCTCGGCGGGCAACGCTGCACGGATCGCATGCAGCACGGTGAGACCGCCGACGCCGGAGTCGAAGACGCCGATCGGCAGATCCTTGTTGATTGACGGGTTCATGGCTGCATTGTGCCGAACACGCGCGAGATGTGGAATAATCTCGCACCCGATTCATGGCCGTGAGGCATATTCGTGCAAAAAGTGCTCTACGGCAGCGCCGCCGCCATCGCAGCATTGATCCTGGTCGGCTTCCTGTTGCCGAGCGAGCATCGCGTCCAGGTGTCCGTCGAGATCGACGCGCACCCGGTTACCGTGTTTGCGCAGATCAACGACTTTCGCCGGCAGGCGTTGTGGTCGCCGCTCGCGGAATCGGATCCGAACGCCCGATTCATCTACTCTGGCAACAGCCGCGGCGTCGGCGCGGTCATGACATGGGACGGCACCGTGATCGGCAGCGGTACGCAGACCATCGTCGAAAGTCGGGCTCCGGAGCACGTCGGCATCGCCGTCAATCCGGGCGAAACCGGCGCAGCAAGGTCCTGGTTCGATCTTGCGCCCGGCTCCGGCACAACGGTCGTGACCTGGGGATTCGAGTCGGATTACGGTTTCAACATCATCGGCCGCTATTTTGCGTCGCTGCTCGGCAGCGTGATCGCCCGGGACCACGAGAGAGGCCTCGAGAACCTGAAGTCACTGGCCGAAAGCCTGCCCCGCGTCGATTTCAGCGATCTCGAGGTCGAGCACCTGGTGGTCGAGGCCGCGGATATCGCATACCTCGAGACAACAGCGCAACCGGAGCCAGGCGCCATTTCCGAAGCCATGGGCCGTGCGTATTTCGACATTCTGAATTTCATCGACCGCCATGACCTGCAGGAAGCCGGCGCCCCGCTGTCTATCACCCGCTCATGGAGCGGGGCGGCACTGCTTTTCGATGCGGCCATTCCGGTCCGCGGTGTCGGCGAGGGCACGCCGCGCAATGCCACCGGGGTCAGGCTCGGGCAGACCTACGGCGGGCCCGCGATCCGCGTGAAACACACTGGCTCCTATCGGGACCTCGCGACGACACACCGGAAGATTTCGGCCTACCTGGCCGCACTGGGAATCGAGCGCAACGGCCCGGCCTGGGAATCCTATGTGAGCGACCCGGGCAAGGTACCCGAGGCCGAGCTGATCACCTACGTCTACTACCCGGTGAGACCGGCCCTGTAGCCCGTGGCGTCCGGCGCCTAAACCGACTTCACGAGGAAGGGCGGGACGCGGACCTTGTCCTCGCCGCCCAGCGGCAGGCCGATCTGATCGTCGGCCTGGCAACGAACTACTTCGCCATAGAGGGCGACGATCCGGGCCGCGCAGTCGCTGGCTTCGTCGAGTGACATCTTGCGAATCGATGCGCAAATCGGGCCCTCGCCATTCAACGGCGAAACCCTGTGCATGGCGGAGTTCAATTCGGCAAAGGCCGGCTTTGCCGTCGACGGCAATTCATCTTCGTGAATTTCGGCCAGGTAATCGCCAAAGGCCTTCATAAGTCTTTGTTTTATATGGCCATGCCCCGCGAGCACGGTGAGTGCCGCGTAAAAGCGATCGACGTGGTCTGTCATTGCCACTCCAGCGTTCGGTGATGTTTTCGTTTACGCTTTTTATTCGTTGGAGTCGGTAACTTCCAGTGTCCCAAGGCCCCTGCATGGCCTCGCAAGTCCTTTTGCTACTTCCCATCAATCATAATGTTGCGCTTGGTTCTTATATCAGAGTTATGAAGAAACGCGCAAGTGAGTCTTTCCGCAGACTAGAATAGGCCCGTGGAGACCAAATATGCCCCGTGACTTGCCGTCACTGACCCTCTTTCTCTGGCTGCTCTCGTTACCTGCGCTGGCGGATGACACGCCCGACTTCGACGCGCTCGAGCAGGCGGGCGCCGTCATCGGCGACGTGATCCTCGACAAGGCCGACGTATTCGACCTGGACAACCCGGAGGAAAACAGGGCGTTGTACCGGGCCGCCAACCGGCTCCACGTCATCACGCGCGACAGCACGGTCCGCAAGCAGTTGCTGTTCGGGCCCGGAGAGCCCTTCTCCAGGCAGCGTATCGAGGAAACCGAACGGATTCTGCGCCAGAACAAGTATCTCTACGACGCCGAGATAGAGCCGCTCAGTTACGAAAACGGCGTTGTCGACCTGCTGGTTCGAACGCGTGACATCTGGTCGATCTCCCCTGAGCTGTCGCTGTCGCGCAGCGGGGGCGAGAACAGAACACGCATCGGGGTCGAGGAAGCCAACCTTCTCGGGCGCGGGCAGAACCTGCGCTACGTTCACGACAACGACGTGGACCGCACGGAAGACACGTTCGCGTTTTTCGACCGACACCTTGGCCGCAGCTGGGTATCGCTGCAACTCCTGCAGTCGAACAACTCTGACGGGCACGAGCAGCGCATCCGCATCGAGCGTCCGTTCTATGCGCTCGACACGCGCTGGTCCACCGGTGTGAGCGGCCTCGATCGCGACAGCCGGGAAACCATCTACGCACTCGGCGAGGAATCCGCCGAGTATCGCGAGCAGGCGCATTACCTCGCGGGATGGTATGGCTGGTCTCGCGGGCTGCGCGATAACTGGGTCACTCGCTGGACTGCCGGCATCGTGCACGACCAGGCCGAGTTCTCGACGGTGCAAACACCGACCTTGCCCTCGCTCATACCCGAGGACCGCAAACTCGTTTACGGCTTCGTCAGCGTCGAGATCCTCGAAAACGAATTTGCCACTTCGATGAATCGTGACCAGATCGGCAAGCACGAGGACTTCCAGATGGGCACGCGCTGGACCGGCTCGCTCGGCTGGGCGGACGACAGCCTCGGCGCGGACCGCGACGCACTGGTCTACGCCGCAAGCGCGAGCCATGGCTTCGGATCGATGGATGCGACGGCGCTACTCGCGTCGACATCGGTATCCGGGCGCCGCGAGTCAGGCCGCAGCGCGAACGTGTTGTTCAACTTCGACTCGCGCTTCTATCACACGCAATCCCGGAAGCGCGTCTTTTTCGCGTCGCTGTCGGGCAGCGCCGGCCACGCGCTCGACCTCGACAACCTGATCAGACAGGGCGGCGACACCGGCTTGCGCGGATACCCGCTGCGTTACCAGACCGGCGAATCGAAGCTGCTCGTGACCGTCGAACAGCGCTACTACACCGACTGGTATCCCTGGCGCCTGTTCCGGGTCGGTGGCGCCGTGTTTGCCGACATCGGGCGTGTCTGGGGTCCGAGCCCCGTCGACGAACCCCGACAGGGCTGGCTCAAGGACATCGGCTTCGGCCTGCGGCTGCCACTGACGCGCATTTCGTCGACCAAGGTCGTGCACTTCGACGTCGCATTTGCACTCGACGGCGACGATTCCATCGACAGCGTGCAGTTCCTGCTCGAAGCCAAACGCAGCTTCTGATCTAACGGGTGAACTCGATCTTCCAGTGATCTTCGCCGAGCGCGCGGTCGGCCGACCAGGTCGGGCTCGCCTGCCCGACCTGCCACGAGGTCGCCAGCGTCTCGCTCATCACGTAGTCGCGATGCGCCGCCAGGGCTTTTTCGACGGCGGCCGAGCCGGACACGCCCAGGGTGATCCGGTCCGACACTTCGAGACCCGCCTGCTTGCGGGCGTCCTGCACCGAACGCACGATTTCCCGCGCCAGGCCCTCGGCAACGAGTTCCTCCGTTACGGTCGTATCGAGCGCGGTCAGGTAACCCGCGTCCGCCTCGCACGAATAACCCTCGGCGGAATGCGTTTCGATCAGGACGTCGTCTCCCTGCAGCGGGATCTGCTGGCCACCGGCCTCGATCACGAACGCCTCGCCACGCGCGGCCGCCCCGGCGATCGCCGCGCCGTCCGCATCGAGCAACGCCGCCTTGATCTGCGGCAACAGCTTGCCGTACTGCTTGCCGAGCTTTGGCAGGTTCGGCTTGATGCGGTAACTGACGAGCCCTGCGTCACGCGCGATGAACTCGATCGACTTGACGTTGAGTTCCTCGAGTATCTGGTCCCGGTGACTGTCGAGCGCTTGCGCGGCCGCATCGTCAGGCGCCCTGACCAGCAACCGCGTCAATGGCTGGCGCGTGCGCACGCCGGAATGGCCGCGCGCCGCGCGTGCCAGGCTCACGACCTTCTGCACCACGCCGATGTCGTGCAGCAGCGCATCGTTTTGCCACTCGGGCTTTGCCTCGGGCCAGGCGGCCATGTGCACCGAAACCGGCGCGTCCGCATCCACGGCCCGGACCAGGTTCTGGTAGACGTTTTCAGCCATGAACGGCACGAACGGCGCCATGAGTTCGTGGGCGCCCTTCAGGCACTCGTATAACGTCAGGTACGCGGCCTGCTTGTCCGCGGGATCGGTCGACTTCCAGAAGCGCCGGCGATTGCGTCGCACATACCAGTTGCTGAGCTGGTCGACGAAGGACTCGATGGCCTCACCCGCCGACTTCGCGTCGAAGCGGTCGAGCGACTCGGTCACCGTCGTGATCGTCCTGTGCAACAGCGCCAGCGCCCAGCGATCAATCTCGGGCCGCTCTGCGACGGGCACGTCGCGCTTCAGGTCGATCTTGTCGAGGCGCGCGTACAGCACGAAGAAGCCGTAGGTGTTCCAGAACGTGTTGATGAAGGAACTGGCCACGTCGGCGACGATGTCGACGGACACGCGTTTCGGCACGTCCGGCGACAGGCGCGCGAGGAAATACCAGCGCAGAGCGTCTGCGCCGACCGTGTCGAAAACGTCGTAGGGGTTGATGATGTTGCCCTTCGACTTCGACATCTTCTGGCCGTCCTTGTCCACGATCAGGTTCAGGCAGATGCAGTTCCTGAACGCCACGCTGTCGGAGACCAGCGTGGCGATCGCATGCAGGGTGTAAAACCAGCCGCGCGTCTGGTCGATCGCCTCGCAGATGTAGTCGGCCGGGAAATGCTTCTCGAACTTGTCCTCGTTTTCGAACGGGTAATGCCATTGCGCATACGACATCGCGCCCGAATCGAACCAGCAGTCGATGACCTCGGGCACGCGGCGCCAGGTCCTGCCGTCGAGTTCGAACGTGATGTCATCGACGGCCGGTCGATGCAGGTCGAGGTCCGTCAGCGACTGTCCCGTCAGGGACTCGAGCTCGGCGACCGAGCCGATGCACTTGTAGCCGTCCTCACCGTCCGTCCAGACCGGCAGCGGCGTGCCCCAGAACCGCTCGCGGGACAATGCCCAGTCGATGTTGTTTTCGAGCCAGTTGCCGAAGCGCCCGTCGCGAATGTGTTCAGGCACCCAGTTGATCGTCCGGTTCAGCTCGGCCATCCGCTCCCGGAAATCCGACGTCCGGATGTACCAGGCGTCCTTGGCGTAGTAGAGAATCGGGTCGCCCGTGCGCCAGCCGAACGGGTAGTTATGCTTGTAGCGCTCCGAGCGGAACATCAGTCCGCGTTCCTTGAGTATGCGGATCAGGACCTTGTCCGCGTCCTTGAAGAACAGGTCGGCCACCGGCTCGACCTCGGCAACGAAGTGGCCGTCGAGGCCGACGCCATGAACGACCGGCAGACCGTGCGCCTGGCCGAGCGCGAGATCGTCCACGCCATAGGCCGGCGCCGTATGCACGATGCCGGTGCCATCCTCGGTGCTGACGAAGTCGGCCGGCAACACGGTAAACGCCTTGTCCGCATCGACCTCGAGATAATCGAACAGCCGTTCGTATCGGATGCCCACGAGATCGCGGCCCTTCACGGTCCTCACGACGGCATGTTCGATGTCCCTGAACACGGCTTCGCGCAGCGCCTCGGCAACGATCAGCGTCTGTCCGTCCGACTCGCAATAGCTGTAGTCGATGTCTTCGCCCACCGCGAGCGCCAGGTTCGAAGGCAAGGTCCAGGGCGTGGTCGTCCACACCAGGAAGCAGGTGTCGTCCGCGTCCGCCACCTTGAAACGCACGGTGATCGACGGATCCTCGACCTCCTTGTAACCGAGCGCGAGTTCGTGCGACGAGAGCGTCGCGCCGATGCGCGGATCGTAGGGAACGACCTTGTAGCCACGGTAGATCAGGTCCTTGTCCCAGATCTTCTGCAACAGGTTCCACACGGACTCGATGTAACTGTTGTTGAGCGTGTAGTAGGCCTCGTCGAGATTCACCCAGAAGCCCATGCGCTCCGTCATCTTCTCCCAGTCGCCGATGTATCGCATGACCGACTCGCGGCAGCGACGCGTAAACTCGGCGACGCCGACCTGGGCCTCGATCTCCTTCTTGTCGAAGATGCCGAGTTCCTTCTCGATCTCGTGCTCGACCGGCAGGCCGTGCGTATCCCACCCCGCCTTGCGCGGCACGTGGTAGCCCCGCATGGTCTTGTAGCGCGGAAAGATGTCCTTGAAGCTGCGCGCCAGCACGTGATGAATGCCCGGCTTGCCGTTGGCCGTCGGCGGTCCCTCGTTGAAGCTGAATTGCGGGCGCCCCTCGGACATCTCGAGCGTCCTGGCGAATACGTCGTGCTCGCGCCAGAACTCGAGGACCCCGGTTTCCAGTGTCGGGCCGTCGTAACGGCTGCTGACTTCTTTGAATGTCAAAACGCTCTACTCCAGATACGAAAACGCCCCGGGTGCTCATCACACCCGGGGCGATCGGAATTCGTCGCGGTACCACCCGGTTTCACGGCGCAGCATTCGCGCGCCGCCTCTGGGTCATCGGGACCCGTCGCCCTTTTCGTGGGCCAGCCGGCCAGGCCTACTCGGCCTGCAGCCTTTCGGGTGGCGACTCCGGGGTGATATTCGGCAGGTCCTGGCCCGGGGCTCTCACCGTCCCCCGGTCGCTCACGCCTGGTTGAGCTGCCTACTCGTCCCCATCAACGTCAGGGGGCAAATTAACGGGCCGGCGGTTAAAAAACAAGCATAATGTGCGACTGCGCCCGCATTCAGGCGCCAGGATCAGACAACGAGAACCGCTTCGAGGGAGTACCGGATGAAACCGAGCTGCGCAGCGCTGCTTTGCACGGCGATCACCGCACCGGCGGTGGCCGACAATCAACTTTCTGGGCCGCGAGGACGTCCGTCGCACCTCCATGCCGGAATCGAAACAGTATTGACAGGCCCCGAAGCTGCGATCTTGCGGCGCGGCGCTGATCCGGGTGCCCGGCGCACCGCAACCCATCGCAGCACGGGGATTCCAGCTGATCGCGAAAGCGGACAATATCCTCGCGCGGTTCGCGAGATACCGGCATGAGCAGGGGCCGCGCACTCATTACCGGCGCATCGGCCGGGCTCGGCAGCGAATTTGCGCGCCAGCTGGCCGCGCAGGGCAAGGATCTCGTGCTCGTGGCGCGACGCGCAGCGGCCCTGGAGACGCTCGCCGGCACGCTGCGCGATGAATTCGGGATCGACGTCGACGTCATTGCCGCCGACCTCTCCGACGCCCGGGCACCGGCCGCGCTGTACGAAACGACCGTTGCCCGCGGCCTCGACGTGGACATGCTGATTAACAATGCGGGCTCGGCAGGGCCCGACCTGCTCGCGGTCCGCGACTGGACCGCGCAGAAATCGCACCTCGATCTGATGATGACGTCCTACGCCTTGCTCTGCCATTTTTTCGTACCGGCAATGCGCGAGCGCGGTTATGGCCGGGTCCTGAACGTCGCATCGGTCGCGGGCCAGCTCACGGTGGCGGGCGACTGCAACTACGGCCCGACCAAGACCTACCTGATCGCACTGTCCCGGTCGCTGTCGGCAACGGTCAGGGATGACGGCGTACACGTCATGGCGCTATGCCCCGGCTTCACGCACACCGACTTTCACCAGTCGGAACGGCTCGCGAAGATGAAGCGCAACTCCCCGGGCTTTTTCTGGTACGACGCCGATGTGGTCGTGCGCGAAGGCCTCGCCGCGCTGGAAAAAGGCAAAGCGGTCTACGTGTCGGGAAGACTCTATCGTTACCTGATGCCGGTGATCCGCATGCCCTTCGTCCGACCCATGCTGAAGGGCCTCGGCATCAAGATCTGAACGGCGCCGATCAGTTACGCTTGGCGCGGATCGTGTAGGAGCAGGTGGCCTCCGCGATCACGCGCCCCTCGGCGTCCCTGACAATCGACAGGACGTCGACGTCGCAATGGCCTTCGGATTCGAGCACTTCGAACACGTCGGCCATGTCCTCCTCGGTGAATTCGACTTCCGCGGTGACCGCCGATGTCGCCAGCTTCTTGAAGTCGATGCTCACGCGGCGCACCAGCGCGAAATTCTCCTCGTGGATTCCCTCGGCGATGAGCGCGAGCGCGCCGGCCAGTTCGGCCAGCAGCCAGATCACCGCGGGATGCACGGAACCGTCATGGTCCGCGTTGTTCCGGTGGCATGGCGCCGAACAGCGGTAGGTTCCGTCGGTTGCGCTGTCGATCGATATACCAATATGGTCATAGAGCGATACCGACTTTCTCGCCCATGCCTGCAGTTCTTTTTCCGTTCTCGACATGCGCTCGCCCCTGCTGCGAAAGTAAAACGCATCACGCTTTATTGGCCTGACATTCCCGGCTCGGCAACTGTATCGGCAATCATGCCTTCGAAATCCCGCGAAGGACAAACTTTCGCGGTCGCCAACCGGCGCCAGCGGCGATCCGACCCGGGCTGACGGTACACCGTCAGCCGCGTCATCACTGCTGCCAGCCGGTCCAGCCGGGGCCGCGCACGAATCGACCCGGCATCGCCCCGGTATGCTCGCCACCGTCAAGCACCTGGATGCCGTTCACGAATACGTGCTCTACGCCGGTCGCGTACTGCAGCGGCTGCTCGAACGTTGCGTGGTCGCTGATGCGCTCGGGATCGAAGATCACGATGTCCGCGAAATAGCCCTGTTCGATCCGGCCGCGCTCCCGGATGCCGATGTTGGCTGCCGGCAGCGACGTGAGTTTGCGGATCGCTTCTTCGAGCGGCAGCAGCCCCTCGTCGCGCACATAACGACCGAGTAATCGCGCGAAGGTCCCGTAGGCCCTGGGATGCGTACTGGAATTCAGGAACACGCCCTCGGGTGCCGAGGCCTCCGCATCGGAGCCGAAGCTGACCCAGGGCTTGACCAGCTTGCGGCGAACGTTGTCTTCCGACATCAGGAAATAGACCGTGTCGACGCGGCTTCTATCCTCGAGCACGAGGTCGATGGCGGTTTCGGCCGGCGTCTTGCCGCGCATCTCGGCCACTTCCGCAAGGGTCTTGCCGATCAGGTGGCGCAGGTCCGGATTGCGGAACCCGATGAACAGGACGCCTTCGGGGCCCGCATGGTAGAGCAGGTTTTCCCAGTCGTCCTGAGACGCGCTCATTTCCGCGATGACGCGCTCGCGAATGGCCGGATCTTCCAGGCGCGCAAACCATGCCTCGTCGCCGCCCTCCTGTACCCAGAGCGGCATGGAGGCATCGAGCCCGGTCGCGCCGGCCGTGTAGGTATACATGTCCGCCGTGATCGCGAGGCCATCAGCGCGAGCCGCCTCGACCATGTCGAAGACCTTGTCGAGCTTGTGCCAGTTGTCACGGCCGCCCGCCTTGAGATGGTAGATCTCGGCAGGGGCGCCCGTCACGCGCGAGATTTCGATGAGCTCCGCGACGCTTTCCTCGAATCGATTGCCTTCCGAGCGAATATGGGAAATATAGCGGCCACCGAATTCGGCCGCGGCGCCGACCAGCGCGGTGAGTTCGTCGGTATCGGCAAAGTTGGCGGGTGCGTAAATCAGCGACGAGCCGACGCCGATTGCGCCCTCGCGCATGGCAGTCCGGACATGCGCCTGCATCCGCGCGAGTTCTTCGGGCGTCGCAGGTCGATCGTCGTATCCGACCTCGAGGATGCGCAGCGTCGTCGCGCCGACGTACGAAGCAACGTTGGGAGAAATCCCCTTGTTCTCGAGGTATTCGAGATACTCACCGAGCGTCGACCATTCGATGTCGTAGACGATGTCGCGCTGGTACTTCTTCATCTCCTCGCGCAAGGCGTCGTTGACCGGCCCCATCGACCAGCCTTCGCCCATGACCTCGAGCGTCACACCCTGCTTCAGGTCGCTCATGCCGCGGCCATCCGCGATCAGCGATTCGGTAGCCCATGACAGCATGTTGATGAAACCGGGCGCGACCGCCCTGCCCGTCGCATCGATTTCACGCGCAGCAGTGGCGCCCGCGAGATTACCGATCGCCGCGATGCGGTCTCCGTTGATCGCGACGTCCGTGACAAGCGGCGCATTACCGAGTCCGTCGTACACCGTGCCGCCACGGAGCAGGACGTCATAAGCGACGGGTTTTTCGGCCGGCCCGCAGCCGGTCAGCGCCGCCGCGAACAGGCCGGCGCACAAGGCCAGGCCGATACGAGTATTCATGGCTGGCAACTTTGCGGTTTCGCCGGCTTTGCTGTCAAATGCCGGCATGTTTCCGCTGCCTGCATTCATCAGAACCAACGGCATCGAAATGGCCGTTTACGAAGCGGGCAGCGGCCCGGCCGTGATCCTGCTGCACGGCTTTCCGGAGATCGCGTTCTCCTGGCGGCACCAGTTGCCCGCTCTTGCGAAAGCGGGCTATCGCGCAATCGCGCCCGATATGCGGGGCTACGGCCGAACCACCGTGTCATCGAAGGTCGAGGACTATTGCGCCGACAATCTCATCGCCGATGTCTGCGGCATGCTGGACGCGCTGGGACTCGAGCGCGCCATATTCGTCGGCCACGACTGGGGGGCACTTCTGCTCTGGCAGATGGCGATGCTGCGCCCGGCGAGAATCGAGAAGCTCGTGATACTGAATATCCCGCACATGCCGCGCACCGCCGAAGATCCGATTGCGCTGATGCGCGCGCGTTTCGGCGACGACTACTACATCGTCAATTTCCAGGACTCCGATGAAGCGGACGTGGCTCTCGCGGGCGACGTCCGCGGCTTCATCGGCAAGGTAATGCGTCGACTTCCGATCACTCGCGAGAAGTTCGAGGCCATGCCGCCGCGGTACCGCGTGGTGAGCCTGCTGAAGACGCTTCGGTCGCCCACAGCATCGGGTTCGACGCTCCTCGACGAGGCAGAGCTGGATTACTACACGGAGGCATTCGAACGGTCGGGTTTTCGCGGCGCGATCAACTGGTACCGCAACTGGACCCGCAACTGGCAGCGCCTCGAGGGCGTGTCACAGCAGATCGATATCCCGACACTCTTCATCGGCGCGGTCGATGACGTGCTGATCGCGCCCTATCACATCGAGGCCATGAAACCGCTGATCCGCGACCTGACGATCCACATGCTCGAAGACTGCGGACACTGGAGCCAGCAGGAGAAACCCGCCGAGGTGAATCGCCTTGTGCTCGACTGGCTAGTGCAGCGTCGGTGACACCAGCGTGTCGGAGACCTCGCCGAACATTGCCCGGTCGAATGCGGCTACGAAACTCTCGGTCGTCTGCACGCCGACCATCAGCAGCCGACGGTTGACGAGGTAGCCCGGCACGCCCGCGAGACCGCTGGCGCGCGCCTTGGCTTCCTGAGACAGCACGATCTGCCGGATCTCGTCACTTTCGAGCGCCTTGCCGATTTCTTCCGCGCCCAGGCCGTGCGCTGCGCCGATATCGATCAGTTCACCGCGCTCGCCGATATTTCGACCCTGCTCGAAAAACGCCCGCAACAGGTCGTCAGCCAGCGCGGACTGGTCCAGGCCGCGGGTCCCGGCCAGGTGCATGAGCTGGTGCACCGGCAGCGTGTTCGGCACGTGCCGTATGCGGTCGAAGCGAAACTCGATGCCGGCGCTCTGACCCTCGGCGGTCAGCTGGTCGAGGACGGGCTGCACGCTGGCGGGGCTGCCGAACCGGTGCGTCAGGTAGACGTCGAACGGCAGGCCCTCGGCGGGGATGTCCGGGTTCAGCTGGTAGGGGTACCAGCTCACCTCGCACGGGCCGCGGACAGCCTCGAGCGCCGCATCGAGGCGGCGCTTCCCGACAAAGCAGAACGGACAGACAAAATCGGCAATGACCTCGACGCGCAGTGTCGCGCTCGGGGTCACCCGATTGTTGTCACGCTCGATGTTCGACAGCCTTTCGTTCATTGGCCCAATCCTCCTTGCAAGCAAGAGATGCGGTCCGGTGATTCGATATCAAGTGTGCCCCCGTGGCCTTGAACGTCCGCTGAACGGTCCCGGCCGCGCCGCGCCATGCCCGAAACGGGGCTTTCGCCGCTTCGCCGGCAGTGACACTGGCTGTAACAAGTTGTTGCCGCGCGACGATGGCCACTCATTCCTGAAATATTCGGATGCATAATCCGGTCTGCTCATATATCGAATACTCGGGAGTGCGGACGTGCTGATCAGGAAGCCAGCGGACATCAGGCCATCGGAGATCACCAGCAAGGACAACTGGCTGAACCGGCGCGACTTCATCCGCGCGGGCGCCATCGCGGGCGGCAGCCTGCTGGTCCCTCCGGCCCTGGCCGCGGTCGTACCGGACGCGGCGCGCGGCAATCTGGCTGACGTCCGGCCGAGCGACTTCAGCACGGAGGAAGCGCCGAATTCCTACGAGGACATCACGACCTACAACAACTATTACGAATTCGGTACCGGCAAAGCCGACCCGGCCGTCTATGCGCGCGACTTCCGCGCCCGGCCCTGGACGATCACGGTCGACGGCCATGCGGAAAAGACCGGCACCTTCGATTTCGAGGATTTCATTCGCCCGTTCGACCTCGAGGAACGCATCTACCGCATGCGCTGTGTCGAGGCCTGGTCCATGGTCATTCCCTGGGTGGGCATCTCGCTGGCCGAGGTGGTGAAGTACTTCCGGCCGACGTCCAAAGCGAAATACGTCGCCTTCGAGACGCTGGCGGACCCGGCGCGCATGCCCGGCGTCAGGCGGCGCGTACTCGACTGGCCCTACCGCGAGGGCCTCACGATCGCCGAGGCGACCAACCCGCTGCCGATCCTGGCCCTGGGTCTCTACGGTGAGGTCTTGCCGAACCAGAACGGCGCGCCGATCCGGCTCGTCGTGCCCTGGAAGTACGGTTTCAAGGGCATCAAGGGCATCGTGCGCCTGAGTTTCACCGAGGCGCGACCGGAGACCAGCTGGAACCTGTCGCAGCCGCGGGAGTACGGTTTCTACGCGAACGTCAATCCCGAAGTCGACCACCCGCGATGGAGCCAGGCCCGCGAGCGGCGCATCGGTTCAGGCGTTTTCGCGTCCAAGCAGCCGACGCTGATGTTCAATGGCTATGGCGAACAGGTGGCGCACCTCTACAAGGGCATCGACCTGCGACGAAATTTCTGAACTTGTTCACCGTCAGGCACATCCGCTTCTTCTGGAAGCCGCTGGTGTTCGTCGTCTGCCTGCTACCGGCTGTCTTCGTCATAACCGACGCCTTCGAGATCACGGGCCGGCTCGGTGCCAACCCGGTGGAGGAGATCCTGGATCGCTTCGGCAACTGGGCCCTGCGCTTCATCATGATCACGCTGGCCGTCACGCCACTGCGCCGCATCAGCGGCTGGAACCAGCTTTTGCAATTCCGCCGCATGCTCGGCCTGTTTACGTTTTTCTACGCGCTGAACCACTTTCTGACCTGGCTGATTCTCGACCAGGGAATGCGCCTGTCCGCGATCGCGGAGGATCTGGTGGAGCGGCCGTTCATCACGATCGGCTTCACGGCCCTCGTGCTCCTGACGGCACTCGCAGCGACCTCGACGAACGGCATGCGGCGGCGTCTCGGGCGACGCTGGCAGTTGCTGCACAACGCCGTGTACCTCGTCGGCGCGCTCGGTGTCTGGCATTTCTGGTGGCAGGTAAAACAGGATATCGCCGAACCGCTCGTCTACGCGACGATCCTCGGGATACTTCTCGGGATCCGGCTCTGGTGGCATCTGCGCCGCCCCCGGAAATGAAAAGCCGGGGCGGCCGCAGCCGTCCCGGCAGTCTCACACACAGCTACTTCGTCAGGCAACTTTCACTGTGTGCCGTTCCGCCACCCGGATCTTCGGAAGCGTGACGCTCAGAATACCGTCCTTCAGCTCCGCGTGAACCTTTTCAGAATCCACCTCGACCGGCAGGGCAACCGTTCTCATAAGTTTCCCGTAGCCGAGTTCATGCCGATAGTACGCATCCTTCGTGTCTTCTTCCTCGAACTCCCTCTCGGCCTCAATGATCAGGCGATCGCCCGATACGGTGACCTCGACGTCATCCTTCTCGACGCCGGGCAGTTCGGCTCGGACTATGAGCTCCTCCTCATGGTCGACGACATCCAGGCGGAAACTCCGCTCGTAATCGATGCCGACAGGCCATTTGAATCCGAAGGGCTCAAAAGTCTCCATCCAGCGGCGTGGTGGGAAGTCCTCGAAGAACTCCCCCATGCTCTGGGTGATAGGCATAGTCCGTCTTACATCAATCGCCCCTTTGCGAGGCTCGATCTTGCGCAGGATTGACATCTGACTTACCTCCATCCCGTAGCAACGCAGGCGGTCTCCCGCCAGCAGATCACTTATAGGCCTTTGCGCCAAGCAAACAATTCGGGCTTCTACCAATTGACAGGATTTCGGCTCGGGCCGCCCTTGAAAAAACGCAACTTTTACCCAATGTCCGGATCCAATCTAGGGTCTTTTATCCGGAGTAATTTCAATGATTAAACGTATCGCCCTGTTCCTTGCCACGAACCTGGCGGTTGTCCTGGTTCTGAGCGTCGTCCTGCGCCTGCTTGGCGTGGATCGCATCCTCGACGAGAGCGGCGCCGGCATCAATTACGAGGCGCTGCTCGTGCTGTCGCTGGTTATCGGTTTCGGCGGCTCGTTCATCTCGCTCGCGATGTCCAAGTTCATGGCCAAGCGGGCCACGGGTGCGAGGGTGATCACGCGGCCCGGCAACGATACCGAAGCCTGGCTGCTGAACGTCGTCGAGCGACAGGCGCGGCAGGCCGGCATCGACATGCCCGAAGTCGCAATCTACGACTCCCCGGATATGAACGCTTTTGCGACGGGCGCCAGGCGCAACGCCGCACTCGTGGCCGTCAGCACGGGCCTGCTGCGCAGCATGCCGAAGCCCGAGATCGAGGCGGTGCTCGCGCACGAGGTCTCGCACGTCGCCAACGGTGACATGGTGACGCTCACGCTGGTGCAGGGTGTCGTCAACACCTTCGTGATCTTCCTGTCGCGCATCGTGGGACATTTCATCGACCGCGTCGTGCTGCGCAACGAGCAGGGCTACGGCATCGGCTACTTCGCGTCGGTGCTGGTCGCACAGCTCGTCCTCGGGATCCTCGCGAGCACGATCGTCATGTGGGTATCGCGCCAGCGCGAGTTCCGCGCCGATGCCGGCTCCGCGGCCCTGAACGGCCGCCAGCCGATGATCAGCGCGTTGAATCGCCTGCAACAGGGCGCGCCCGCGCAGTTGCCGGAGTCGCTCGAGGCGTTCGGCATTTCGGGCAGTGTGCGCCATGGCATCCAGCGGCTGTTCATGAGCCACCCGCCGATCCCGGAGCGCATCGCGGCATTGCAGAAGGGCAACGCCTGATCCGACGCGTCGCGACCAGCGGCAGTCGAATGATCGGGATTCACTGACACGGCCGGCGCGTCGCAAGGCGCGCCGGCTGTTTTTTTGTGCCTGCCGATTGTCCTAACGTCCCGCCGCATACGCATGACGGCTGCCTCGACCGCTCGAGGCCTGATCGTCCCTATCACCTCGACCACTTCAGCGGTCTCGGCGTTACCGCCGATCAATCGTCCGCGATCAGCGTGACGCGGAAGCCTTGCGGGACCTTCAGGGTTGACGAACTCGAATACGACCTGCCGAGCACGCCCCTGACAGCGAACACGAACGCCAGCAGGACCGCGGCAAGCCAGAGCACCTGCAGCAGGTAATAAAGCGCCACGCCCCAGAGAACCGGTCCCTGCAACGAATCACCGGCCATCATTGCCACGATCATCATGGCAATACCGAGCGCATAGGCGGGGATCAGGTACAGCGCGAGACGCCAGGCGATGCTCCAGGCGACCTTGATGGCACTGCCCCAGCAGACTTCTATCTCTCTCATGGTCGGACCCTCCGAGGCGGCCAGCGATCGTCGGCGACCATCGCGGCGCGCGCTCCATGCAGACACCATGTTTGCGCCGCAGCGGCAAGCGCGAAATCAGCATATCTGCGTACCCGGGGACGCGGGCCGGGGCGCGGCACGACGAAAGCCTGGGGTCGCACCCGCGCCTCCTGCAGGGCGGGCCCGCAGCCACATTTGCAGGACCGCGCCTCTCGCGGTGCGCCAGGATGTGCGCCGACCAGAAACGGCCGGCACCGCGCTGTCATTGCCTGAAAAGAAAAAGCCCGGCAGAGCCGGGCTTTCTCGTGTTGCGCATGAAGCGCGGATGGGCCGGGGTCGGCTTACATCATGCCGCCCATGCCACCCATGCCACCCATGTCCGGCATGCCGCCATGGCTGTGCTCTTGCTTCGGCGCGTCGGCGACCATCGCTTCGGTCG
>DATCZJ010000007.1:0-58880 GCA_036525955.1 Woeseiaceae bacterium | reverse complement strand
TCTGTCTTGACGCACTCTTCGATGAACGCCGCGACCTCGGGGTTATCCCCGGCCGCTTTGGTTGCGAGCGGGTGCTCGGCAGCAACCGCCATATACGTTACGCCCATGAGCGTATCAGGACGCGTCGTGTAAACGGTCAGGGGCTCCTCTTCGCCCTTGACGTCAAACGACAACTCGACGCCTTCCGAGCGGCCGATCCAGTTGCGTTGCATGGTCTTGACCGAGTCCGGCCAGCCAGGCATGCGATCGAGCTCGTCGAGCAGCTCGTCGGCGTAGGCCGTGATCTTCATGAACCACTGCGGAATCTCGCGGCGCTCCACGAGCGCATCGGAGCGCCAGCCGCGGCCGTCGATGACCTGCTCGTTCGCGAGCACCGTCTGGTCGACCGGATCCCAGTTCACCACGGAGTTCTTGCGATACACGAGGCCCTTCCTGAACATCCGCGTGAACAGCCATTGCTCCCAGCGGTAGTACTCAGGGCGGCAGGTCGTGATTTCACGCGTCCAGTCGTAGGCGTAACCAAGGCGTTTCAGCTGGCCGCGCATGTCATCGATGTTGCGGTAGGTCCACTCCGCGGGCGGCACACCGCGCTGGATCGCGGCGTTTTCCGCAGGCATGCCGAAGGCGTCCCAGCCCATCGGCTGCAGCACGTGCCGGCCCAGCATCCGCTGGTATCGAGCGATAACGTCCGAGATCGTGAAGACGCGGACATGCCCCATGTGCAGTTTCCCGCTCGGGTACGGAAACATGGTCAGGCAGTAGAACTTGTCTTTATCGGGGTCTTCGCCCACCTCGAAACTGCGCGCTTCGGTCCAGTATTGCTGGGCCTCCTGCTCGACAATCTCGGGCTTATAGGTCTTGCTCATCGTTATCGTTTCGGTCGCTGGTTTGCCAAACCCGCTAGCGTATCAGAGGCTGGCGCGATTACGAATCCAGAAGATGCCGAGAATCGCGAAGCACAGGCCCAGGATGGGCCAGTTGCCTGCGCTCGTATAAGGCGTATCGCCACGCCGCGGTTCGATATCGGCCGTCATGATCTCCGGCACGAACTGCCTGCCGACTGCAAGCAATTCGCCTTTGGGACCGATGAAGGCGCTGATACCGGTGTTCGTCGAGCGTACGGTCGGCCGCCCGGATTCGAGCGAACGCATACGCGCGATTTCCAGGTGCTGGTGCGGCGCGATGGACCTGCCGAACCAGGCGTCATTGCTGACATTGACCAGGATGTTGGCGTCGGGATAGGCATACGCCATTTCCGCGGGATACGCGTCTTCGTAGCAGATCGCCGCGGCAAGCATCAGGCCGCCCGACAATTCGAACAAGGGCTGCTCGTCCTCTCCGGCCGCCAGGTCGGCATACGGGAGATTCTGCATCTTCATCCATTCACGCACGCCGGCAGGCACCGGGAAATATTCGCCGAACGGGACCAGGTGCCGCTTGCGATACACCTGCCGCTCGGCCGTGCCGACGAGGAAAAGGCTGTTGAAGACTTGATTTTCGCCGTCCTGATCGGCGCGTCGCTCCAGGATACCGAAAAAAACGGCCTGCCCGCTGTCTCTCGCCTCGGCTTCCACGACTTCAATGAAAGGCTCGACGCGGTCCTGGACCGACGGGATCGCGACCTCGGGCCAGACCACGATGCGGCTTTCCGCAACGCTCAGCGTCGAACTCCGGTAGAAATCCATGATCGGCCGCAGCTGATCGCCGTTCCATTTCTGGTCCTGGCCCACGCCGGCCTGCACGACGCTGGCTCGCACCACCGGCCCCGCAGGTTCGGTCCAGTCCACCAGTGTCAGGACGCCACCGGCGACCCACGGGGAAACGCAGAGTACGAAGCCCAGGATTCTGAGGGCGCCGCGATGCATGACCATCACGAGCGCAGCCGCGGCACTCAGCACGAGCATGAAGGACACGCCGTACACGCCGAGCACGGGCGCCCAGCCGGACAGCGGTGAATCGATCTGGCCATAGCCGAGCGCGAGCCATGGAAAACCGGTGAGCACCCAGCCACGCAGCCATTCGACGCAGACCCAGGCCGATGGCCCGACCAGCATCAGTATCCAGGTCTCTCCCTGCGACAGGCGGCTTGCCAGCCAGCCGGCCAGCCACAGGAAAGACGACATGATCAGCGCGAGGCCGATCATGAGGACGAAAGCAATCCACTCATCCGCCCTGCCGTACACATGCACCGAAATGTAGATCCAGTATGTGCCGGTCAGAAACAGGCCGAGGCCGAACCAGAACATGTGGCCGGCCGCATCGCGCGGCGAAACCGTCAGGAAAATGTACAGGAGCGGCAACACGAGCACGGGCGCGAGGAACCACAATCCCAGCGGTGCGAACGCGGCGGTCATCGCGGCGCCGATCAGCAGCGCAACCAGGCGGCTGATCAGTGGCCGGTCCGCCGGAACGCGGAACATGAAGTGACCGTATTTGACCACGGTTCAGGTATCCAGGCGCTGCACTTGTAACGAATCGATGCGTCGCTTGTCCGCCTTGATGACAGCGAACTCGAAGCCGCCGAACTGGACCTTTTCGCCGCGGCGCGGCAGCCGACCCAGTTCGTGCATCACGAGGCCGCCGACCGTATCGTATTCCTCGTCGTCGAGCTCGCACCCGAAATAGTCGTTAAAGTCCTCGATGCGCGTGAGCGCGCGCACCGCGAAACTCGGCTTGCCGTTGCGGTCGCCGTCCGGGCGGATGAATTCGGCCTCTTCCTGGTCATGCTCGTCGTCGATGTCGCCGACGATTTCCTCGAGCACGTCCTCGATCGTGAGCAGGCCGCTGACACCGCCGTACTCGTCGACCACGACGGCCATGTGATTGTGGCTGTCGCGAAATTCCTTGAGCAGCGCATTCAGCCGCTTGGACTCGGGAATCATCACCGCGGGACGAAGAACCTTGCTGATCGGCACGCCCCTGGCCTCGTCCGCGCCGAAATAACGCAGCAGATCCTTGGCCAGCAGGATGCCGATCACCTCGTCGCGATCCTCGCCGATGACCGGGAAGCGCGAGTGGCCCGACTCGATGATCAGTTTCAGGATCTGGTCGAACGGCAGTTCGACGTCGATCACGACCATCTGTGAGCGCGGCACCATTACGTCGCGTACCTGTGTTTCGGATACCGCGAGAACGCCCGTGAGCATGCTGCGCTCCTCGGCGTCGAGGTCGAATTCGGATTCGATGAAGCTCTGGATTTCGTCGCGGCTCAGGGGTTCGCCCCTGATCGCGCGTCGTACGCGAGCTACCAGTCCGGGCGTACCGGAGCCGCCGGTACTGGGAGGTTTGTCGTTCATAGCCGGGGGATTGTACCAGTTCGCCGGCCTTCTGCTCCATAAGGGTCAGGGATTCCGTGGCCCGTCAATATCCGGGTTTCCAGGGCCTCCATGACTTCGGCATCCGAGTCCGTTTCGTGGTCGAAGCCCAGCAGGTGCAGCATGCCGTGCACCACGATGTGCGCCCAGTGCTCCGCCGCCGGCCGGCCCGCAGCGCAGGCCTCGCCATCGACCACGGCCGCGCAGACTACGAGGTCGCCGAGCACCCGGGGCTCGCCTGCGGGCAGTCCTTCGACCGGACCCGCGGGGAACGACAGGACGTTGGTCGCCCTGTCCTTGCCGCGGTATTCCCGGTTCAGCAGCCGACTCTCTTCCTCGCCGACGATACGCACCGACACCTCGGTGCCGGCGGCGAGCGCGCGGCCGGCGCCCGCCACGGCGCGCGCAACCCAGGACTCGATATCGGTGACGGGCGGGACCGAGGCGGCGTCGCGGGCAACGTCGACGTCAATGACGAGCGTATTGTCGGCCATCAGCGCGGCTTCGAGCTTTCACAGTCTTCGTACGCCTTGACGATGCGTTGCACCAGCTGGTGCCGCACAACGTCCTTCGGCGAAAAATACGTGAACGCAATGCCCTCGACGCCGCTGAGCACCTCGGGAGCATTCTTGAGCCCGGATCGCTGGCCGTTGGGCAGGTCGATCTGCGTGACGTCGCCCGTGACGACAGCGCGCGAGCCGAAACCGATACGGGTCAGGAACATCTTCATCTGCTCGACGCTCGTGTTCTGCGCCTCGTCGAGAATGACGAAGGACTCGTTGAGCGAACGACCGCGCATGAACGCGAGCGGCGCAATTTCAATCACGTTACGCTCGATCAGTCGTGTGACACGCTCCGCGCCGATCATGTCATACAGCGCGTCGTACATCGGCCGAAGATAAGGATCCACTTTTTGCGAGAGATCGCCCGGCAGGAAGCCGAGACGCTCGCCGGCCTCCACTGCGGGTCGCACGAGCACGATGCGTCGCACATGCTCGTTCTCGAGCGCATCGACTGCGCAGGCCACGGCGAGGTAGGTCTTGCCGGTTCCCGCCGGCCCGATGCCGAAAGCGAGATCGTGCGTCTGAATGCTTTTGACGTACGCCAACTGGTTTGCGCCGCGTGGCCGGATGAGCTTGCGGCGTGTCTGGATAGAGAACTGCCCTTCCGCTTCTTCGCGTGCCCCGCGTGGTTGGTCCGCATCGTTCATGAATGATTCCTGCAGCAGCATGTGCACACGTTCCGGATCCAGCCGCTCGTTACCGGTCATCTCGAACAGCGACAGCAGGACGTCGCCGCCGACCTCGGCAGCGCCTGCCTTGCCCGTCACGCGAAAGCGATTGCCGCGGCTCGATATCTCGACGTTGAGCCGGCGTTCGATTTGCCGCAGGTGTTCATCAAACTGACCGCAGAGATTCGCCAGGCGGTTGTTATCGGCAGGCTCGAGCACCACGTCCCGAGAAATCTGAACAGCATTCAAGATCGGTATTTGAAACCTCTGTTTGCGGGTCCCGCGGCCGGAACGACCTTGACGGCGCCGGAGACAGCCGCCGGGACGAAAGAAAATCTATCGAAACAATAGATCATTGGGCCACAGGTTACCGCGAAGCGCCTGACTTGGGAAGTGTCCGAACGTGGCGTTTTGACTTAAGCTGCGCGGCTGTCGACGAGCCTGCCACGCAATGAATTCGGCAGCGCCTCGGTGATGACGACGTCGACGAAGCTGCCGATGCAGGATGGGTCGGCGTCGAAATTCACCCAGCGATTGTTTTCCGTGCGACCGCTCAGCTGGCTGACGCTCTTCCTTGATGTCTTCTCGACGAGGATGCGCTGCGTCGTGCCGACCATCGCGCGGCTGATCTCCATGGCCTGCTGGTTGATGCGCGCCTGCAGGATCTGCAGCCGCTCCTTCTTCACGGCCATCGGCGTGTCATCGGCGAGGCTCGCTGCCGGCGTGCCGGGACGCGCGCTGTAGATGAAGCTGAACGACTGGTCGAAACCGACCTCGGCAACCAGGTTCATGAGCGCCTCGAAATCCCTGTCGCTTTCCCCGGGGAAGCCGATGATGAAATCCGACGACAGGGAAATACCCGGGCGCACGGCACGCAGCTTGCGGATCTTCTGTTTGTATTCGAGGATCGTGTGGCCGCGCTTCATCGCTGCGAGAATTCGATCCGAGCCGTGCTGCACGGGAAGATGCAGATAGCTCGCGAGCTTCGGCACCTCGGCATAAGCCTGGACGAGGCTGTCCGTGAACTCGACCGGGTGCGAGGTCGTGAACCGAATGCGCTCGATGCCGTCGATCGCGGCGACGTAATAAATGAGCGTCGCGAGATCGGCGATCGCGCCGTCATGCATGGGGCCGCGATACGCGTTGACGTTCTGCCCGAGCAGGTTGACTTCGCGCACGCCCTGTTCCGCGAGAATCGCGACTTCGGCAATGACGTCATCGAACGGGCGGCTGATTTCCTCGCCGCGCGTGTACGGCACGACGCAGAAGCTGCAGTACTTGCTGCAGCCCTCCATGACCGATACGAAAGCCGTCGGGCCGTCCGCGCGCGGTTCCGGCAGGCGGTCGAATTTCTCGATTTCCGGGAAGGAAATATCGACCACGGAGCGGGCGGCCTTGGCGGCATCGTCGAGCAGCGCCGGCAGCCGATGCAACGTCTGCGGACCGAACACGACATCCACGAACGGCGCACGCCGCGTGATGCCGTCGCCCTCCTGGCTCGCGACGCAGCCGCCGACGCCGATTTTCACGTTCGGGTTGCGCTCCTTGAGAAGCCGCCAGCGACCGAGTTCGGAGAACACCTTCTCCTGCGCCTTTTCCCGAATCGAGCAGGTGTTGACGAGCAGAAGGTCCGCCTCCTCGGGCGTCTCGGTCAGCTCGTAGCCATGAGACGCGCGCAGGACGTCTGCCATCTTTTCCGAGTCGTACTCGTTCATCTGGCAGCCCATCGTCTTGATGTAAAGTTTCTTGCTCATACGGTGATTCTATCGCAGCGCCCGTGTCAGCGGATGAAGCCCATCGACTCGAGCTTGACGAGCACGCGGTGCGCGGCGAGATCCGGCGAGATGCCGACGGTGTCGATGACCATCTCGGCGCGCTCGGGCACCTCGTAGGGATCGTCGATGCCCGTGAAGCCCTTGATCTTGCCGGCGCGCGCGAGCGCGTACAGCCCCTTGCGGTCACGTTGCTCGCAGACCTCGAGCGGCGTCGCCACGTGAATCTCGATGAAGCCGCCGACGGGCTCGACCATCTCGCGCACCTGGCGCCGCGTTTTCGCATAAGGCGCGATCGGCGCACAGATCGCGATGCCGCCGTTCTTCGTGATCTCGCTGGCGACGAAGCCGATGCGCTGGATGTTGAGGTCGCGATGCTCTTTCGAGAAGCCGAGCTCGCTCGACAGGTGCTTGCGCACGATGTCGCCGTCGAGCAGGCTGATGCGGCGGCCGCCGATTTCCATGAGCTTCGACATCAGCGCATTGGCGATGGTGGACTTGCCCGACCCCGACAGGCCCGTGAAAAACACCGTGAAGCCCTGGCGGTGACGCGCCGGGTGCGTGCGGCGCAACTCGTCGACCACGTCGGGGAACGAGAACCATTCCGGGATCTCGAGGCCTTCCTGCAGGCGACGCCGCAGTTCCGTGCCCGAGATCTCGAGAATGTGGTCGTCCTCGGTCGCCTCGTCCACGGCGATGTGCTGGGCGCGGTTCTCCGCGTACACCATCGCGCGAAACGGCACGATCGAGATGTCCAGTTCCTCTTCGTGCTGCTGCAGCAGCTCCTGGGCGTCGTAGGGCCCGTAGAAGTCCCTGCCCTGCGAATCCTTGCCGGGACCCGCGTGGTCGCGGCCCACGATCAGGTGCGTGCAGCCGTAGTTCTTGCGGATGATCGCGTGCCAGAGCGCCTCGCGCGGCCCGCCCATGCGCATCGCCAGCGGCAGGAGCGACAGCATCGAGGTCTGCTCCGGGTAGCGCTTCAGCACGTGCTCGTAGCAGCGCACGCGCGTGTAATGGTCGACGTCGCCGGGCCTGGTCATGCCGACCACCGGGTGGATCAGCAGGTTCGCCTCGACCTCGCGCGCCGCCTGCAGCGTCAGTTCCTGGTGGGCGCGGTGGATCGGGTTGCGCGTCTGGAACGCGACCACCTTGCGCCAGCCGAGCTTGCGAAAGCGCGCGCGCATCTCCGCGGGCGTGTCCCTGAGGTGCTTGAAGTCGTAGTGCGTCGGCGTCTCGATGCCGGTCAGCCGGCCGCCGACGCAGACCGGGTGCGCGACGTGGTTCAGGTACCAGACCGCCGGGTGCCTGTCGTCGCTCGTGCCGAACACGCGCGTCGCTTCGACTGCCTTGTCCGGCGTCCAGATGTCGCTGACCTCGAGCGTCGCGATGATCACGCCCTCGAGGTCTCTGAGGGCCACGTGATCGCCGGTCCTGATCTTCGCGGCGAATGCCTCGCTGACGTCGAGCGTAATCGGCATCGGCCAGAGCACGCCGCTCGTGAGCCGCATCGACTCGACGACCGAGTCGTAGTCCGCCTTGCCGAGGAAACCCTCGAGCGGCGAGAACGCGCCGTTTAAGATCAGTTCGATGTCGCAGAGCTGCCGCTCCGTCAGGTCCCAGCTGGGGTACTCGCGCGCGGCTTCCCTGGCGGCAGCCGCCTTCGCGTCGAGATACAGGTTCTTGAGTTCGCCGCCGTGCGGCTCCTTGAAAGCACCCATGATCGATCCTTAGTGTACTGAATCGCGAAAGCCGCGCAGGCGGGTTGGCCATCGCGCGGCTTCGATGTCACGACGATCCGACGACCGTCGGCTAGAACGGAATGTCGTCCTCGTAGTCGGGATCGGAAGGCGGCGCCATGCCACCACCCTGGCCACCCCGGCTGCCGCCCTGTCCGCCCTGTCCGCCGCTCTGCTTGCCCGGGCCGCCGCCGAAGGATTCGCCCGCGCCGCCGCGGCCGCCGAGCATCTGCATTTCGTCCGCGATGATCTCGGTCGTGTAGCGGTCCTGGCCGTCCTTGTCCTGCCATTTGCGGGTGCGCAGCTTACCCTCGATATAGACCTGCGAGCCCTTGCGCAGGTATTCGGCCGCGATTTCCGCCAGCCGGTTGAACATCGCGACACGATGCCACTCGGTCCGCTCCTTCTGTTCGCCCGTCTGCTTGTCCTTCCAGGACTCGTTGGTCGCAACGGTGAAATTGGTTACCGCCGCACCGGAGGGCATGTAACGTGTTTCGGGATCCTGCCCGAGGTTTCCTACGAGGATGACTTTATTGATTCCGCGGGCCATGGTGGTCCCCTGTCTGTTATGCGTTTCGTATGATTTGCCGCCCCCGCCAGGGCGAGGGGGCACTTATTGTAGAGCCTGCAGGGGCAAAAGCTACCCCGATTTCCGGCCCACACGCCCGGATTTGGCGCCCGGGAGCGGCATGTCAGTCACGGCGCAGGCGCCCGAATCCCGCCATCGCCAGCCAGATCCCGGCCAGCAGCGCGCAGACGAAGAACACGTCGCCCGGCTTGCCCGCGGCCAGGAACCGGCCCCCGATCAGCCCGCCGACAAACGCGCCCAGGAACTGGGCGCTGGAAAACACGCCGAGCGACGCGCCACGCACGTGCTCCTCGGCCATCAGCGACAGCCGTGCCGGCAGTCCGGCCTCGAGAAAGTTGAAGCCGCCGAAATACACGACCAGCGCCGCAAACACGGGCCAGGTCGAGAAGCCGAAGAAAGTCAGCCCGAGCTGGGCCGCGACCACGAGCGCCACGGCGAAACCGAGCAGGCTGTCGCGACCGCGCCGGTCGTCACGGATGATCAGCGGAATCGTAATGGCCAGAGACAGCAGCAGCGCGCCGACGTACATCTTCCAGTGGTCCGTGATCGGCATCTCGAGTCGCCGCGTGAGCAGGAACGGCAGCGCCACGAACGTGGCCGTCATGATGGCGTGCAGCAGGAACACGTAAAAGTCGATCCTCAGCAGATCGGCACGAAATGCGGGCACGACGTTCCAGCCCCGCGGCACGGCAGGCTTCGGTATCGCCGGGAGCAGACGCAGGAGCAGCGCCGCGACCAGCGCCAGCACGGCGCCCATCCAGAACAGCGACCTGACGCCGAGGTGCGCGGCGATCAGCGGTCCCGCGATCATCGCGACCATGAACGACAGGCCGATGCCGATGCCGAATACGGCCATCGAGCGCGTCCGCACATTCTCCCGCGTGGCATCCGTGATCAGCGCCGTCAGCGTCGCCGAAATTGCGCCCGCCCCCTGCAGGAAGCGCCCGGCAATCACGCCGTAGATGGATTCCGACATCGCGGCAAGGACGCTGCCGGCCGCGAATATCGCGAGCCCGATGACGATGACGGGGATACGGCCGATCCGGTCGGACAGCGCGCCGAGCGGAATCTGCAAGCCGGCCTGTGTCAGCCCGTAGGCGCCGACCGCGAGGCCGATCAGGAGTGGCGTGGCGTTGTCGAGGTCGGCCGCATATAGCGACAGCACCGGCAGCAGCGAGAACAGCCCGAACATGCGAATCATCGAAATCACGGCGATCACCGCCACGGAACGGCGTTCGTCGGCGTGCATCCTGACGATGCCGGCGGAATTCTCTGGCTGCACTCTGGTGGTTCCTTTGCGCCGCGGATGCGCGGCGGCGTATATTAACAGGTTGTTTACTTCCCCCTGAACCCTTTCCATGAAGTCGATAGACATCCGCGGTGCGCGGACCCACAACCTCAAGAACATCGATCTGAGCCTGCCGCGCGACAAGCTGATCGTGTTCACGGGCCTGTCCGGTTCCGGCAAATCGTCGCTCGCGTTCGACACCATCTACGCCGAGGGCCAGCGGCGTTACGTCGAATCGCTGTCGGCTTACGCACGGCAGTTCCTGTCGATGATGGAAAAGCCGGACATCGACCATATCGACGGCCTGTCGCCTGCAATCTCCATCGAACAGAAGTCGACGTCGCATAATCCGCGGTCGACGGTCGGCACGGTCACCGAGATTTACGATTACCTGCGCCTGCTGTTCGCCCGCGCCGGCACGCCGCGCTGCCCGGATCATGGCACCAATCTCGAAGCGCAGACCGTGAGCCAGATGGTCGATCACGTGCTCACGCTGCCCGAGGGAACGCGCCTGATGCTGCTCGCGCCCGTCGTCGCGGAACGCAAGGGCGAACACGTGCAGCTCATGGCGGACCTCCAGGCCCAGGGCTTCATCCGCGCCCGCATCGACGGCGAGATCTACGAACTCGACCAGCCGCCTGCGCTCGACCTGCGCCGCAAACACAGCATCGATGCGATCGTCGACCGCTTCAGGGTCAAGGAAGACCTCCGCCTGCGGCTCGCCGAGTCGTTCGAAACCGCGCTGCGACTGGCCGACGGTGTCGCGCGTATCGCCTGGATGGACCCCGACGATGCGGCGAAAAACGAAGAAATCACGTTTTCCGACCGCTTCGCCTGCAACGTCTGCGGCTACAGCCTGACGGAACTCGAGCCGCGACTGTTTTCCTTCAACAACCCGACCGGCGCCTGCCCGACCTGCGACGGCCTCGGCGTGAAGCAGTTCTTCGATCCTGCCCGCGTCGTCGTCAACCCGGGCCTGTCACTCGCGGGCGGCGCAATCCGGGGCTGGGACCGCAAGACCACCTACTACTACCAGATGATCCAGAGCATCGCGGACCACTATGGCTTCGATGTCGAAACGCCTTTCGACGAACTGTCGAAAGCGCTGCAGGACGTCGTGCTGTATGGCAGCGGCAAGGAAAAGATCGAGTTTCACTATGCCAATTCGCGCGGCATGCAGATCAAGAAACTGCATCGCTTCGAAGGCGTGTTACCCAACCTCGAGCGCCGCTACCGCGAAACGGAATCGGGTGCCGTGCGCGAAGAGCTCGCGAAATTCCTGAACAGCCAGGCCTGTCCGGAGTGCGACGGCACGCGCCTCAATCGCGCCGCGCGCCATGTCTTCATTTGCGATCACTCGCTGCCCGAAATCACGCACCTCTCGATTGCGCACGTGCGCGAATTCTTCGCAACGATGCGCCTCGAGGGCTGGCGGGCGACAATCGCAGACAAGATCGTCAAGGAAATCGGCGAACGCGTCGGGTTCCTGTCCGACGTCGGCCTCAACTACCTGTCGCTGGACCGCAGCGCCGAAACGCTGTCCGGCGGCGAAGCCCAGCGGATCAGGCTCGCGAGCCAGATCGGCTCGGGGCTCGTCGGCGTGATGTACATCCTGGACGAACCCTCGATCGGCCTTCATCAGCGCGACAACCAGAGGCTGCTCGCCACGCTCACGCACCTCAGGGACATCGGCAATACGGTCATCGTCGTCGAACACGACGAGGAAGCGATACTCGCTGCGGATCATGTCGTCGACCTCGGGCCGGGCGCCGGCGTCCACGGCGGTCGCGTCGTCGCGGCCGGCACGCCGGCCACGATCAAGAAGAACCCCGAGTCGCTCACGGGCCAGTACCTGTCCGGCAAACGCCGCATCGCGCTGCCGGAGGCGCGTACCAGGCCCGACGCCGGGCGGTGCATCACGATTGCGGGCGCGACGGGCAATAACCTCAAGAATGTCGATGCGTCGATACCGGTAGGACTCATGACCTGCATCACGGGCGTGTCGGGTTCCGGCAAGTCCACGCTCATCAACGACACGCTGTATAAAGCGGTCGCCGAAGAGCTGAATCGCAACGCGCGTAACCCGGCCCCGCACAGGGAGATTCTCGGGCTCGAGCATATCGATCGTGTCATCGACATCAGCCAGAGTCCGATCGGGCGCACGCCGCGATCCAATCCCGCGACCTACAGCGGCCTGTTCACGCCGATCCGCGAACTGTTCGCGGGCACCCAGGAGGCGCGTTCGCGCGGCTACCAGCCCGGCCGCTTCAGCTTCAACGTCAAGGGCGGCCGCTGCGAGGCCTGCCAGGGCGACGGCGTCATCAAGGTCGAGATGCACTTTCTGCCCGATGTCTACGTGCCCTGCGACGTGTGCCGGGGCAAGCGCTACAACCGGGAAACACTGGAAATTCGCTACAAGGGAAAGAACATTCACGAAGTGCTGGAAATGACGGTCGAGGATGCCGCCGCGTTTTTCCAGAATGTCCCCGTGGTGGCGCGCAAACTGCAGACGCTGACGGACGTCGGGCTGACCTACGTACGGCTCGGGCAAAACGCCACGACGCTGTCAGGCGGCGAAGCGCAGCGCGTCAAGCTCGCCAAGGAATTGTCGAAACGGGACACCGGCAACACGCTGTATATCCTCGACGAACCGACTACCGGCCTGCACTTTCACGACATCGAGCAACTGCTGCGCGTGTTGCACCGGCTGCGCGATCACGGCAACACGATCATCGTCATCGAACACAACCTCGACGTCATCAAGACCGCCGACTGGATCATCGACCTCGGCCCCGAGGGCGGCGACGGCGGCGGAAGAATCATCGCGACGGGTACGCCCGAGCAGGTTGCCGCGACCAAAGGCTCATTCACCGGCGCATTTCTGAAACCACTGGTCAAACGCACGGGCAAACCGGGCGGCCGCACCCGGGTCCGTGCGCAGGTATAACGACGGCTCGATGAGTTCGAGCTCCATCAGCAGGAAGCGACCGTCGGGCCCGCGGACCCAGTCGCCGCGCCCGTAGGCGGGCAGCGGCTGCACGTGCGAAAACACCTTGCGGCCGACGCCGAGCAGGTCCGCCGGCGGCTGCGCCGGAATAATGTCCGCGCCGTGCTCTTCCTGGACCCGAAAGTCGCCGGCCTTCGGCACCTTGAGGATGGCGTGGCTGTACTCGCCATTGAAAAAGAACAGCGAATACTCGCCCTCCGTGCAGATATTCGCGATGAACGGCTGCACCACGAATCGCCGGCCCGAAAAGCTGCGCTCGAGCATCGCCACGGTGTCCGCGTCGACCGGGTCGCGGAGCACATGGGTATCGACGGCATTGCCACCGACATTGGGCTTGATGACGACCGTGTCGACACCGTGGACCTTGAAGAAATCAGGCAGCTGCGCGGCGTCGAAACCGTCGTACCAGGCACTCGGCACGATGTCGTCACCACGCGCCTCGATGTCGCGCAGGTAGGCCTTGTCGAGATTCCAGCGCACGATCGACATCGGGTTGCACAGCCTGGCGCGCGAGGCGTCGATGCTTTCGAGGACCGCCATGAATTCGTCGGCGTGCTGCGGATAGTCCCATGGGACGCAGATGTAGACGGCGTCGAAGGCGTTCCAGTCGCGGGCTTCTCGCCACGCGACGACATCAACGTCCCAGCCGAGCGACTCGAGCGCCGGAATGCCGAGCGCATAGTCGGTAACGAAGTCCCCCATGTCTGCCATCGTGAGGAATGCGACTTTTCGTGCGTTCATGGTCTGCGGCCGACGCCCGCCCTCGAGCCAGGTTCGAAGCTGCCAAGCATAGGCCTCTTGCGGCCCGCTTTGCAGCGTGCACATAAAACAAGGATGTGGTAACCCTGTCATGACTGCGCGTTGAAAGCTGTTCGGGGGAACAGTCCAGGGCGCATAAAATCTCTCGAAATCAGATAGTTACCGTTCCGGTGACTGCGTGCTCGAGGCAGACCGGCGGGATCTGTCGCGGTCCGGCGAACCGCTCACGATGCAATCCAGAGCCTGCGACCTGCTGCTCTTTCTCGTGCGCAACCGCAATCGCGCCATCGACAGCGACGCACTGCCGGACGTTCTCTGCCCAGGCAGCATCGTCACGAAAACGGTACTCCTGCGTTGCGTGATGACAGCGCGGCGCGTGGTCGGGGACGACGCCCACGCCAGGGCGATCGCCGCGGCCGACAGGCACTCGGGCCGGGCGCGGGACTCGATCGAGGGTTATCGTTCCGCCGAATCCGCGGACCGCAACCGCGAGGACACCCTCGGTGCCGCCAACGCGCAGGCAGGCAGGCGAATCATGGCAGGCGCGACGCCGCGGAACTCGAGCATTACCGTGAGGCCGCTTCAGGCGAGTGCGAGAACTGCCCGGTCCTCAGAAATTCGACCGTCAGTTCAATGGTCCTTGGCATGCGCATCATGAACGCGTGTGAGTGCTCGACCATGATGAAATCGTCCATGCCCTCCAGCCGGGTATCGGCAACCGACACGCGGCCATCGTCAGGGTCTTCGAGCACCGCCGAGGTGATCGGGTCGATCGTGCGTGTCCCGGCGATCACGCCCAGTTCGAATTCCGCAGGCCCGAGCCTGAGCGGCAGGCTGTCTTCACCTTTGCCCAGCTGACGCCCTGCCGGTCCGTTCACCCAATCGAAACCGGGCACGTCTGCCATGTCGTCCGCGGCTTCGCTGCCCTGGTTCGGCGGCCCCATCATGACGACACGGCCCAGTTCCCCGATCTGCGCGCCACTGAGATACTGCCGCAGCAGGATGCCGCCCAGCGAATGCGTGACGAAGTGAATCCTGTCGACGTCCCCGTGCTGGCGGCAGCCCTCGAGGCCCGCGGGCACCGCCATGTCGGCAAGCGTCTCCACCGGAAAATCGCGCGATGGATACTCGACATTGAAAGTCAGGAAACCGGCGGCCTCGAGCGCGCGTTGCATTGGCCGCATCGACGACGCGGTGCGCGCCAGGCCATGCAGCAGCACCACGCATTCGCTGGCCAGCGCGGTCTGGGCGCATAACATTGTCACTGCGACGACCAGCACGCGGAGCATCTGCGCTCAGCCCTCCCGCAGAAAGCCGTTCTTCCGCAGCTGGTTGCGATGCAGCTTGCCGAGCAGCACGAGCGCCAGCACCGCACCGACAAAACACCATGCCATGTCCGATTGCGTATCCCAGATGTAGCCCTGGGTCCCGAGGAAGGAGTCGGCCGCCTCCTCCGAAATCAGCGCAACCCACCACTCGATGAGTTCATAAAAAGCGCTGAGCCCGAGGCAGAAACTGATGATGAAGAAATCCCGCCAGCGCGCCGAGTTGAAAACCTCGAGGCGCACGACGAGCTCACGCGCAATGATCGCCGGCACGAAGCCCTGCGCAAAGTGACCGAGTTTGTCGTAGTCGTTGCGCGTGCCGTCGAATGCCTCGCGCACCCACTCGCCCAACGGCACCTCCGCGTAGGTGTAATGCCCTCCGACCATGAGAATGATGCTGTGGATGAGGATCAGCACATAGGCAAGCGGTGTCAGCGGAAAACGATCGCGCGTAAACCACAGGACCAGGCCGCCGGTCACGGCCGGGAACACCTCCAGACACCAGGTCGGGTAGTCCTTCGGCCCGATGCCGGACCAGATCAGCACGCCAAGGAACACTGCAATCCAGAGTTGTCTCATTGATTCGCCTCACCGGCTTTCTTCGACCGCCAGTAGCCCTGGCTGCTGAAACAATGCCACACCCACGGCAGCCAGCGCAGCAATGCGAAGCTGAGCCACAACGCCCAGGCCAGGATCAGCGCCTTGTAGATCCAGAGCGGCGCCGTGAAAGCCGCAGCGACAGGCAGCACCGACTCGCTCCGATCCGCGAACCAGCCGAGCACGTTGCCATGGGACGCATGACCACTCACGTGCATGTCGGGCGTTCCGAGCAGACCCATCGGCAGAGACGTGACGATCGCCAGCAGCGCGATCACGGTCAGCCCGCCGATCATCACCTGCAACACGTTGAAGCGCACGGCGTCCACGTCGGTCGCCCAGCGTTCGCGCGCACCACAGGCAAGCAGCCAGGCCGCGACGACACCGAGTACGGGCCAGTTGAACGTGCTGAAGCCCAGTCCCAGCAACAGCCAGTGGTGCATCCTGAGCGGCGCCAGGCCGATGCGACCGAGTATCACGGCGAACAGCACGAGCACCGCGAGTTCGGACCAGTACAGCACCGCCGGCCCGAGCTTCGGCCCCTGGGTCGCGAGCAACCAGCGATCCCGCGGCGTCGTCATCGCAATGTCGATGTTGCTTGCCGGCGCGCCGAGATCGATGTCCGGCGTCACGGTCCGCAGCCCCATGCCCCCGTCGGCGCGCCAGTTGATCAGCACGCCGTGTTCGCCCGGCAGAATCGGCAGCATGATCGTGCCGTTTTCGGCACGCAGCGTCTGCTCGCGGCCGTCGATCGAAATGCCTGTCACCTCGGCGCCCGCCGGCAATCGCACCGGATGCTGCGCGCCGCGGGTACTGCGATACCGCAGGTTCAGCGACAGGTCGCTCGAACGCCCGCCGTACACGACCTCCAGCCTGACCGAATCGAACGCGAGCGTGCTGCCCGCGACGGCCTCCGGCCTGCTCGCCATCACCGTGAGCGCTTCGCCGTCACGCGGATTGAACTCGGCAACACGCACATCGCCTGCGACGTCGGCGGGCTCGTTTTCGGGCACGCCCTCGAATTTCACATGCCAGACGTTGCCGATCGCGAAGCGCCAGACCTCCTGCCACGCGCCGCCGCCGGCCGCCTCGAGCGTCATGGTCGACTGCGCCGGCAGGTTGGACGTCCACTGCACGTAGTTTTGCTGCGGGGCCATCGTGACGAGAACGCGGCCATCCCGCACCGTGAAGTCGCCGCTGACGATCGTCTCGCCGTCGACCAGGGGCAGCTCGATCGTCAACGCGCCCTGCTCGGGCGCGAGCCGCTGTACCGTCGTCGTGACACGCCAGTCCAGGTCGAGCTCCACGGACCGCTGGACACGGGCAAATGCCGGGAAGCGGCTCGCCTCCCAGCGCGGCGCATCGGCGCCCTCGGCGTCGGTTTGCAGCCGGGTCAGCTGCAGGGACCCTGACAACAGGCGCCGATCCTTGATGCCGGAGACGAGCCAGCCCTGCGCCTGGGCCGTCACGACGCGCGGCGGCGTCGGAAACGGCACTTCGACGCTGTCCACGTCCGGCATGCTGCCGCGCAGTGTGATCGTGTGCTGTCCAGGCATCACGTAAAGCCACAGCGCGGAACCGGCACCGCGCAGCACGCGCGCGGTGCTGCCGCCATCCAGCTTCACGAGTTCGGGTCGCCAGCCCTGCATGGAACCGGGCAGCGGTATCGCGACGTCCTCGAACGCGTGGACCGTGAGCTGCATGCTGAGTACGGTCTCTCCGATGTCGACTGTCGCCGCGACGATCTCCGCGCATCGCGGCACGCACTCGGGCGGTTCGGTCAGGCGCTGCTCGAGTTGTCGCAGCAGCTCGGCATCCGGCATCTGCGCGCCGGCGTCGTGGCCCGCCCCGGCAAACAATGCCCCGACGACCACCGCCGCCGCGACGGGCGCGCGACCCAGCGTCATACCGCCCGGCAGCCGCCAGGCACGCCCCGCGATTTCCGCGGCGAGGACGCCCGCGAACAGCAGCAGCAGGCCGACCTCGATCGTCCGCAGCGCACTGACCAGCCAGCGCGGCAGAATCACGAGACGCATCGACTGGTCCGCATCGACCGGTCCGCTCCAGCGCAGCGTGTAGGTGTTCCATTTCCATCCCGGCACGCCCGGCCCGGCCTGCACGATGGCATTCGGCGCATAGCGGGCGAACGTGGTTGCGGCGCGCTTCTGCGCCGTCACCGCGATGTCTTCCATCGACTCGACGGGTGCCAGGCTCTGCATGACGGCCCTGGCCTCCTCCCGAGCGCGTCCCGGCACGCCGCTTTCGACAGGCAGCGATGCCGGCGCATAGTCGTATTCATACACCTGGTACTCGTTGTACTGCGGTTCGAGCTGCGGGTAGATGGCGAGACGCAGCTGGTCCGCCACGAACGGGATGAGCGCCAGCAGCAGCGCCGCCGCGCTCAGGAACTGGTAGATCCTCACGGGCAGCCGCAGCCTGCCCTCCGGCGTCACGCGGAACAGCGCGATGGCGACCAGCAGGTTGAGCCACAACCAGGTCGGCGCGGACATTTCCTGGTAGCTCAGCACGATCGCAAGCAATGCGATCACGCCGGGCACGGGGCCGAACAGCCGCCAGGCGGCGATCGTGATGATGAGCAGCAGGAAGAAATCGAGCAGCTGCCACTTCGCCATCCAGCTGCCGCTGGCCTGGTCGACGCCGGGCGCCGTCAGCAGCTTGTGGCCGGGCGGCATGTGCAGGGTCGCCCGGACGCTCGCAAAACGCGCGTCCCAGCCGGTCACGGGCATCGCGTCGCGCGTCGCGCTTCTCGACAGCGCCTCGAGCTGCACCGCTGTCTGTCGCACTTCGACACCGCTCGCACCATCCTCCGGCGACGCCGTGATCAGCAGGCTCTCGCCGTTTTCCGCAGCGGACAGCAGCGCATAAGGCGGCTGCATGTCGAGTCGCCACGCGGTGCGCATGGTGCCGGTCACGGCATCGTCGACGACGAAACCGCCGCCGTCGAAATCGAGCCACATCGTTCGTTCCAGGGACAACTCGTTGCTCGCGGACACGATGCCGCGGCTCCGCTCGACGACGCGGAAGGCGGCGCCCGGATCCATGCGGAATGCAGGGAACTGCTGCCACATGCCCGGTACATCCACCTGCGACGGATCCACCGGCGGAAGGCCCTCGGCGGCCGTCACGCGGAGCCGGTCATTCGCCTGGTAGCTCCAGATCTCCGTTTCCGGCATGTTCGTACCGACGTCCGCCGCGCCGATCTCGTCGAGAACCCCGGGACCTCGCGCAGTGAGAAAAACGGTCCATCGCCCGGGGCGGACCTGCAGTCGCAGCTGTCCGTCCGCCTCGAGCCTGGCGGGCAGCCGGCTCTGCAGGCTCATCGGTACGAAGCCGGCCGGCAGGACCGGGCCAAACATCGCCTCCCGAACACCCCCGGACACGTCGATCTGCAACTGGGTGACGAGGCGCACGGGCAGCTCATCCACGACCAGCCGGTGGACCACCGTGCGCACCGAATCGACGGCCCGGGTCTCCTCGCGACGTTCGCCGAGATAGACGCCGGCACCGTTCATTTCGGGCCGCTGCACGCGGCGCCCGTCGACGTCGAGTTCGACAAGACCGCTTTCGGGCGGCACGGCGAGCACTGCCGGACGCTCATCCCAGGCGAATCGCCCGGCGACCACGTGGCTGCCTGCCTCGAGCCTGACGCTCGGGACGTTGTTGCGTGCAACGACCCGCACGGCGCGATCGCCGACCGTGACCCGGTCCGGCCAGTGGTCGGCGTTGCCCGGCAGCGCGATCCACTGCCCGGCGCCATGCACGGTCCATTGCTGCGAAAATCGCCCGCCTGCCGAAGTGACCTCGAGCTGCAGGGTTCCAGGCCATGCGCAGACGAAATCCTGGGGACCCGCGGCGGCACGATCAAAATAGAACGGACACGCCCGGTACTCCTTGTCCTTCAGGACCCAGCCCTGCCAGCCCTGCAGGGCATCGGGCACGAAATCCTGCGGCAGCGCAGGCGCTGCTGTCAGCAGCAGGATCAGAACAGGCAGCCTCGAGATTAATCGCATGGTGACTCTCCGGTACGGCGTCGATTGTCACTATAAACCAACGCAACGGCCTGTAAATCGGGGTTAGTGGCTAGTAATGGGGCGGCCTTTCGTCCCCGGAATCGCCGGCGCCGGCGCCGTCGCCGAGCGATCGAATACGATCCGCGAGCGTGCGGCTGACCTCTTCGAGCCGCATGATTTGCGCCTGCTGGTTGCTTACGACTTCGTTGAGCTGGTGCAGCAGGTGATCCAGTTGCGCGAGTCGGGATTCGAGGTCGATGAAGCGTTCCTCGCTCATGGTCATCCCCTGTCAGGTAACGGCAATTCCCGTTAGGATACACGCCTCTACCCCACGGAACCTCTGATGTCTTTGCTGCGATTCGACGGCATCGGTCTGGAATTCGGCGAGCAGATGATTCTGCGAGACGCCGAGTTTTCGATCGAACCCGGTGAGCGGGTCTGCCTGATCGGCCGTAACGGCGCGGGCAAGTCGACGACATTGAAGCTGATCATGGGCACGCTGGAACCCGACCGCGGTGAGATCATCGCGAAAGCGGACCTTATCGTCAGCCAGCTGGAACAGAACCTGCCGGAAGCCATGGACCTGCCGGTGACCGAGGTCATCCGCTCCGGCCTGACACAGATCGAAGGCCTGCTCGAGGCCTACACGAAGATGTCGAAGCTGACGCTCGACAAGAACGGACTCAGGGAACTCGAAGCGCTGCACGCAAAGATCGACGCGCACGAAGGCTGGCACCTCGACCAGCGCGTCGAGACGACCATCACCGAGCTGAGCCTGCCTGCCGACAAGAAGATGAACCAGCTCTCGGGCGGCTGGCGCCGGCGCGTTGCGCTGGCCAGGGCGCTCGTGCAAAAGCCCGACCTGCTGCTGCTCGACGAACCGACGAATCACCTCGATATCGCGACCATCCGCTGGCTCGAAGACAAGGTGTACAGCTACCCGGGTGCCGTTATTTTCATCACCCACGACCGCGCGTTCCTGCAACGGCTCGCGACCCGCATTGTCGAGATCGACAGGGGCAGGCTCACGAGCTGGCCGGGCGACTACCAGAACTACCTGCGACGCAAGGAGAAGTCGCTGGAAGACGAACTCTCCGCGGAGCAGCGTTTCGACAAGCGCCTGGAACAGGAAGAGGCCTGGATACGCCAGGGCATCAAGGCGCGCCGGACGCGCAACGAGGGGCGTGTCCGGGCACTGCAGCGCATGCGCGAGGAACGTGAACAACGCATCGCGCGCGAACACACGGCGCGCATTCACATCGAGGAGGCCGAGCAGTCGGGCCGCAAGGTCATTCGCGCGAGGAACGTCAGCTACAGCTATGGCGACGAGCAGGTCATCAGGGATTTCTCGATCAAGATCATGCGCGGCGACCGCATCGGACTGATCGGCAACAACGGGGTCGGCAAGACCACGCTGCTGCGGCTACTGCTGGGCGAACTCGAACCGCAGACCGGAACCGTCAAGCTCGGCACCGGCATCGAGATCGGCTACTTCGACCAGCTCAGGGAGGTCCTGGATCTCGAAAAGTCGGTGGCCTACAACGTGGGCGAAGGCAGGACCTATATCAAGCTCAACGGCAAGGACCGCCACGTCGTCGGGTACCTCAAAGGATTCCTGTTCAGCCCCAAGCGCTCGGAAACGGTGGTCAAGGCGCTGTCGGGCGGTGAGCGCAATCGCGTGATTCTTGCCAAGCTGTTCACACGCCCGGCCAACCTGCTCGTGCTCGACGAACCGACCAACGACCTGGATATCGAGACGCTCGAAGTCCTCGAACAGAAACTGTGCGAATACTCGGGCACGCTGATCGTCGTCAGTCACGACCGTGAGTTCCTGGACAACGTCGTGACGAGCACGATTGTTTTTGAAGAGGACGGCCGGGTCCAGGAGTATGTAGGCGGCTACAGCGACTGGCTGAGGCGCGGCCATGAACTCGCCGTGCGCGACGATCCCGGTGAAATCGAGCGGCGCAAGGCGCTGGCAGCGGAACGGCGCCAGGACCGCAAGCAGACGAAACTGAGCTACAAGGACCAGCGCGAACTCGACCGGCTGCCGGCCGAAATCGAACAGCTGGAGGCGGAGATCGCGGATCTGCAACGAACCATCGCAATGCCCGGCTTCTACGAACGGGACACCGCGATGGTGCAGCTAACCCTGCGCGACCTCGCCGGCAGAGAAACGCTGCTGGAACGACGCATCGATCGCTGGGGCGAGCTCGAATCGCTGCAGGAGTCCTTCCTAAAATAGCTGCAATAGCAGCGCCACCATGCACGCCCAGCCCGCGGCGAAAGCGAGCGTCCTGACCCAGGGGATTGCGAGCGTATAGGCCACAAGGTGCGTGACGCGCGCCCAGAAATAGGCCTTGCAGGCAATAACCGTGGTTTCGTTGCTGATGCCGGCCGCATGCAACACGAACACGAGCGCTGCGAACACCACGAGATTTTCTACCGCGTTGTAATGCGCGGCCTTCATTCGTATTGCCCATGCGGCCGGGGCTTGCGGGTTCTCCGGGTAACCCACCGCATCCACGATGCCTCGCGTCATGATCGTGTTAAGGATGTATGGAATCCACATGACGAGTGACAGCGCGAGCACCCAGGTCAGGCTCATGAGTTCATTGGTCATCGTTACCCCCTCAGCTTTCTTCTGGTCAGGAAAAAACATTCATCCGGCAGCGGCGCTCCCGCCGGGTACTCACCCACTTCGAATCCCAGCGAAAGATAACAGCGGCAGGCCGCTTCGTTGTGGCGATAGACGAACAGTGAATACTCGTCGTAATCGTTAAGATCGTCGATTCGGCGAATGAGCAGTTCGATGAGCCGACTGCCCGCGCCCTTTCGCCGCATGGCAGGATTCGATACGAGTCGCGCGAGGTGCCCCCGTCCGTAACGCTCGTAGCACTGGCCGAAAGCCGCGAGACGGCCGTGCGGATCGCGGAGACAGCAGGACGTCATCAGGTCCAGCCTGCAGTCCTCGCGAAAGGTCTCGCGTGTGAACGGAAATCGGAATCCGGGCCCGCCCCAGATGTCGACCGACGCCGCATCGGGGAACCAGCTCATGACTTCATCGATGTCTGCATCGACCGCGCCCGACAGCTGCCAGCCATCGTCATCGGTCAACCGCATCGTCACCGAGGCGCCCTGGGCAGAGTCCAGTTCAGTACGAGGTAGCCGGCCACGCCCGACAACAGCGAGCCCATGATGATCCCGAGCCGCTCATCGAAGATGATCTCGGTGTCGAGCACCGCATTTTCGAACGCCAGTGAGCCGACGAACAGGCTCATCGTGAAACCGACACCGCACAGAATCGAAACGCCATAGAGCCCGCCCCAACCCGCGCCCTCCGGCAGCCGTGCCAGGCCGGCCTTGATGGCGATGTAGCAGAGCAAAAAAATGCCGAGCTGCTTGCCCACGAAGAGCCCTGCAGCGATCCCGAGCGGCACCGTATGGAAGAAATCTTCGAACCCCACGCCTTGCAGGCTGATGCCCGCGTTGACGAAGGCAAACAGCGGCAAAACGCCAAAGGCCACGACCTGGTGCAGGTCGTGCTCGAGTTCGCGCAACGGCGAATCGCCAGGATCGATCGGGTTGCGCATCGGAATAAAGGCAGCCAGCGCCACACCCGCAAGCGTCGCATGCACACCCGACTTCAGCACGGCGATCCACATGATGACGCCAACGAGCACGTAAGACGACACGCTCATGACATTGCGCCAGTTCATCAGGCCAAGCACCAACAGGCAGGACGTCCCGATCAGCAGCGCGGCAAACGACAAATCGGACGAAAAGAAGATGGCAATGATGACGATCGCACCGAGGTCGTCAAAGATCGCGAGCGACACGAGGAAAACCTTGAGCGACAGCGGCACCCGACTCCCGAGCAAGGTCAGGATGCCGAGCGCAAACGCGATATCCGTGGCCGCAGGAATGGCCCATCCCTGCATGTCGCGCGGGTCACCCCAGTTCAGGACTGCGTAAATTCCCACGGGCACCGCGATCCCTCCGACGGCACCGATCGCGGGCAGCAGCACGTTTGCGGGCCGCGACAGCTCGCCTTCGAGGAATTCCCGTTTGAGTTCCAGACCGACGAGGAAGAAGAACACCGCCATGAGGCCGTCGTTGACCCACAGGAAAAGCGGCTTGGCGATCTGCAGTGCACCGATACGCACTTCCACTGGCGTGTCGAGAAAAATCGCGTACAGTCCGGCCGCCGGCGAGTTGGCCGCGATCATCGCAAGCACGGCGGCAGCCATCAGGACGATGCCGCCCGCCGATTCCATGCTCAGAAAATTCTTGATCGTTGCCTGCATCTTCTAGACTTTGTCTTCCGAATCTATGGGCATGGTTTCCGCAAAGTAACGGTCAAATGCCCGGTGTACGATCTCCGGCCGGACGCCCACGGCTTCCATGGCCCGGTTGAATTGCTCTAATTCAGAAAAGTGCCGCTTGCCGTCGGCCGCCACGACCTTGAGCGCCATCAGTGCAATATCTTCCTTGTCCCCTTCCGACAGCGTGGGTGCGAGTTCCCGAAGCAGGCCGGGCAGCGTGGGCTTGTCAGCCATTTCCGACATCGCCCGCGTCAGAAGTTCCAGCGATTCCGCCCCTTGCAGGTTGAAATGCGCCTCGATGAGCTCGATCATCCTGGCGGATTCCTCCGGCTCGATCGAGCCGCTGCCGCGCGCCACGTAGACCAGCAGCGCCGCGACCATGAATTTCGCATCGTAGGATTCGGTGCCCTCGGTCGTTTCGATGACAAGCGTCTCTCCCTCGACCCTGGAACTCAGAATTTCGCCGCCCATGAACCCTTACCCCGTCTCGTAGTTGGCTCGCATGTATGCGACCGATTGCGTGATCAGTTGCTGCAGCACGGCCTCATCGACGTCCGCCATCCGTCGCAGGTACAGGCACGACTTGCCGGTCCTGTGCCTGCCGAGCCTCGCCATCAGCGCATCATACCGGCTGAACCCCGGCATGATGTAAATGGTCAGGGCCTCTTTCCGCGGCGCAAACCCGGTGATCATGAATTCACCCTCCCGACCGCTGTCGTAACGGTAGCGATAGCTGCCGTAACCGACGATGCTCCCTCCCCACATTTTCGGGCGCGCGCCGGTCGCTTTTTTCATCATGGCAGCGACCTTGCGCGCGTCGGCACGCATTTGCGGCTCCTCGATGGCATTGATCAACGCGCTGACACTTGCCGCAGTCGGACGAGTCCTGTTCTCCGCCACCGCAGCCGCCTAATGATGCGAGGTACCGAACAGCCTGTCGCCGGCATCGCCCAGTCCGGGCACGATGTACTTCTTGTCATTCAACTCCCTGTCGATCGCCGCCGCATAGATCGGCACGTCGGGATGCGACTGTTCCACGCGCGTGATGCCTTCCGGGCAGGTCACGATGCAGATCACGACGATGTTGTCGGCCCCTCGCTTCTTCAACAGGTCCAGCGCCGCCACGGTCGAACCGCCGGTCGCGATCATCGGGTCGATGACGATACACGTTCCGCCCCTGATCTGCGGCGGAAAGCGCTCGTAATAGGTCACCGGTTCCTTGGTCGCTTCGTCACGGTAAAGTCCCACGAAGCCGACCCGCGCCGTCGGCACGAGTTCCAGGATGCCCTCGAGCATGCCGACGCCGGCACGGAGTATCGGGACGACAACGATGTCGGTATCGATCTCCCGGCACGTAGCCGGGGCGACCGGGGTCTCCACGACGACTTCCCGCGTCTTGATGGTCTTGAGGGCCTCGTAACACACGAACTTGGTGATCTCGGTCGCCAGCTCCCGAAACTCCTTGTGACCCGTTTCGATACGCCGGATGAGGCCGAGCTTGTGTTGTACGCAGGGGTGCTCGATCAGTGTCGCCATGCGATCTGCTCCATAGCGGGTGGATGACTATTTGTCCGACCAGATCGCGTACTCGGTGCCGACCGGATCGATGAAATGGAAACGCCTGCCGCCGGGGAACGAGAAAATGCCCTGGCTGATCGTCGCGCCGAGCGACTGCACGCGCTCGACGTCGCGCTCGAGGTCGGCGCTGTAAAAGACGAGCAGCACGCCGGTCGCCGGCGCCGGCTCGGTCGCCAGACGAAAGCCGCCATTCAGTGCGCCGTCATGAAAACTCATGTACTCGTCGCCCCACTCCGTGAAGCGCCATCCGAACAGGCTCTCGAAGAACTTGCGCACTTTCCTGAGATCGGTCACGGGAATTTCGACATAGTCGATGCGGTTTTCCGTGCTCACGCGTACCTCCCCTGGCGCCTCAGACGCCTTTCAACCTCAGAATGGGCCGCTCGGACCTGATGCTCACGTTACCAAAATCGCCGCGCATTTCGTAATGTCCATCGGCGAGCACGCGGAAATCCTCGATGATGCCACCCGGGATCGTGGACGCGATTTGTGCCGGCCCGCCCGCCGCTGCGCCGGCTGCAAGCCGTTCACAGTAAGGGAACTCGATGCAGGCCGGCCGGATGCAGACTTTTTCCGCGGGCCGCGGCGCCTCGTAGAACGGGTGCTCCGGCTCCAGCAGCAGATCGATGTCGATGACCAGCGCGTCGCGCTCGGCATGCCAGGAGAGAACATAGGAACGTGTCAGGCTGACGCCCGCAAACTCGCGAAGCTTGCGCCAGTCGACCGGGTCGTTGTCGTCAACCATCAGGCGCTGCCTCCGGGTCCGGGCGCATCGCGGTTTTCGGTGCCTTCGCCCGGGGTCACGAACGGCAATACGGTCGGCCACCCTGTGCGCGCCGCATGCCATGCGCCGCGGCTCGCCTCGAAATCGCCCTTCATGATGACGAAATTCGAAGCGAGCCGCGGCGCCTGTCCCATATCCCTTCCTATCCGAAAGTTGCAGCGACCCAGACGCCGATGTAGTGCGAGAAGACGACCACGAGAATCGCAATGCCGAGATGCTCCGCCGTGATCGCGAGCACCGATTCGCCCTGGCCCTTCGCGAGAAAGTAGCTGAGCACGATGATGACCAGCATGCCCCAGGCGACCGAGGCGATGACCGCCGGCCCGAGCGGCAACAGCAATAGCGGCACCACGAAACTGATGGAAAACAGGAACTTGGTAATGAAGGTCGCGATCGTCGCCGACCAGACGTGGTCGTGGTCGGTATCGGGATCCGACTCCTCCGCGAGATGGATGCCGAGCGCATCGGACATGGCATCCGCGACCGCAATGACGAGGATGCCGCCCAGTACCGCGGTGATCGACCGGGTGCCGGAATTGAGTCCCACGATCAGTCCGATCGTCGTGATGACGCCGGAAGTCGCCCCGAAAAACAAACCCGTTCGTGCGCCGTCGCTCTTTAAAAAATCCATCCCGATTCCGTCAGGCCCTGAGTCGCATGCTGTACAAGCTGATGGCTTTGTCATCGCCGGGCATTGTAATCATTCTTTCGAAGGCGAGCCCGAGCTTTTCGATCAGGCCGACGGATGGCGCGTTTTCGGGCGACACGATCGCAGTCAGCACCTCGATGCCGAGATCGTCGCGCGCATGTTCGACCACGGCCCGCGCAGCCTCCCCGGCATAGCCGCTACCGCAATAAGCGGGCAGCACCGCGAATCCTATGTCCGGCGCATCGAGATTGTCCCGCTTGAACAGCCCGCAGATGCCGATCTGACTGCCATCGTCCTTCAAATTCATGCTGAACGGACCGTAGCCATGATCGGCGAACAGCCGCATGGCGCCCTCCCGGATCGCCTCGCGCGCCTGCTCGACCGTGCGGATGCCGCGATCACCGACATGTTTCACGAATGCCGGGTCGGTCCAGATCGCCAGCATCAGCTCGGCGTCGTCTGTCCCGATCCGGCGCATCACCAGCCGCTCAGTCCGCAATTCGGTGGTGTCGTTCAAAGCGTCTTCCTCCGCCAGCGCGAATAAAAAAATTGCTGCCGTCCGCCCGTCGGCGTCGCGTGCATCTCGATGGCGCTTTCGCAGAGTTCGAAAGCCGGCCCAAGCAGAACCGTCATCCTGTCGGCATCGTAACGTTGTGTCTCCAGGCCGCTGCAGCGCAACGGCCCGTCCGGCCCGAATGTCGATATCACGGCATGCCCGCCCGGCCCGACCGCGTCGTGCAGCGCCTCGACATAGCGCCGCCTGTCCGTGTCGTCGACCAGGAAATGCAGCACCGCACGGTCGTGCCACAAGGCATACCTGCGCCCGGGCTTGAAGGCCGTGACGTCCGCGACGATCCAGTTCACGCAGCCGGCGCGATCGCCCAGCCGTGCGCGCGACTGTGCGAAGGCGCGATCAGAGATGTCGAGCACCGTCAGGTCCTCGAATCCGGCATCGAGCAGATGATCGATCAGCGTCGATGCGCCGCCGCCGATGTCGATGATCGCCGCCTCCGGACCGATACCGCTCGCGCCGATCAGGCGCAACGGCACCTCTGGTACCGGCTGATACCAGGACACTTCGGAGAATTTCCGGGTTCCGTAAACTTCATCCCAGTGCGCCTTGCGATCCGGGTCGCTCATTTTGATCCGTCCTGTCGGGCTCTGCCGACGTCGCCAAAAACCAGCATCCAGACGATGAAGGTACCGAATATTACGCGCTGGAACACGCCCTGGTACGCCGGCCACTGAAACATCGCGGCCGACAAGCCCGTGTACAGGGCCGCCAGGACGCCCGCTCCGATTCGGGTCGCGGTTGCGCCCGGCCGGCCGGCCTCGAACGCAAAAGCCAGCACCGCCGCAAAACCGCCCAGCGACGCGAACAGGCTGTGCCACTGGTCCAGCGCCTGCGAGTATTCCTGCCCGGCGAAAAAGGGTTTGTGCGGGAAGATCGCGGTCAGGAAGATGCAGAGTCCGAACAGCAGGAAAAACCCGTTGAAGCGCTGACGGTTCCCGACGAACGCGGCCATCGCCGAGACGCCCAGCGCGGCGAGGCCCAGCCGCATGATCCAGGCATTCGCGGTCGCCTGCCCGGCGAGCTCGCTGACGGAATGGCGTACCCAGTCATAGCCGGGCGCCGTATACAAGGGACCGAGCAGGATTGCCAGCGCACAGGCGATCGCGCCGGCACGAATCATCAGGGAGCCGTCCCGAACGATGCGGCCTGCATGGGCGGCGGCCGCCGCTCGTATGGACTGCCCCCTAGTGAGCGCCGAACCATTTGCTGCGGAACACGAAAAATACGGCACCGAGGATACACAGTCCCGCCCACAGGTAATCGAGCTTGAGCGGCTCTTTCATGTAGTAAATCGCAAACGGCACGAAAACCATCAGCGTGATGATCTCCTGCAGCATTTTCAGCTGGCCGACGCCAAGCACCGTGTAGCCGATCCGGTTCGCAGGGACCTGGAACAGGTATTCGAACAGCGCAATGCCCCAGCTTGCGAGCGCCGCGACGATCCAGGGCTTGCTGTTCAGCTCGCGCAGGTGCGCATACCAGGCAAACGTCATGAACACATTGCTGACCATGAGCAACGCGATGGAAATGAAAATGGCGCGCATACTACCTTCCCGGGTGCCCGATCGCTCTGCGGAAACCACGCTTGTCTGCCGGCGATACCAGGACCGACTTCCCGTGGCCGTAACAGATCTTCAGCCGGTCCATCGACAGCGCCGGTGAAGACCACAACGCCCGGGAAGGCTCGACCGAGACGATATCGCCCAGCGCAATTCGCCAGGCAAAGGGACCGCAGACGATCTTCAGCTCCTCATTGCCGACGACGTAATAGGTCCTCATGAAGAACCACAGCAACAACGCGAGCACGAGCGCCATCAGTACGACCACCAGGATCTTTTCCGGGCCCGGTGGTTCGTAGACGAGAATCATCACGATGGCAACGATTTGCGCGGCGAATCCCGCGACGACCATCACCACGATCCACGCGTCCACCGCGGAGCGAAATCGCTGCATTGTCCTGGCTCCCTGTCAGTGCGCAAATGCGCTTCGTCCGGCTCGCCAACCGGCGCTCGAAAGACGCGCTCTTCGGGACTTCTGCCGTGCCGGCGCCGGTCAATGTCGCTCGTCCCGGCATGACGGCCGTGCGTCGTCGTCCAGCCGATTATGATACGGGATCATCGTTGCGGCGCCATATTCCTCGCCTTATCGACCGGATTGCCCGGCCTGTTCGATTCACTCATACTGATCCGACGATGTTGAAACTCACAGGAAACGCGGCCTTGAGGCGCACTCTTCTCGCCGGCGCGGCGGTCGTGCTGGCTATCGGTTGCGCCGCCTGTTCCGCGCAGCCGCGGCAGGCCGCAACTGCCGCGTCGCTGCCGGCCACACCCGGCCTGGATCGGGTCCCCGTCAAGGGCCTGGATGCCGCGGAGATCAGGCCCGGCACGCGTTTTTCGACCTACAGCGGGCTTTTTCTCGAGGCGCCCGCGCTGGTCTTTCGCCCGGTGGATCCCGCGACCCCGAAAGTTACGATCGACGACGAACAGCGGCAGCGCTTTCTCGACGCGCTGGACGCTGCCCTGAGGCAGGAACTGGCCGGGCTTCGCGAGCTGCCGCCCGCCAGCGCGGCCGGCCCCGGCATCCTGGCGCTCAAGGTCACGGTCGAGGACATCGCCATCAGCGTCGCGCCGGACACGGTGAGCCGCGGCGGCTGGGGTTCCCTGCTACTGCACGCGGTCGGAGAGGCAACCCTCGTGCTCGAGCTCAGGGATTCGGCAAGCGGCGAGCTGCTGGCCCGGGGCATCGACGCCCGCGCGGTCAAGGGTACGGCGATGTCGCGCGACGGCGGCATGGTCACGCGCTGGGAAGGCGTGCAGGAATTGTGTGCCCACTGGGCGGTGGCAACCCGCGACCGGCTCCGCAAACTCGTCAAGGGCACCTGAGTGCCTCGCGGCTAGAACCGGAACGAAACACCCGCGAAGGTTTCGACCCGGCCGAGCGTATCCCCGGCGAGCCGCACGGCGCAGATCGCGCCATTGCCGCCCGTTTCGCAGAATATCCTGCTGCTCGACGACACGGGGATGCCACGCGCCCCCGCTTCGATGCGCAAGCCGAGCCGCTGCTCCGGAAAAAATCGCACGCCGAGGCCGAGCGAGCCCGACAGGAACGTATCGCTCGCCGAGCCGATGGAGCGCGTCTTCACGTGCGTGCCACCGATTGTCGCGGCCATGTAGGGCCTGGCGACCTGGCCCTCGAACTCGCAGACGCCGCCCAGCTCGAGGCTGTGCAACTCGATGTCCACGGTCCCGTCGCCGGTCGTGAAGATCCACCGCATCCGCCGCAAGAATCGCATTGACCGATTCTATGTCGACGTCATTGCAATCCGCGATTCCGTCGCCGCATCCGCCACCGACGATGAATGCGCGGCGGCGATCGACAGGATACGGCAACTGCAGAATCGCGTGTTCGAATGGCTGGTGGACGAGAGTCTCGCGGCTGACGAAAGTTTCCGGATCTTTGTCGAACTGACAAACAACCCGATCGACCACATCAGGTCGGTCCGGGATCGAAACCGCTGACGATCGGATGTTCTCGGTCCGGTCGCCTGCGCGCCGGCGCCGTTGTCGGGTGCAGTCACTTGACTGGGACCCGACTGTTGGCGTGCACTGTCCACGTGGAGACGATTCCGACACCGCGCACACCCGGCATGGACTGGCGCACCGTTGCCCTCACGACAGCCGCGATGCTGGCGCTCGCCGCCAATCCCCTGCTGTGCCGGATGGCGCTCGACGCCGAGCGTATCGATCCCGCCACCTTCACGACCATTCGCCTGGTCGCGGGAGCGGCCATGCTGAAACTGCTCCTGTTACTGCAGGGGCGCGGCCGGGACCGGGTTTCCGTCGACTGGCGCTCGGTGGCAACCCTGTTCGGCTACATGATCTGCTTCTCGTTCGCCTACCTGTCGCTGGGCGTCGGCACCGGCGCGCTGATCCTGTTCGCGGCCGTGCTGCTGACCATGTTCGCTGTCGCGCTGGCGGCCGGCGAGACGTTTTCTGCCGCATCATGGACGGGCCTCGCAACGGCAATCGCCGGCCTCGTTTACCTCGTTTCGCCGGGCGTGACCGCGCCGGACCCGATCGGCGCGCTGCTCATGGCAACCGCCGGCGTTTCATGGGGCTGCTACTCACTGCTGGGTCGCGGCGGGGGCGATCCGCTTGCGACGACCGCCGACAATTTTCTTTATTGCGTGCCTCCGGGTCTCATCGTGAGTGCCATCTTCGCCGACAACCTGCTCGTCACGATCCCGGGTGTCGTACTGGCGGTGGTCTCCGGTGCGCTGGCTTCCGGGCTCGGTTACGCGTTGTGGTACACGGTCGTCGCCCGGATTTCAGCGACGCATGCTGCCACCGTGCAGTTGTCCGTGCCCGTCATTGCCGCGTTCGGCGGCGTGCTGCTGCTGTCGGAGCAGCTGACGCCGCGGCTCCTGATCGCTTCCGCAGCGACACTCGGCGGCATCGCACTGGTCATGTCGCGGCGTGAGCCGCCACCGCGCCCGGCGCGTCGCTCGCCCTAGGAAGTGAGGATCAGGCTGCAACAGGTAACAGCGCCTTCCGCCTTCTGCAGCTCCGAGACATCCACCGGCAGAAGCGTGAGGCCCAGTGCCGCGAGTCGCGACGCGGTGCGCGGGAACGCGGCGGTCGGGTAGATGACGTTGCCCGCAACGAGCAACGCATTGGCCGCATGCGCTTCTTCAGGATCCACCTCGATCAGCTGGTAGTCCTTGAACGCCTCGATACCGACCCACTCGGGATTGACCAGCAGCGTCCCGGGCGCAACCTGCGACACCGCCGACTTGAGATGCAGGCAGCTCGGCGTGGTCACCGCCGTCACGGTATAGCCATGATCCGCAACGATGGCACGAAGCTGGTCGATGCCGCTCTGGTTCGAGCGCGTCGACCGGCCGGCGTAGATGGTCTTGCCGACACGCAACAGGTCGCCGCCGTCGAGCGTGCCCGGCGACCGGATCGAAGCCAGCGTTCGGAAACGGCGCAGCACCGTCTCGACGCCCGCGACCTCGGGGCGCCTCGATGCGGCCCCGGGGCGGCAAAGCACGGCAATTTCGTCGAGCACGATGGCGGTATCCTCGATGAACACGCAGTCTGCCTGCCCTTGCGCCGCAGGTATCGTCACGACCTCACATCCGATCTCGGCCAGTGCTGCCTGGTAGCGCCGATGCTGTTGCACGGCCAGCGCATACTCGATGTCGACCCTCGACTGGTAGGTCAATTCGCAGTGGCTGATGCTCGGGTCGACATCGCGTGTGATGGCCGTCAGTGTCATGCCCTGTTCCTTACTTCACGGAATACCAATGCCCGGTTGCTGCGGCGGGACGCGCGATGCCGAATTGCAGCACGCGCGGCGCGTTCATCTGTCATCTTTGGCTGTGTGTCAGTATCTGGCCCGCAAAGCGGCGATGCAAGACTGCCCCGAGCGAACACCAGCGGGCGCGCCGTCGCAACGCTTGCACGCAGCGCCGAACCGGCCGATAGCCCTGTTCATGTCCGGGCACGCCCGGTCGTGCCGGCACCGCGATGGAAAAACCAGGCCGCGACCAGCCACAACGCAACGAAAAAGCCCGTCAGGAAGATCGTGTCCAGGGGCCACTTCGGGCCCTCGGCGCCGGGAACCGCGAACAGCGCGACCGCGAGGACCAGCACCTGCGCGATCGCCGCTGCCACCATGGCACGTGCCAGCCCGGGCGGTCGGAACCGCGCGACCAGGGCGCCCAGCACTGCCACGGCCAGAACGCCGCCGTACATCAGGTTGGCGGGATTGTTCTCGTTGCCGATGATGCCGACGGCGCCGTTCACCCAGACGAGCATGAACGCGGCCGCGAGCGCGATGCACGCGCCTGCCCGGTAAGCCGCCCGGTCCGTCACCCGCAGCGTCAGTTCGATGCCGGCCCCGGTTATGGCGAGCATGACGCCGAAGACAGCGAAATCGACGCCGGTCCAGGCCACCTGGTCCGTAAACTGCATCGCGACGAGCGGCAAAAGCAACAGAATCGCTGCCGCCCCCCAGACTATTTTCCGCAGGCGATGCGCAGAGGACGTCACACCATATTCAGCGCGTTGCAACATGAGGTCCGCTCCCTCGAGAGTTCTCGGCCCGGGCCTTGGTCAGACCGGCCGGCCGTGTTTCCACTCAGGCCGCTACCGCGCGGGCTAAATGCCCATCCTCACCAGCGCGTCGATGACTTCACGGAGGAATCGTTCCGCAGCCGGGTATTCCGACGCGAAATTGGCCTCCAGTTCCTTGGCGCGCTCGACAACGAGATTGGCGTCGGATTGTTCGCTGTCCGGGTCGATCAGATCGTGAATGTCGGCATCGAGCGCGCGCACCATTTCGCGCGTTTCTTCATCCAGGCCGGTATTCCGGATCTCCGCCTGCAGCTTGCCCAGCAGTTCCTTGATTTGTTCGTTGCTCATGACATTCAACCCAGTTTTCGTATGCCGATTGCGTACCTGATCTCTGCCAGGTACGGCGTCGCCAGTTCACGGGCTCGCGCCGCACCTTTTTTCAATTCCGCCTCGACCGCCGCGGGATCGGCGATCAGCCGATCGTACTCCTCGCGCGCGGGCCTGATGTGGTCGTTGATGTACTCGAACAGCCTCTGCTTCATGTCACCCCAGCCGATACCGTTCGCGTAAGCCTCGGCGACCTCTTCGGTCTCAGCAGGTGTCGCGAAAGCTCTGTAGATATCGAACAAGGTGCTGTCGGACGGATCCTTGGGCTCGCCGGGCTCCAGGCTGTTGGTCTTGATCTTCATGATCAGCTTTCTGAGTTTCTTCTCCGGCGCGAACAGCGGGATCGTATTGTCATAGCTCTTCGACATCTTGCGGCCGTCGAGGCCCTTGAGCACGGCGGTGTTTTCACCGATCACGGGTTCGGGCAATACGAATATCTCGCCATAGTGATGATTGCAGCGCTGCGCGATATCACGGGCCATCTCGACATGCTGTTTCTGGTCCTGGCCGACCGGAACTTTCGTCGACTTGAACATCAGGATGTCCGCGGCCATCAGGATCGGATAGCTGTACAGCGCCATCGTGATGCCCTTGTCCTGATCCTTGCTGGCGCTCTCCTCGTTGGCCTGCACCGCGGCCTTGTAGGAGTGTGCGCGATTCATGAGCCCCTTGGCCGTCATGCCGTGCAGGATCCAGGTCAGTTCGAGGATCTCGGGAATATCCGATTGCCGGTAAAAGCATGCATGGGAGGTATCGAGGCCGAGCGCCAGCCATGCGGACGCAATCTCGAGTGTCGAGCGACTGATCTTGTCGGGATCTTCGTTTTTCGCCAGCGAGTGATAATCGGCCAGGAAATAGAAGTGCTTCGTGGCCAGGTCCTTGCTGGCCTCGATGCCGGGACGAATGGCGCCCACATAATTTCCTATGTGTGGCGTGCCGGTCGTCGTGATGCCGGTCAGGTAGATGTCCTGCGTCATGCCTTTTCCCTAGTATCCTGCCGCCTGGCCGTCCTTGCGGACCTCGCTCGCCCCATAGTACACGCCCTGCTCCTCGTCCCACAGGATCGCCTGGTATCCGCCAAAGCTGCCGTCCGAGTCGCCGAGTGTATGCCCCTTGCTCCGCAGTGACTCTCGTACCTCGGCGCTGAAGCCGTTTTCGAGGTGAACGATGCCGCCGTCACGCATCACCGACCCGGTCGGTTGCGACGAGCCCGTGTGATTGATGCGCGCCGCGTCACCCGCCTCCTGCAGGTTCATGCCGAAATCGACCATATTCACGATGATCTGCGCGTGGCCCTGCGGCTGCATCGAACCGCCCATGACGCCGAAGCTCATGAGCGGCTTGCCGTCTTTCATCACGAACGCCGGGATGATCGTGTGGAATGGCCGCTTGCCGCCTTCGACGACATTGGCATGATTCTCATCGAGTGCAAACAACTCGGCGCGGTCCTGCAATACGAATCCGAGTTCGCCGGGCGTCATGCCCGAGCCCATGCCGCGATAGTTGCTCTGGATCAGCGACACCATGTTGCCGTCCTTGTCGGCCACAGTGAGATAGATCGTGTCGCCGGTCTCGAGCTTCGCGTCACCGGCCGGCAACGCGGTCGAGGCCCTGTCGCTCGCGATCAGCTTGCGACGCTCGGCCGCGTATTCCTTCGCGATCAGCGTCGCCACCGGCACGTCGACGAAATCCATGTCGGCGTAATATTTGGCCCGGTCCTCGAACGCCAGCTTCTTGGCCTCGATGAACGTGTGCAGGTATTCCGCGCTGCCAAAACCCATCGCTGCGAGGTCATAGCCCTCCAGAATGTTCAGTATCTGCAGCGCGGCGATACCCTGGCCGTTCGGCGGCAGCTCGTACACGTCCCAGCCGCGGTAATTCGTCGACACCGGCACCACCCATTCCGACCGATGCGCCGCCATGTCCTCGTAACGCAGCAGGCCGCCCTGCTCGACCATGTAGGCATCGATCGTGCGCGCGATGTCGCCCTTGTAGAACTCGTCGCGTCCTTTTTCCGCGATCGTCTCGTAGGTCTTTGCGAGCCTGGGATTACGAAACATCTCGCCTTTCTTCGGCACATCGCCGCCCGGCATGAAGGTCTCCGCGAATCCCGGGAAGTGCGCGATGTAACGCTTGTTGCGGTCGAGGTAATGCGCGATCACCTCGGATACGGGGAAACCGTTTTTCGCATACGCGATGGCCGGTGCGAGGATGTCCTTCATTGGCAGGCGCCCGTACCGTCCATGCAGCTCGAACCAGCCGTCCACCGCACCGGGCACGCTGACCGGTAACGGTCCGAGTGGCGGTATCGACTCGATGCCATGCTCCCGGAAATACGCCAGCGTCATGAGTTCTGGCGCACGCCCCGAGGCGTTCAGTCCCGCCAGTTCCTTTTTCTCGGCGTCCCAGACAATCGCAAACAGGTCGCCGCCGACGCCGCAACCCGTCGGCTCCATCAGCCCGAGCGCGGCATTCGCCGCAATCGCCGCGTCCACCGCACTGCCACCGGCCTTGAGAATATCGAGCGCAATCTGCGTGGCAAGCGGCTGGCTCGTTGCCGCCATGCCATGCGGCGCGATAACCTCCGAACGCGACGCATGCGCCCGGCCCGTGACGCGGTCATAGCCGGGCTCAGCGTTCACGGCCGCCGCTCCAGAAATCAATATTGCTAGTGGAATCAGCCATTTATATAGTCTCATCCTGTGCTCCGTGCACCGGCGGGGCTGCCAATAATGGCACTCGCGGCCAGCACCGGCAACAGGGTATCATCGCGGCCATGACTACCGACTACAGCGACAGCAACCCGGCGCTTTCAGGCTCTTACCGAGCGCACGTCGACCTCATGATGGCGCGACATGACCGGGCGCTCGAACGCGCGGGCGCGAGCCACGCGATCATCTATTCGGGGAATCCGCGCCTCGCGTTTCTCGATGATTACCATCACCCGTTCAAGGCCAACCCGCATTTCACGAGCTGGGTTCCGCTGACGAACCTGCCGTTTTCGTACGTCGTGCATACACCGGGCGAAAAACCGGTCCTGATCTATTACCAGCCACACGATTACTGGCATGTCGTGCCGGGCGCCCCCGCTGGCTACTGGACTTCGTGCTTCGATATTCGCGTCGTGCATACGACCGACGAAGTGGCGTCTCACCTGCCCGAAGCGCGCGACAAGTGCATCGCGATCGGAGAGTTTCACGACCCGGCGCTCGCGTTCGGCATCGAACGGGTCAACCCGACCACGGCGATCAACGTTCTGCACTTTGCCCGCGGCAACAAGACCGCCTACGAACTCGACGTCATGCGTCTGTCGTCGCGGCGCGCGGCGACCGGCCACATCGCGGCGCGCGAAGCTTTTCACCAGGGCGCATCGGAATTCGAGATCCATCGCGCCTACTGCCAGGCGGTGAGCCACACGGACAACGAACTGCCCTACGGCAATATCGTCGCGCTCAATGAACACAGCGCAGTGCTGCATTACACCAATCTCGACCGGGCGGCGCCGCAGGAGCTGCGATCGTTCCTGATCGACGCGGGGGCCCAGGTGCACAACTACGCGGCCGACATTACGCGTACCTATTCCTACAAGAGCCGTCGCTTCCAGGACCTGATCGATCGCATGGAGTCGATGGAGCTGGAAATTGTCGCGGAAGTGCGGTCCGGGATCGACTACAGGGATCTGCACGTCGGCACCCACGCGCGGATCGCCGAAATCATGGTCGATGCCGAACTCGCAACGGGGAGCGCCGAGTCACTGGTCGAAAGCGGCGTCACGGCGGCATTCTTCCCTCACGGTCTCGGCCACCTGCTGGGCATGCAGGTGCACGACGTCGGCGGATTCATGGAGAACGACTCGGGCGCAAGCATCGACAAACCGGAAGGACACCCCTACCTGCGTCTCACCCGCGTCCTGGAAGAGGACATGGTGCTCACGATCGAGCCCGGCCTCTATGTCATCGACATGCTGCTCGACGAACTGAAAGAGACACCGGCGGGCAAGATGGTCAACTGGAAGACCGTGGAATGGATGCGCCCCTTCGGCGGCATCCGCATCGAGGACAACGTGCGCGTCCTGAAAGACGGCTGCGAGAACCTGACGCGCGATGCATTTACGGCGCTGCGGCCTTCCTCCGCGCCTTGATCTGCGCCTTGACGCGCGCCCCTTTTTTCTCGAGAAACGGCCGCATGATCCTGCCGAGCCACGGGAAGATGTAGTTCAGATTCGCGATGATCGCGGTGCTCGTCGGCATCGAAATCTCGACCCTGTCGTTACCGCAAATATCGAGGATTGCCTGGGCCACCTCGGCCGCAGAACTGATCGGCTGTGAAAATGTCAGGTTCGACGCCCGGTCCAGGTTGTCCATGATGAAACCGGTGTCGACCGGCCCGGGCGCAACCAGCGCCACCTTGATCGTATCGTGACGCAATTCCTCGGCGAGCGCTCTCGTGAAAAAGCGCAGTCCGGCCTTGGTCGCACAATAGGCGGCCTGCCCTGGCGCCGGCGTCCGGCCATACAGCGAGCCGACGTTGACGATGACGCCGCCGCCCGCGTCTCTCAGGTAGGGCAGCGCCAGCCTGCTCAGCAAAATCGGCGCCCGCAGATTGACATCCACCATGCGCGCGAGATCCGCCGCCTCGACCTTCTCCACCGGGCCCCGCTCGTGGTACCCCGCATTATTCACGAGAATATCGATTCGGCCGAAGTCGTAATCGGCCTTCTTGAACAGGTCCACCGAGGCGTCCGGGTCGGACACGTCCATGGCGAAAATTTCGACGCGGGTCTTGTCGCGCAATTCCTGCGCCAGTGCCTCGAGCTTTTTCCTGTTGCGCGCGACCAGCAGGAGATTGGCGCCCGCCTCGGCGAAGCCTCGGGCGGCAGCGGCACCGATACCTTCGGAGCCTCCCGTGATGATGACGGTCTTGTCCTTGAAAATCATCCGCGGATGTTACACCAGGCTGATCCTGGCCGCGCCAGGCCCGGCCGCGGGCGAATCGGCGCGCTGGCAGGCCGCCCCGGTCGGGAGCGAGGTTCAGACGCCGAGATAGCCCCGGATCTTCCGCCACCAGCTCGACTCCCAGCCATACACCTCGAGCTGGTCGGGGTCCAGTACGGCGACGGGCATGGTCGTGTCGGGCGGAATCGGCTCGTTGGCGGCGACGTCGTCCGGCCGCAACTCCAGTCGGCCCTTGCGATCGTCGGCGTGGCTCGTGAGGCCGTCAACGGCCAGGCTGAGGTAGGGCAGGACCTCGTCGTCGACGATGTCGTCGAGGAATACGGCATCCGGGTCGAAGACGTCCTTCGACAGGATCACGCAGTCGTTGAATGCCTTTTCGGTACCGATGGCCCCGGCCTCCTGGGAACTCGCCGGTTACTCTAGTTCTTATGTACAAATTTTGCTGTGAGACGACTCACAAATGTGAAACTGCGGTAAACTATTGTATTGCCGTACCTTTCAGGCACTCTCATAACATAAGAACGCTATGCGATACCGGATCAGCATTTGTCTCGTCCTCGTTGCAGGACTGGTCTCCGCCTGCAGTGAAGAGCCTGCGGGAACTGCCCGCGGCGGCTGGGGAGCCGCGCCCAAGATCGCTTCTGCGCCCATCGAGCGGCGCAGAATGGTCGATGAGATCGAGGCGCTAGGCACGGCATTCGCCAACGAATCGGTCGAGATCCAGCCGAGAGTCTCCAGCCTCATCGAACGAGTTGCGTTCAACGAGGGCGACGACGTCAAGGCCGGGCAATTGCTCGTCGAACTCGAGCACAGCGAAATCGCCGCCGGCCTCGCCGTCGCCGAGGCCAATCTCACAGAGAGTCGCAGCCTGTACGAACGCAGCAAATCGCTGGCCTCGTCCCAGGCAATTTCCGCTTCCAACCTCGAACAGTTGCTTGCGCAGGTCCAGGTCGACGAGGCGGAAGTCGAGGCGGCCAGGGCACGGCTGGCGCTGACCGCAATCCGGGCGCCTTTTGCCGGCCGTGTCGGCCTGCGGCGTATCAGTCCCGGCAGCTTTGTCACGAATGCCACCGTCATCACCACGCTGGATGACGTCAGCAGGATCAAGCTCGACTTCTCCGTGCCGGAGACGTTTCTGACAGCGGTCGAGGAAGGTATGCGCATCGAAGCCCGCAGCATCGTCTACCCCGGCCGTACCTTCGACGGCGTCGTCGCGAGCATCGATACGCGCCTCGACCCGGTGTCGCGCGCCGTGCAGGTACGGGCGATCCTGCCCAACGACGACGACGTGCTCCGCCCGGGCATGTTCATGACTGTCGGACTCAAACGCGATCTTGGCGAAGTCCTGATGGCGCCCGAGCAGTCGATCGTGCCCGAGGGCACCGTCCAGTACGTGTTCGTCGTCAAAGACGGCGTAGTCGAGAAGCGGACCATCACGATCGGGCGGCGGATTCCCGGATATGTCGTGGTCCTCGACGGGGTCGACGAGGGCGAGCGCGTCGTCGCCGAGGGAACCGGCAAGGTCCGTGATGGCATACAGGTCGAGGACATCGCCAATGCTGATCTCTGATATCTCCGTCAGGCGGCCTGTATTCGCCGCGGTGATCTCGTTGATCCTGGTGATCATCGGCACGATGTCCGTCGGCAGCATGTCGATCCGCGAATTTCCGGACTTCCAGCGGCCCGTGGTTTCCATTTCGACCACGTATCGCGGCGCCGCGTCGGACATCGTCGAGCGCCGTGTAACCCAGATCCTGGAAGATCAGATCGCGGGGATCTCCGGCATCACCAAGATGTCGTCGCGCAGCTTCGACGAGGTATCGCAGATCTCGATTGAATTCTCGCGGGAACGGGATGTCGATGGCGCCGCCAATGACGTTCGCGACCGCGTGTCGCGCGTGGTATCCATGCTGCCCGACGAGGCCGACCCGCCTGTCGTCACGAAACAGGACGCCATGGCTGAAACCACCATGTGGATCAACGTGTCCAGCGACAAGCGTTCCATCATGGAAGTATCCGATTATGCGGAGCGTTACCTCGTCGACGCGTTTTCCGTCGTCGACGGCGTCGCCATGGTGCGGTTTAGCGGATCACGGCGGCCATCAATGCGCATCTGGGTGGATCCCAAGCGACTCGCCGCCCGCGGCCTGACCGTCGCCGACGTCGAGGATGCGCTGCGTCGCGAGAACGTACAGATTCCGTCCGGCCGGCTCGAATCGACGACGCGCGAATTTACATTGCGCACCGATACCGGTTTTCGTTCCGTCGCCGACTTCGAACAACTGGTTCTGATGCGCGGCGCAGACGACTACCTCGTGCGGCTGGGCGAAGTTGCGGAGATTGAGGTTGCGCCGGAGGACGTTCGCAGTTTTTCTCGTACCGATGGCGTCTCCGGCATGAGCCTCGCGATCGTTCCCCAGGCACAGGCCAACATGCTGGACGTCAATGCCGCCGTGGCCGCAAGGATCGAGGAACTGCGACCCACCCTCCCCGATGACTTCAGCATCGGCATCAACCTCGACAACTCCGTCTTTATTCGCGCCTCGATGGTCGAGGTCGCGAAAGCGCTGGGCCTGGCCCTGACGCTCGTGCTCGTCGTCATATACGGCTTCATCGGCACGATACGCGCAACCATCATCCCGGCCGTCACGATTCCGATTTCGATCATTTCGGCCTTTATCGTCATGGCGGCGCTGGATTACTCCATCAATACCCTCACCCTGCTCGGCTTCGTGCTGGCGATCGGCCTCGTGGTTGACGACGCGATCGTCGTGCTCGAAAACATCGCGCGCCGCATCGAGCTCAAGGAACCGACCCTGATCGCGGCGACGGAGGGCAGCCGCGAAATCGGCTTCGCGGTCATCGCGACCACGCTCGTGCTCGTCGCCGTGATCCTCCCCATTTCGTTCATGCCGGGCAATATCGGTTTGATTTTCAACGAGTTCGGTATCTCTCTGGCTGCTGCAGTATGTTTCTCCAGCCTGATTGCGCTGACGCTCGTACCGATGCTCACGACCAAGCTGTTCGCCGACAATCGCCTGCACCGCAGCCGGCTCACTCATTTTGTAGACGGCCTGTTCAAGCGACTCGCCAACCGCTACGAGCGACTGCTGCGCCGTTCTGCAAAGCACCCGGTCATCGTGATCGGCGGCGCGCTGGCGATCTTCCTGTCCAGCCTGCTGATCGTCGATCGCCTCGAAGTGGAGTACATGCCGCGTGAGGATCGCGGCTTTGCGATGATCAGCATAACGGCACCGGATGGCGCGAGCCTCGACTACACGCTCGGTTACGTGGAACAGGCGGAAAAAATCGTGCTCGCCGACAAGGATAAGGGCGATGTGCGTCGTGTCCTCGGGCGCTCGGGCAGCTGGGGCGGCGGCGCTGACGTCAACACGGCGATGGTGTTTGCGCCGCTCGAGCTTTGGTCGGAGCGTGAACGTTCCGCGCAGGAGATCGTGAACAGCTGGAATGCGCAGCTGTCGGCCCTGACGGGCGTACAGGCTTTTGCGTTCGCGCCGGGTTCATGGGTACTCGGACAGAGTTCCCGGCCGCTGAACATCGTGCTGGGCGGGACCAGCTACGAAGAACTTGCGGAATGGCGGGACATCGTCATTCGCGAAGCGGAAAAGCTTCCCGGCCTTTCCAACCTGCAATCCGACTTCAATGAGCGCAAGCCCAAGATCGACGTGTCGATCGACCGGGACCGGGCCGCCGACCTGGGCGTATCGCTGGTCAACGTCGGTCGCACGCTCGAGACGATTCTCGGCTCCCGCGTCGTGACCACGTTCATCGACGGCGGCGAGGAATACCGCGTCATTCTCCAGGGTGCGGACGAGCGCCGCCAGACGCCCAGCGACCTCGAGACGATCTACGTGCGCTCGGCCTCCTCCGGCCAGCTGATCCCGTTGTCGAACCTCGTTTCCCTTCAGGAGGTCGCGGGTCCGGTCGATCTTCGACGCTTCGACCGTCTGCGGTCGATCTCGATCAGTGGCAGCCTCAACCCCGGCTACTCGCTGGGCGAGGCACTCGCCGACCTCGAGAAGATCATCGCGGACAATCTGCCGAAATCGGCCCGCGTCAATTACGACGGCGAATCTCGGGATTTCAAGACGACCGGCAGCGCCATGTACATGACGTTCGTCCTGGCGCTCGTGATCGCGTACCTTGTCCTGGCAGCACAGTTCGAGAGCTTTCGGCATCCGCTCATCATCATGACGACGGTCCCGCTGGCGATCGCTGGTGCACTGGTCGGGCTCTACGTATTCGGCGCGTCAATCAATATCTACAGCCAGATCGGTGCCGTGATGCTGATCGGCCTCGCGGCGAAAAACGGAATCCTGATCGTCGAGTTTGCAAACCAGCTTCGTGATCGCGGCATCGAGTTCCGGGAAGCCATCATAGAATCGTCGAAGACTCGCCTTCGACCGGTGCTCATGACGAGCATGTGCACGGCCTTCGGCTCGGTGCCACTGCTGCTTGCCACCGGTGCCGGCGCGCTGTCACGTCAGTCGATTGGCGCGGTCGTGTTTTTCGGCGTCATGTTCTCGATGGTCCTGACGCTCGTTGTCGTGCCGACGGTCTATGGACTCGTGGCGCGCAACACGCACTCGCCGGAATATGTCGCGCACCTGATCGACAAGCTGAAGTCGCGGGCACATCAGACCGCCACCTGATACGGCAGGCACGGGTCAGTCTTCGAGCGCCGCCTCCGCTGCCTTGCGGCCGAGTTCGATCATTTCGGCGGCGCGATGGACGTCGAAAGTCCCGCACGCGTCGCGCGGAATCTCGATGACGAGGTCCGGCGGGTAGGCCGCGAGCTTTTGCCGTGCAATGGTGCTTTGCATGGCGTCGAAGGCCTGGTACGCGACGTCGTAGGCGCCGATGTCGGCGCGCGACTGGAAGGAGAAAAACTCCTTCAGCCGGTGCGTCCATGTCTCACCCCGGTCCGACTTGCCTCCCACGTCGCTATCGTCGGTCGGCGAATCCTCGTCGTCGTCCGAAATGACGGGTTTGCGCGCCGGCTTGCCACCGAGATTCACGGCGATCGTCAGGTCCGTATCGTCGTCGAAAGTCGGCGCGATCGGTACGGGGTTGAGAACGCCGCCATCGATGAGGAGATCTTTGCGTCGTTTGACCGGCGTGAAGAACAGCGGCAGGGAAATCGAAGAGCGAATCGCGTCGAACAGGGAGCCCTTGCTGATCCAGACCTCCCGGCCCGTGCTCAGATCGGTCGCGACGGCGGTAAATCGGATCGGCAGATCCTCGATCTGGCTGTCACCGACGAGATTCACCATTTTACGAATGATGCGGTCGCCCTTGACCAGCCCGCCGCCGTCCCACGCGATGTCCATCATGTTCACGATGTCGAAGCGCGACAGGCCGAGCACCCATTCCTCGTACTCATCCATCTTGCCCGCCGCGTAGATGCCGCCGACCAGCGCACCGATGGAACTGCCGGCAATCGACTTGATCTGGTAGCCCTTTTCCTCGAGGACCTTGATGATCCCGATGTGCGCGAGCCCCCGGGCTCCACCACTGCCGAGGACCAGGGAAACCGTCTTGTGCTGTTTCTTCATGGCTGGATTCTACTGCAGACTGTCGCGCCGTGGGTGGCGGCGTCGAAAAAGAAAAAGCCGGGCAATGCCCGGCTTTCTCGACTCAAGCTTGCGTATGCAGCTATTCGGCGACAGCCGCCTGTTCCGGCGCCTGGTCCGTGAGCATGACAATCGCCATTGGTGCCGAATCGCCGGGCCGCGGCGCCGTCTTCAAGATACGAAGATACCCGCCCGGACGCTGCTTGAAGCGCGGACCGATCTCCGAAAACAGCTTGCCGACGACCTCTTTGTCGCGCAGGCGATCGAAAGCCAGGCGGCGGTTAGCCACGCTGTCCTCTTTCGCGAGCGTGATCAACGGTTCGACGACACGACGCAGTTCCTTTGCCTTCGGCAAGGTGGTGCGGATCGTTTCGTGCCTCAACATGGACGCCGCCATGTTGCGGAACATGGCTTTGCGATGAGAGCTGTTACGTCCCAGTCGACGTCCGGATTTTCTATGGCGCATTTCTCTGTCCTGATTTCCGTCTTTACATCACGAGGTCGTGATCAGGCCGCAGGCTTGCCGGCGGCCAGTTGTCCAAGTGCATGCCGAGCCCGAGGCCGTGTCCTTCGAGGACTTCCTTGATCTCGGTGAGCGACTTCTTGCCGAGGTTCGGCGTGCGCAGCAACTCGACTTCCGTACGCTGCACGAGGTCGCCGATATACATGATGTTCTCGGCCTTGAGGCAGTTCGCCGAACGCACGGTGAGCTCCAGTTCGTCGACCGGACGAAGCAGGATAGGATCTACCTGATCCTGCGCCTGTGCGCCAACGCCTTCCTCCTGGCCCTGCAGATCGACAAATACCGACAGCTGATCCTTGAGGATGCTGCCCGCGCGGCGGATCGCCTCTTCGGGATCGATCGTGCCATTGGTCTCGATATCGATCAGCAGCTTGTCCAGGTCAGTGCGCTGTTCGACGCGTGCCGCTTCAACACTGTAGGTCACACGGACCACCGGGCTGAAAGAGGCGTCGAGCTGCAGCCGTCCGATCGGCCCCGACTGCTCCTCGAAGACCGGGCGCTGGGTTGCCGGGCGATAGCCGCGGCCGCGCTCGAGCTTGAGAATCATGTTGAGCTCGCCGGCCTTCGTGAGGTTGGCAATCACGAGTTCGGGGTTCATGATCTCCACGTCATGGTCGAGCTGAATGTCGCCCGCCGTGACCGGGCCCGGGCCCTTCTTCGACAGGCGCAGCTCAGCCGCATCACGCGTGTTCATCGTTACCGCAACCTGCTTCAGGTTCAGCAAAATGTCGACGACATCTTCCTGCACGCCTTCGATGCTGGTGTACTCGTGAAGTACGCCCTCGATCTCGGCCTCCGTAATTGCCGCTCCGGGCATCGACGAAAGCAGGATGCGCCGCAGGGCGTTGCCGAGCGTATGGCCGAAACCACGCTCGAACGGCTCGATGACGACCCTGGCGTGCAGTTCGGTGACCGGCGTTACTTTGACGACGCGCGGCTTCAGAAATTCGTGTACTGATTCCTGCATGGGTACAAACCCTCCTGACTACTTCGAGTACAGCTCGACGACGAGGTTTTCGTTGATGTCGGGCAGAATGTCTTCGCGATCTGGCAGCGACTTCAGTACACCTGTCATCTTCTTGACGTCTACCTCAACCCACTCGGGCAGGCCGACCTGGCTCGCAATTTCGATCGCACTCTGGATACGCAGCTGCTTCTTCGCTTTTTCGCGAATGCTGATCGCATCACCCGCCTTCAGCTGTGCCGAAGGAATGTTGACGATTTTTCCGTTCACCTCGATGCTCTTGTGGCTGACGAGCTGGCGAGCCTCGGCACGCGTGGCGGCGAAGCCCATGCGGTAGACCGTGTTGTCGAGACGGCCTTCCAGAAGACGCAGCAGGTTCTCACCTGTCGAGCCCTTGAGCTGCGCTGCGCGCTTGTAATAGTTGCGGAACTGCCGCTCGAGAATGCCGTACATACGGCGGAGCTTCTGCTTTTCACGAAGCTGCAGGCCGTAGTCCGAAAGGCGCGGGCGCCGCTGCGCCATGCCACCCGGGGGTACGTCGAGCTTGCACTTCGACTCGAGCGGACGTACGCCGCTCTTCAAAAACAGGTCCGTGCCTTCGCGGCGGGACAGTTTGCACTTTGGTCCTAAATATCTTGCCATTTTTCAGCCTCTAAACGCGACGCTTCTTGGGCGGGCGGCAGCCGTTGTGAGGAATCGGTGTTACGTCCTCAATGTTCTGGATACGGAATCCCAAGCCATTCAGGGCCCGTACTGCGGACTCGCGACCCGGGCCCGGCCCACAGACGCGCACATCCAGGTTCTTGACGCCGAACTCCAGGGCCACGCGGCCTGCTTTGTCGGACGCAACCTGGGCCGCGAACGGGGTGGACTTACGAGAACCGCGAAAACCGCAGCCACCTGCGGTCGCCCAGGAGAGTGCATTACCCTGCCTGTCGGTAATCGTAATGATCGTGTTGTTGAAGGAAGCATGGATATGCGCGATGGCATCAACCACATGCTTTTTGACCTTCTTTTTCTTCACTTCAGCCATTTAAGCCTTACCTCTTGATCGGGCGCTTCGGTCCCTTGCGGGTCCGGGCGTTCGTACGGGTGCGCTGGCCACGCAGCGGCAAGCCACGGCGATGACGGATTCCGCGGTAGGTACCAAGATCCATCAGGCGCTTGATATTCATCGAAGTCTCGCGGCGCAGATCGCCCTCGACCGTGAAGGCCGCGACCGCGGTACGAAGTTTTGCAACCTCGGGTTCCGCCAGGTCCTTGACCTTCGTGTCCGGCGCTACTTCCGCCGCCTCGCAAATCTGCTGCGCGCGCGTCTTGCCAATACCGAAGATAGACGTCAGTGCAATCACGACGTGCTTATTCAACGGAATGTTTATGCCTGCTATACGTGCCACTTACGTATTCCTCATCCAATAACGCGGGGATTAACCCTGGCGCTGCTTGTGCCTTGCGTCAGTGCAGATCACCCGCACCACACCGTTGCGGCGAATGATTTTGCAGTTTCTGCAGATCTTTTTGACTGATGCTCTTACCTTCATGAGCCCTCTCCTAAGCGCTGAACGAATCAGCGTACCTGGCCACCCCGGCCGTAATTGCGCAGATTGGCCTTTTGCATCATGCCTTCGTACTGGTGACTCATTGCATGTGCCTGCATCTGTGACATGAAGTCCATCGTGACGACGACCAGAATCAGCAGCGATGTGCCACCGAAACTGAACGGCATACTCGGGTAGGCCATGCGAACGATCTCGGGCAGCAGGCAGACGCCCGCAATGTAAATCGCGCCCCAGAACGTCAGTCGGGTCAAGACCCTGTCAATGTACTCCGCCGTGTGCGCACCCGGCCGGATACCCGGCAGGAACGCGCCCGCCTTCTTCAGGTTGTCCGCTGTGTCCTTCGAGTTGTACATCAGCGCCGTGTAGAAGAAGCAGAAGAAAACAATCATCGCGGCGTAGAGCAGCACGTAAATGGGCTGGCCCGGACCGAGGTTTGCGCCGATCACCTGCAGCGCGCGCTGCGCGGCATTCGGTTCGGCCGCCTGGCCGAAGAACTGCGCGATCGTCGCCGGGAACATCAGGATCGACGATGCAAAGATCGGCGGAATGACGCCCGACATGTTGATCTTGAACGGCAGATGCGTGCTCTGGGCCTGGAACATCTTGCGGCCCTGTTGGCGCCGCGCATAGTTTACCGAGATGCGACGCTGTGCACGCTCCATGTAAACCACGAAGACGATGGCAGCCACGCCGCCGAGCAGCATCAGGATCGCGGTGATCGAGCTCATTTCTCCGCTGCGCACCAGCTCGGCCGTACCGGCGATCGCGGCCGGAAGTCCAGCGACGATTCCGGCGAGAATGATCATCGAAATGCCGTTACCGATGCCGCGCTCGGTGATCTGCTCACCAAGCCACATCAGGAACACCGTACCCGTCACGAGCGTAATCATCGCGGTCACCAGGAACGCGGGACCCGGGTTGACGACGAGACCGGCCTGGCTCTGCAGCCACGAAGCGGCCGCAATCGACTGGAAGCTCGCCAGCAAGACGGTGCCGTAGCGCGTGTACTTGATGATCTGCCTGCGGCCCTGCTCGCCTTCCTTGCGGAGCTGCTGCAGCGACGGAACGATGTGACTCGCCATCTGCATGATAATCGACGACGAGATATACGGGACGATACCCAGCGCAAAGATGCCGAAGCGTGACAACGCACCACCCGAGAACAGGTTGAACATGCCAAGCAGGTTGCCGGATTGCTGCTCGAAGAAATTTGCCAACGCGACCGGGTCCACGCCTGGCACCGGAATGAAGGTGCCAACGCGAAATACGATCAACGCGCCCACGAGGAACAGGAACCGGGCTTTGAGTTCACCCAGTTTGCTCGCCGCTTTTGCAACGTCTGCCGGACTTTGTTGAGGCTTCTTCGACACGATATTTCCTGATTACCGTTTTCGCGGCCAACGGCCGCAATTACGATGGTTCCTTATTGCTCGATGCTGCCGCCGGCCTTTTCGATCTCGGCGCGTGCACCCTTGGTGACCGCGATGCCTTTCAGCTTCACGGCTTTCTTGATTTCGCCAGACTTGATGACCTTTACCTTGGTCACGATAGCCGGCACGAGATTGGCCTTCTTCAGCACCTCGAGGTCAATGACGTCCGCAGTCGGGATCTCGAGTTCATGCAACCGCAATTCGGCCGTGAACTTTGCCATGCGCGAGCGGAAGCCGAACTTCGGCAAGCGACGCTGCAGCGGCATCTGGCCGCCTTCGAAACCGACTTTCGTGTAGCCGCCGGAACGCGCGTGCTGACCCTTCTGGCCGCGACCCGCGGTCTTGCCCTGGCCGGCGGAATGGCCACGTCCGAGACGCTTGCCTTCTTTCTTCGCGCCCTTGCCGGGATTAATGTCGTTAAGACGCATCTCAGGCTTCCTCTACCGATAGCATGTACGAAATACGATTGATCATGCCGCGGTTCTCCGGCGTATCAATGACCGTAACGGTGTGATGCATTTTGCGGAGACCCAGTCCGGCAACACAGGCCTTGTGGCTTTTCAGCCGCCCGTTCTTGCTCTTGACCAGCGTGACCTTCAACTCTTTGGGCTTCGCCATGATCCTGTCTCTGTATTTCGTCTTTCGTTAGTCCACGCCGAATATCAGGCGAGGATTTCCTTAACTTTCTTGCCGCGCTTCGCTGCGATCGACTGCGGCGAGTGAATGCCCTGCAGTGCCTTGATCGTCGCGCGCACGACGTTGATCGGGTTACGTGAGCCATAGCTCTTGGCCAGCACGTTACGCACGCCCGCGGCCTCGAAAACGGCACGCATCGCACCGCCGGCAATAACGCCAGTACCTTCTGACGCCGGCTGCATGTAAACCATGGTCGCCCCGTGACGGCCCTTCTTGGCGTACTGCAGCGTGTCGTTCGTCAGATTGATGGCGATCATGTTGCGACGGGCTGACTGCATCGCCTTCTGGATGGCAATCGGCACTTCTCGCGCCTTGCCGTATCCGAAGCCGACCTGCCCCTGGCCGTCACCGACCACGGTAAGTGCCGTGAAGCCGAACTGACGTCCGCCTTTCACAACCTTGGCAACACGGTTGACCGTAACCAGTTTTTCAATCAGGTCATCGCCAGCTTGATTCTGTTCGTTTCTTGCCATGTCTATAGAATCCCGATTTAGAACTTCAATCCCGCTTCGCGAGCCGCGTCAGCCAGTGCCTTCACACGGCCGTGGTAGCGGAATCCCGAGCGGTCGAAAGCGACCGTTTCGATGCCGGCTGCTTTCGCTTTCTCGGCGATGCGCGCGCCCACAATGGCCGCCGCCTCGACGTTGCCGCCGTTCTTGATGCCTTTGCGTACTTCCGCCTCGACAGTCGACGCCGAAACGAGGACCTTGTCGCCACCGGCGCCAATGATCTGCGCATAAATATGACGCGGAGTACGATGAACGGTCAGCCTGTTGGCTTCCAGCTCACGGATCTTGGCGCGTGCGCGACGAGCGCGGCGCAAACGATTTTGTTTCTTGTCCAGCTTCATGGTGATTTCACCCAAAAACCTTATTTCTTCTTCGCTTCCTTGAGGATTACGCGCTCATCGGCGTAACGGACACCTTTGCCCTTGTAGGGCTCCGGCGGACGGAAACGGCGAATTTCTGCCGCGGCCTGACCGACTTGCTGCTTATCCGCGCCGCTGACCAGGATCTCGGTCTGACTCGGCGTTTCAATGCTGATGCCTTCAGGCGCCTCGTATACAACCGGATGCGAGAAACCGAGCGACAGGTTCAGCTTCTTACCCTGCGCCTGGGCGCGATAACCGACGCCAACCAGTTCGAGCTTGCGCTGGAAGCCTTCCGATACACCCGTCGTCATATTGGCGAGGAGCGCGCGCATCGTGCCCGCGATAGCGGTCGCGAAGCGCGAACCCGAGCGCGGAGCTAGCGACAACACGCCGCCTTCCTGGCTCAGTTCGACTTCGGAATGCAGTTCCATCGACAGCTCGCCTTTCGGGCCCTTCAGCCTGACGATATTTCCGTCCAGCTTGAATTCGACGCCCTTTGGCAGTTCTACCGGTGCTTTTGCAACTCTTGACATAGTTCTGTCTCTTTCTAATGAGGATCGCGCATCAGGAAACGATGCAGAGAACCTCACCACCAATGCCCTTTTCACGCGCCTGGCGGTCACTCATGACACCCGCCGACGTTGATACGATGGCCACTCCGAGTCCGCCGAGTACTTTCGGCAGCGCTTCCTTGCCGCGGTAAATCCGCAGGCCCGGGCGGCTCGTGCGCTGGATCTTCTCGATCACCGGCGCACCCTTGAAATACTTGAGCTCGATCGTAAGCTGCTTTTCCGCAGCATCGCCATCGACCTTGTAATCGACGATATAGCCCTCGTCCTTCAGGACGCCGGCAATCGCCTCTTTCGACTTCGAAGCGGGCATCGACACGCTGACTTTGCGCGCCTTCTGTCCATTTCGAATACGCGTCAGCATGTCTGCAATCGGATCGGTCATACTCATCTTCAGTCTCCGCTTACCAGCTGGCTTTCGTCAGGCCCGGAATTTCGCCGTTCATGGCCGACTCGCGAAGCTTGTTCCGGCCAAGACCGAACTTGCGATACACGCCATGCGGGCGACCCGTGATCGAGCAGCGGTTGCGCTTGCGCGACAGGCTTCCGTCACGCGGCAGGCTGTTGAGCTTGGCCTGCGCAGCAACTCGCTCTTCATCCGAGCTGTTCACGTTCTTGATGATCGCTTTAAGCGCCTTGCGCTTCTCGGCATGCCGGGCAGCGAGCTTGGCACGCTTGAGTTCACGCTGAATCATCGACTTCTTAGCCATGCTGGTTCCTATTTCTTGAAGGGGAAGTTGAACGCTTCGAGCAGCGCCCTGCCTTCCGCCGGGTTGCGTGCCGTCGTGGTGATGACAATGTCCATGCCACGCAGAGCGTCAATTTCGTCGTAGTTGATTTCCGGAAAAATAATCTGTTCCTGCACGCCCAGGCTGTAATTGCCGGTCTTGTCGAAAGCGCGCGGGTTCAGGCCACGAAAGTCACGGATACGCGGAATCGCGATGTTCACGAGACGGTCGAGAAACTCGTACATGCGCTCGCGACGCAGCGTTACCTTGCAACCGATCGGCATGCCATCGCGAATCTTGAAGCTGGCCACGGACTTGCGGGCGATCGTCGTCACGGGCTTCTGACCGGAAATTTTTTCCATGTCGGCCCGGGCGTTCTCCAGCACCTTCTTGTCCGCAACCGCGCCACCAACGCCCATGTTGAGCGTGATCTTGGTAATCCGCGGCACTTCCATCGGATTCTTCAGACCGAGCTTCTGCTGCAGTTCAGCGCGCAGCTCGTTCCGATATTTTTCCTGTAAACGTGACATTGTCTGTTCTCGTTGCGTGCGCCCTTGCGCACTGCTGCAATTAGATGTCTACCTTCTCGCCGCTCTTGAAGACGCGCACCTTGGTGCCGTCCTTCTCGACGCGGAAACCGACCCGCTCGCCCTTTTTCGTCTTCGGATTGAAAACGAGCACATTCGAATGATCCAGCGGCATGGCGGTATCGCGGATGCCACCCGGCTCACCGACGTTCGGGTTCGGCTTGATATGCTTCTTGGCGAGATTCACGCCCTCGACCAGGATGCGGCCATCCGGAAACACCTGGATTACGGTGCCACGGCGGCCCTTGTCCTTGCCGGTCTTTACGATGATCTCGTCGCCTTTCTTGATCTTGTTCACTTAGAGCACCTCAGGAGCCAGTGAAATAATCTTCATGAACTGGCTGGTACGCAGCTCGCGCGTAACCGGGCCAAAAATGCGCGTGCCGATCGGCTCCAGACGCGCGTTCAGAAGAACAGCGGCATTGCCATCGAAACGAATCAGCGAACCATCCTTGCGGCGCACGCCCTTGCGGGTACGAACGACGACGGCGTTGTAAATCTCGCCTTTCTTCACCTTGCCGCGCGGGATAGCGTCCTTGACGCTCACCTTGATGATGTCGCCCACGCCGGCATAGCGGCGCTTCGATCCGCCAAGTACCTTGATGCACTGCACGCGGCGAGCGCCGGAGTTATCGGCTGCGTCCAGGACTGTCTGCATCTGAATCATGACTGAACCCTAAATGTTGGTGGTGTCCGGCGCGCGTTCAACGACGTTGACGACAGACCAGGATTTGTTCTTCGAGATCGGACGGCACTCGGCGATTTCAACGCGATCGCCTTCCCGGCACTCGTTCGCCGCATCGTGCGCGAGAACCTTGCTCGTGCGACGAATGTATTTGCCGTACACAGGATGCTTGATCAGGCGCTCGACAGCGACGGAGACGGTTTTGTCCATCTTGTTGCTGACGACACGGCCAACCAGCGTGCGCTTGATTTTTTTCTCTTCACTCATTTCTGTTCACCCGCTGCCCGCACCTTCTCGTTGATCACGGTCTTGATGCGCGCGATATCCTTCCGCACGCGGCCATGCTCGTGGTTCCGCGCGAGTTCGCCAGTCGCATGCTGCATGCGAAGGTTGAATTGCTCACGGCGCAGCGCAACCAGCTCCTGGTTGAGCTCGTCCACCGTTTTCTGACGGAGATCCGCTACGTTCATCACATCACCTGCCGCGATACAAACTTCGTGGCGAAAGGAAGCTTGGCTGCAGCCAGGCGGAACGCCTCGCGTGCAATTTCTTCCGTTACGCCTTCCATTTCATACAGGACGCGGCCGGGCTGGATCTGACAAACCCAGTACTCGACGTTGCCCTTGCCCTTACCCTGACGAACCTCAAGCGGCTTCGTGGTGATCGGCTTGTCCGGAAAAACCCGAATCCAGATCTTGCCGCCGCGCTTGATGTGGCGAGTCATCGCACGACGTGCCGCTTCAATCTGGCGTGCCGTGAGCCGACCGCGCTCGACAGCCTTCAGGCCATACTCGCCGAATGACACGTCGCTTCCGCGCTGCGCCAGACCGCGGTTGCGGCCTTTCATCTGCTTGCGAAATTTTGTCCGTTTTGGTTGTAACATCTTCTGCTTCCCGGTTTACGTACGCTCTTACGAACGCGCGCCAGCAGCAGCTTCAGCAGGCTCTGCCGCAACTGCCTCGGGCTTGTCAAAGACCTCGCCCTTGAAAATCCAGACCTTCACACCGATCACGCCATACGTGGTGCGCGCTTCGGCAAAACCGTAGTCGATGTCGGCGCGCAGCGTATGCAGCGGGACACGACCTTCGCGGTACCACTCGGAGCGCGCGATTTCAGCGCCGTTCAGGCGTCCACCGACCTTGATCTTCACGCCTTCGGCGCCAACACGCATCGTGTTCGTCACAGCACGCTTCATGGCGCGGCGGAACATGACGCGGCGCTCCAGCTGCTGCGCGATACCTTCAGCGACCAGCTGCGCGTCCAGTTCCGGCTTGCGCACTTCGCTGATGTTGATCCGCACGTCCTGGATGTTCATTCCGATCATCTTCGCGACTTCGAAGCGGAGCTTCTCGATATCCTCGCCCTTCTTGCCGATCACGATGCCCGGACGCGCCGTATGGATCGTGATGTTGGCCTTCTTCGCGGGACGTTCGATCGTAATGCGACTCACCGAAGCGTCTTTCAGCTTCTGCTTGATGAAGACGCGCAACGCGTGGTCCGTACGAACATACTCGGGGAAAGTCTTGGAATCGGCGTACCACTTGGAGGCCCATTCCTTGACGATGCCGAGGCGAATACCTGTCGGATGTACTTTCTGACCCATATTACTTACTCGTTTCCCACCTAATCAGCGAGGTGATCTTGAGATCCGTGACCATTACTCGTCGCCTACCCGGATCGTGATGTGGCTGCTCCGCTTGATGATTCTCGCGCCGCGACCCTTTGCACGGGCGCGGAAACGACGAAACGTCGGCGCTTCGTTGACCTCGATGTTCGCGATCTTCAGCTCGTCAATATCGGCACCATGATTGTGCTCGGCGTTGGCAACCGCCGACTCCAGCACCTTCTTCACGATACGTGCGCTCTTCTTCGGCGAGAAAGTCAGCGTCCGCAGAGCCTCGTCGACCGACTTGCCACGGATGGCGTCGGCCATCAGGCGGCACTTCTGCGGCGAGATGCGGGCGAACCTGAGCGTTGCTGCTACTTGCATGGACCCTTACTCCTTCGCCTTACTTCGTTTTCCGGTCACCGGAGTGACCACGGAACGTCCGGGTCAGCGCAAACTCACCGAGCTTGTGGCCGACCATGTTCTCGGAAATAAGAATCGGTACGTGCTGGCGGCCGTTATGAACGGCAATGGTCAGTCCGACCATGTCCGGCAGTACCATCGACCGACGCGACCAGGTCTTGATCGGGCGACGATCATTCTTCTTTGCTGCTTCGGCCACCTTTTTCGCCAGATGGTTATCGACGAACGGGCCTTTCTTTACGCTACGCGGCATCTTCCAGATCCTTTACTTACGCTTGCGACCGCGAGCGATCATGCTATCGGTACGCTTGTTGGCGCGCGTCTTCGCGCCCTTGGTCGGCTTGCCCCACGGGGTAACCGGGTGGCGGCCGCCCGAGGTACGGCCTTCACCACCACCATGCGGGTGGTCGACCGGGTTCATGGCAACGCCGCGAACAGTGGGCCGCACGCCTCTCCAGCGCTTCGCGCCAGCCTTGCCGAATTTTCTCAGGTTGTGTTCGCCGTGGCCGACTTCGCCAACCGTGGCGCGGCAGTCAACGTGAATCCTGCGCATTTCGCCGGACCGAAGCCGCAGCGTTGCGTATGCACCCTCGCGTGCTGCGAGCTGCGCCGAGGCGCCGGCGGAGCGAACGAGCTGGCCGCCCTTGCCCGGCTTCATCTCGACGTTATGAACCGTCGTACCGACCGGGATCGAGCGCAGCGGCAGCGTGTTGCCGACCTTGATCGGCGCTTCTTCGCCACTCAGGACTTCAGCGCCGGCGCGCACGCCCTTCGGCGCGATGATGTAACGGCGCTCGCCGTCGGCATACTTGATCAGGGCCAGGTGGGCGCTGCGATTCGGATCGTATTCCAGACGCTCGACCACACCGACGATGCCATCCTTGTCGCGCTTGAAGTCAACGATGCGATAGCGCTGCTTGTGACCACCACCCTGGTGACGGACGGTGATGCGACCATAATTGTTGCGACCGCCCTTGGCGTTCTTCTTTTCAACCAGCGGCTCGTACGGCTTGCCCTTGTGCAGTTCCGCCGTCTTCACGGCGACTACAAAGCGGCGTCCCGCTGATGTCGGTTTGGCTTTATGCAGTGACATGATCTGTAACCCTTATTCCCCGCCGAAGAACTCTTCTACAGAGCTCCCTTCAGCCAGCCTTACGTAGGCTTTCTTCCAGTCATTGCGGCGTCCGCGCGTCATCTGGAAGCGCTTCGTCTTGCCCTTCACGTTGACGACCTGCACGCCCTCGACCTTGACTTCGAAAAGCAGCTCGACGGCCTGTTGAATCTCTTTCTTCGTGGCGTCCTTGCGAACCTTGAGAACAACCTGGTTCTTGCCGGCAACCAGGTGCGCCTTTTCCGAAAGATGCGGACCGCGAATCACGGTCATCAATTTTTCCTGGTGCGCAATTGCACTCATGACAGGCGCTCCTCAATCAGCTTCAGCGCGGGCAGCGTCACCAGCACCTTTTCGAAGCGAATCAATACAACCGGGTCCATCGAGGCAACGTCGCAAATGCCGACGTTCTGCAGGTTGCGTGCAGCGAGGAACACGTTCTCGTCGAAGGCCTCGTTCAGGATCAGCACGTTGTCCAGCTCGAGTTCTTTGAGCTTCGCGGCCAGCAGCTTCGTCTTCGGCGCCTCGAGCGTCAGTTCCTTGACGATCACGACACGATCCTGGCGAACGAGCTCGGACAGCATCGAGCGCAACGCGGCCCGATACATTTTCTTGTTGACCTTCTGGTCATAGCTGCGGGGCGACGCTGCAAAAGCGCGGCCACCGCCGACCCAGATCGGGCTGCGGATGGTGCCCGCACGAGCACGGCCCGTGCCTTTCTGGCGCCACGGCTTGGTGCCGCCGCCACGCACTGCTGCGCGATTCTTCTGCGCCTTCGTGCCCGAACGCGAGCCAGCGAGGTAGGCCGTGACGACCTGGTGTACGAGGGCCTCGTTGTAGTCCACGCCGAACGCGGCGTCTGCCACGTCAACCGAACCCTGACCCTGGAGTTTCAACTTCATCGTCGCGCCCCTTACTTCTTGTTCCTGCCCTTGACCGAAGGCCGCACGATAACGCGACCGCCGCGGTGGCCCGGGACAGCGCCCTTGACCAGCAGCAGATTGCGCTCGGCGTCGACGCGCACGACCTCGAGGTTCTGTGCGGTGCGACGCACGTTACCCATCTGGCCGGACATCTTTTTGCCCTTGAAGACGCGACCGGGCGACTGGTTCTGACCAATCGAGCCGGGGGCGCGATGCGACAGCGAGTTGCCGTGCGTTGCGTCCTGCATCCGGAAGTTATGGCGCTTTACGGTGCCGGCGTAGCCTTTACCGATTGAGGTGCCGACTACGTCGACCTTCTGGCCTGCTTCGAACAGGTCGACCTTCAGCTCGGTCCCGGGAGCGAATTCGCCGCCATCGGCGTCATCGAGCCGGAACTCGGTCATAAGGTCGCCGGCTTCTACCTTCGCCTTTGCGAAGTGGCCGGCTTCAGGCTTGGAAACCCGGGACGCCTTGCGGCTGCCGGCTGCGACTTGCAGCGCACGGTAGCCGTCCGTCTCCAGAGTTTTCACCTGGGTGATTCGGTTCGGTTGTGCCTCGATCACGGTTACCGGTATCGAAATCCCGTCTTCCGTGAAGACACGCGTCATGCCGCATTTGCGGCCAACAAGACCCATCGTCATCTCAAAAACCTCACGCTGACTGCGATTGGCCAGCGCCATACTCAACTCAAAATCTTCACTGCGGCCACTTCGATTGGCGACCGCTGTCTGTTCGTTGTCCGGGGGAGGACACCCGAAAGGGCGATTCCTTCAGACACGCGAAAGGGCCAGCCATTGCGGAGAGCGGTGCTCTCGATGCTCTGGGGCTGACCCTAAGCTCCGGCGCGGCCATCCGACCGTTCCGGCAGTTCCGGGATTTGCCGTGTCGCCCTCGGTTGCCTGGCGACTGAGTGTTTCTAAGAGATCTGGCCGACTCCCGGTCCGGCCAAATCCAGCGAGCCCGCAATTATACGACGAAGCGCCCGTAATACAAGCCGTTTGGGGCGATTTGAGCGTCTTTTTTGCGCAATGCTCGAAACCTGAAAAATCAACAAGTTACGGGCGAACCCCCGCGATTGCCGCTCCGTTCGCCGGAAACCGGCGCCGGCAAGGCACCCGATTTCCGCGTACGGCGAGACCATCCGGCGGGCCCCAGGCCCGCCAGCGGCTCAATTCAGCTTGATCTGGACGTCCACGCCCGCCGGAAGCTCTAGCTTCATCAGGGCGTCGACTGTCTTGTCCGTCGGGTCGACGATATCCATGAGACGCTTGTGCGTCCTGATCTCGTACTGGTCCCGGGCGTCCTTGTTGACGTGGGGAGAGATCAGGATCGTGAAACGCTCCTTTTTCATCGGCAGCGGGATCGGGCCCCTGACCGTCGCGCCGGTGCGCTTGGCCGTGTCCACGATTTCGCGTGCCGAATTGTCGATCAAGCGGTGGTCGAACGCCTTGAGGCGGATTCTGATGTTCTGATTGGTTGCCATAATTCCTTACTCGATAATCTTGGCTACGACGCCGGCGCCGACGGTGCGGCCACCTTCGCGGATAGCAAAGCGCAGTCCGTCTTCCATGGCGATCGGCGCAATCAGCTCAACCACCATCTGCACGTTGTCGCCCGGCATCACCATCTC
>DATCZJ010000006.1:0-2073 GCA_036525955.1 Woeseiaceae bacterium | reverse complement strand
CATGATTGCACGCGAATACAGCGAGCTCGTCTACACGAATCTCGGGCACACCGATCCGTACCATCCGCTGACGCACCACCGCGGCAGCCCCGAGCGCAAACAGCAGGCGGGCGATATCGACGTCTATCACGCACAGCTTTTCGCCGAGTTCCTGACCAAGATGCGCGACACGGTCGAAATCGACGGCTCGTCGCTGCTGGACAATGTCATGCTTGTCTACGGCGCCGGGCTCGGCGATGCGGACATCCACAGCCAGTGGAACGTGCCCGTGGCGCTGCTCGGAGGCGGCGGCGGCCGGCTCAAGGGCGGCCGGCACCTCGTGTTTGAGGAGGGGACACCGCTGTCGAATCTGCACGTCGCGATGCTCAACAGGATCGGTATCCCGACTGAGTTCTTCGGCGGGCAGCTCGGCTTTTCGACCGGCGAGCTCGATCTCGACGCATTAGCCTGACAGCGGAGCAGCGCATGGCCGAATCGGGACTCCTCGTTACCCTGCGGCGTGTCGCGTGCGCGGCGATACTGGCCACGACCTTGCACGCTGTCTACGTGCAAGCGGCGGCCGACCCACAGCTTGCCGATGCCGCCAAACGGCAGGACTGGACCGGTGTAAAGGCTCTGCTTGGGTCCGGGTCGGCGGACGTTGACGCAGCCCAGCCCGATGGCGCGACGGCGCTTGCGTGGGCCGCCTACTGGGACCACACGGAGACAGCAAAGCGCCTGCTGCGGGCCAAAGCGGACCCGGACCGCGGCAACGACTATGGCGTCACGCCGCTGATGCTAGCCTGCCAGAACCGCAGCGCGGAGATGGTGCGGCTGCTGCTGAAGAGCGGCGCCGATCCCGACGCGGCCTCATGGAGCGGGGTTACGCCGTTAATGACGGCTGCGCGGACCGGTGAAGTTGACATCATGCGTGCACTGCTCGATGCCGGTGCGGATGTGAACGCGAGTGAACCGCGACGTAGCCAGAACGCGTTGATGTGGGCTATCGGGTTCGGTTATCCGGATGCGGCCCAACTGCTGATCGAAAACGGCGCCGACGTCAGCGCGAGGACGACGAAGCTCCAGGAAGACTACAGCCCGATGGAGATCGAGGGCTACACGAAAAACGTGTCCGGCACGGCGCAGGGCGGATACACGCCGCTGATGTTTGCGGCCAGGACGGGAGACGTTGCGACGGCCGGGCTCCTACTCGAGAAAGGGGCCGATCCCAATGCTGAATCGATGGCCGATGGCGGGCCGCTCGAGATTGCCAGTGCTGCGGGTTATGAGGATCTCGCTCTCATGCTGCTCGAGGCCGGCGCGGACCCGAACCGGGCTGATTCCAACGGTATGACCGCGCTGCATTACGCGATGCGCGACGGGCTCAAGGTCCTGCATGGCTACACGATCATCGACGGCACCGTCGTCTGTAACTTCGGCGGTGACCCGACTCGCTGCAAACCGCTGGCCGTCCTGAGCGACAAGGAGCTTGAGTTCCTGAACGATCCCAAGACCGACCTGTTTATTGGCGAGGAGGAGGAAAGCAATCTCAGTGACCCGCTACCCGGCCCGAACATGCACCGGCTAGCGGAGGCCCTGCTTGACCGCGGCGCAGACCCGAACGCGGCAATGGATTACCCGCCGCCTTACCTGCGACTCGCGAGGATGTCCATGTTCAACCTGACCGGCGCAACGCCGTTTTTCCTGGCTGCCGCGGCCCAGGATGTCGACGCGATGGACATCATGTTGCGGCGCGAAGGCGTCGAGCCGCTCGTGGAAACGTCGATTAACGAAGCTATCTTCTACCGGCAGATGAAAGCCAACGCGGATGACAATGAAATTCAGGCAAACGCGACGACACTGCTCGTGGCAGTGGGCCTGGGCCGCAAGAGTGACATGTCGCCGGACGAAGAAGAGAGGGCAATACGTGCTGCCGAGAAGCTGCTTGCGCGAGGCGCCGACATCAACGAGACGACCGCGACCGGCTGGACCCCGATGCATGCTGCATCGTATATCGGCGCCGAATCGCTGATTAAATTTCTCGCTGCAAACGGCGCGGACATCAACGTTATGACCGGTTGCGGGCAGACGCCG
>DATCZJ010000005.1:0-25276 GCA_036525955.1 Woeseiaceae bacterium | reverse complement strand
GGCGCCGGCATGGTCGTTGACGACGTCGAACGCTTCGCCGCGCACGGCGGCAACTCGATACGCAACTGGACGACGGTCAGCGATCACCAGGACACGCAGGCGCTGCTGGACGCGGCGCACGAGCACGGCGTCACGGTCGCGCTGGGCCTGTCGGTGAAAGCGGAGCGCCAAGGCTTCGACTACGACGATCCCGACGCGGTAGCCGCGCAGCTGGAATTTCTGCGTGGGGAAGTGCTCAAGTACCGCGACCATCCCGCGCTCCTGTTCTGGATCATCGGCAACGAGCTGAATCACAGCTACACGAACCCGCGGGTCTACGACGCCGTCAACGACATCGCCGAGATGATCCACGAGCTGGATCCTCATCACCCGGTGACGACCACGACCTCGGGCTTCAAGGCCGACGTGAACGCCGAGATCCTCGCGCGGGCCCCGGCGCTCGATTTCGTCAGCTTCCAGATGTACGGCAGTCTTTTCGATCTGCCCAACCGCATCGAACGATCGGGCTTTGATCGACCGTTCATGATGACCGAATGGGGCGCCATCGGTTACTGGGAAATGGAGACGACGGACTGGGGTATCCCGTTCGAGACGACGAGTTCGGAGAAGGCCGATATTTTCCTGCGGGCGCACGAGGAAATCCTTGCGCCGCTCGAGGGTCAGCTGATCGGCTCCTACGTGTTCTTCTGGGGCCAGAAGCAGGAGCGAACGCCGACATGGTTCGGTCTGTTCACCGAGGACGGTAGGGAAACCGAGGTCGTCGACGTGATGCATTACATCTGGACCGGCGAATGGCCCGCGAATCGGACGCCGCGGGTCGAGGCGATGCGGCTGGACGGCAAGGGTGACAGGAAGAGCGTGGTCGTGGCGACCGGCGAGACGTACTCGGCAGAACTCGATGCCGCCGACCCCGAAGGGAGTCCGCTTAGCTACTGGTGGGAGCTCAAGCGCGAAAGTGGCGCCACGAGCGAAGGCGGCGACTACGAGGCGCCGATCGCCAACATGGAGGGTTACCTCGCACAGGACGCTTCGCAAGCGACGCTGACCGCACCGCCGCCGGGGAAATACCGGCTGTTCGCCTATGCGGCCGACGACCAGGGGCACGTGGCGCACGCCAATATTCCGTTCCGTGTCGAGGGTGAGTTCCGGCAGCCGGCAGACGCGTTGTTGAACGGCGAGGTCATGGCCCTTGCCTACTCGGGCTACCGCGAAGGGCAGCACCCGAACCGGGGCAACGGTGCCGTGAACCCGAGCGACGACCAGGTTCTCGAGGACCTGGAGATCCTTGTCGCCCATGGCTTCAAGCTCGTGCGAATGTACGATGCACAGGACAACACGCGCAGAACGCTGGAACTCATTCGGGAACACGACTTCCCGATCAAGGTTCTGCTCGGGATATGGCTGAAAGCGGAATTCAGTAATCACCTCGGCTGCCCCTGGCTGACAGAACCCATACCGGAAGAGCAGTTGCTGGCGAACACGGCAGAGAATGCTGTCGAAGTGCAGCGCGGCATCGAGCTGGCGAACGAATTCCAGGACATCGTCACCGCGGTCAATGTCGGTAACGAAGCGCTTGTCGATTGGAACGACCACATGGTGCCGCTCGACCGGGTCATCGCCTACGTGCGGCAGGTCAAGGCCGCGATCGATCAGCCGGTTACCGTGGCCGACAACTACGAATGGTGGAAACGTGACGGCGCGCCACTGGCCGCGGAACTCGATTTCATCGGTGTGCACACCTACCCGGTGTGGGAAGACAAGTCGATTGAAGAAGCGATGGCTTACACGATCGAGAATATCGAAGGTGTGCGCGACGCGCTGCCGGGAATACCCATTGCCATCCTCGAGGCGGGCTGGGCGACGTCGGCTACCGAATTCGGGGAGCGGGCCAACGAGGCCGACCAGGCCCGTTATTTCGCCGACATGAAGGCATGGGCGGCCGCAACCAATACCACGGTATTCTTCTTCGAGGCGTTCGATGAGCCGTGGAAGGGCGACTGGAGAGACCCGCTGGGTGCCGAGAAGCACTGGGGCCTGTTCTTCGTCGATCGAACGCCCAAGCTCGTATTCCGGCAAGCGTCGGAAGATGCCGCTCATTGAGCGACTCGCTAGCCTGAACACAGCCCAAGGCTCGGCCGCGTGATGCTTCGTATACACTACTCTCTCCCGCTGCGAGTCGGGCAGAGTCTTCGTTAGGGTCACGCAGTTATGTTGGAGTCTTCCAGCCCAATAAAGGAATGGCGAGACGTCGATCTCGAGACCTTCCAGGCGGAGATCGTTCCGCGCAATCAGCCGGCGGTCCTGAGATCGGTCGTGAAGGACTGGCCAGCGGTCGACGAGGGGCTCAGGTCACCCGAGCACATCTGCAAGTACATCAAGCAGTTCGACACCGAGAAGAAAGCGAATGCGACCGTCGGCAGTCCCGCCATCGAGGGCCGATTCTTCTACCAGGACGACCTGCGGGGTTTCAATTTCGACCGCAAGCTCGTAACGGTCAGCACCGCGCTCGACAACCTGGCGGCCATGGTCGATCAGGCGGATACGCCGGCGATCTCGATGCAGGCCATCCCGGTGGCCGATGTCCTGCCCGGCTTCGAGAACGAGAATGTCCTGCCTCTCGTCGATGCTGCGCTGGCCCCGAGAATGTGGTTGGGCAACCGGGCGATGACGGCGGCGCATTACGATATCTACACCAACATCGCCTGCGTGGTCGCCGGCCGCCGGCGCTTCACGCTGTTCCCGCCCGAGCAGGTCGCCAACCTCTACATCGGCCCGCTGCTGATGACGCCCGGAGGCTCCCCGATCAGCATGGTCGATCTCCGACAGCCCGACTTGTCCCGCTACCCGCGATTCGAGCAGGCGCTGGCCGTGTCCCAGCAGGCCGAGCTGGAGCCCGGCGATGCGATCTACATTCCCATCCTCTGGTGGCACGCGGTGGAGTCTCTGAGCGGGCTCAACGTGCTACTGAACTACTGGTGGAATGACGCAAAGACGGCCGCGGACTCGCCATTTCATAGTTTGCTGGCGAGCATGCTGTCGATAGCGGAGCTTCCTGCCGAGCAACGCGAGACCTGGCGAGTCTTCTTCGACTATTTCGTGTTTCAGACGGGCGGCGATCCCGCAGCCCACTTGCCCGACGACATCGAGGACGTGCTGGGCTCCCTCACACCGGAAAAGCGCAGGCAACTGAGGGCCTGGCTCTCACAACAGCTGCTGGCGTAGGCCGGCGGCATCAATCAGGGATCGGGCTGATGCACGACCAGGAACTGGTTGGGCTGCACATTCCTGATTTCGCCCACTGAGCCATCGAGACCGGGCCAGACGATCCGGACGCTATCGACGAGCTCGCTGTCACCCAGTCCGAAATGAGCCTCCACGGGGTTCTGCGAAATGTAATTGTTGCCGAGCTGCAATTCTCTCATCTGCTCCCGGCCGTCGGCGGAGACGATGATTCTGGCGCCGACGGCGTGCGGATTATCGCGGGTTCCCCGCAAACGAATATTCAGGAAGTTGTTGCCATCGGCAAAACTGTTGTTGCGGTACAGGGACGGGGCTTCCCCGCTGTTTGCGATCAGCATGTCCAGGTCGCCGTCGCGGTCATAGTCGTAACACGCCAGGCCGCGGCCCATCGCCGTGTGCGTCATGCCCAGCTCGGCGGCACGATCCGTAAACGTACCGTCGCCGTTGTTAACGTACAGAAACGCAGGATCGTCGTTGAAGGCCTCGTAACTCCTGCTGTCCGACTGCTGCTGGGTCATGCCGTCGAAACCATTGACGATGAACAGGTCCAGGTCGCCGTCGTTGTCGAAATCGGCGAGGCAGGTTCCCCAGCCCCAGTAACCCTGCCGGACACCGGCAAAATCGGTGACGTTCGAGAAATTACCCGCGCCATCGTTCTGGTAGAGACGGTTGCCGTTGAACAGGCCAATAACCAGGAATTCCTCCCGGGTGTCCCCGATGGCAGAGACGAACCAGTCCAGGTCACCATCATTATCGTAGTCGGCGACCGCGGCCCCCATGCCGGCGCGATCATCGACCAGGTCAGGTGTCGTATCAACGAAGCCCGAGCCGCCGTTGTTGATCAACACCTGGCTGGTATTGAAATCCGAGGCGAGCAGGATGTCCGGGTATCGATCGTCGTTGAAGTCGGCGAAGATCGGCGTAAACGAGTATTCCTTATCCACGGGCAGGTCTTCGCCGGTCTCGTCGGCAGGAAAGCGGCCGATATCGGCGATGTTGCTGACATCGACGAAGGTGCCGTCACCCAGGTTCTGCCAGAGGAACTCCCAGCGATCCTGATTGGTATAGGGCTGCCAGTGCGCGACGAAGAGGTCGAGGTCTCCGTCGACATCGTAATCGCCGGCCGCGATGGAAAGCGAAGGTTTGGTCAGCGTTATCCCGGTGGTGTTCGTGATGTCCGAGAACGTGCCGTCGCCGTTATTGCCGAAGATCTGCAAATGGGTAGGACTTTCCTGTACGGACACGAGGTCGGGCAGGCGATCGCGATTCACATCGAAGAAGACGGCGCCATTGTCGACCGAGCCGGTACTGATGCCGGCTTGCTGGGTGACATCTGCGAAACTGCTGTCGGCCTGCAGGCTGAACAGCCGTCCCCGGCTGTTGCGCCCCTGGGTGACGTAAACATCCAGGCGCCCGTCCGCATTGTAGTCGCTGACCGCCACTCCCCCGGAAACGCGCGACGTGGTGCTGTCGTCGGGCGAGATGGCCGTCGCGTAACATAACCCGGCATTCTTCGTGATGTCCGTGAATACGGCCAGGGCATCGGTTTCGACATCATCGCAGCCGTAGGTAATGCCGATGGCCTGCTGGGGAACCGGTGCCGTCTGCTCGACCACCAGGGAACCCGTGTCCATTTGCGGGGGTGGCGGCGGGGGTGAAGCAGAGGATGGCGGCGTTGATGCGCCAGAGTCGGAGGATCCTCCCCCTCCACAGGCACTGCCCACGAAAGCGATCAGTGCGACGAACAGGAACCGCAGGGTTCGGTAAGACACCCTCAGATTTGGCACAGGAACATCCTCGAAAAGTCAGCCTTGGAACATCAGCCTGTCGATGGTCCAAGAAAATGACAGCGCTGTCAAATTTTGCTGGACAGTGTGCCCGTGACGACCAGGACAGCGAACATCGTATACTGAATTCATCTGCTACCGACCCGGTGATTAAGGAAAGTGCCCCGAACTTTCAGAAGGAACGGCCCCGTGTGCTTGTGCGTGTTGCTCTGCGGATGCGGTGGCAGTTCGGGCGGCCCCGGCGGTGACGCAAACGCTCCGACGGACACCGTTATCACGGGGCTCACGGTCAGTGCGGTCGGCGCCCATTCCGCGACCTTGTCCTTCTCGACGTCACAGGCAGTGGGCGCGGACGTAAGCGTCTGGCTCGACACTGATGACGCCACGGTGCCACCGTTGATGATGCTCACCTCACCGAGTGCCGCCAGCCACTCCGTCGAGCTGGATTCGCTTTGGTCGACCTCGCCCTGGCGCGTGGAGGTAACGGCGGGTAACGCGGTTGCGAGTACGACATTCACCACGGCAGATCCATCGTGGCCGGCAGTCTGTCGCAGCGGCGCCCTGGTATTGCCGGTCGACGGCGCCGGTAGCTGGTCGACCTATACCGACGACAACGGCAGCATCGAGATCGAGGCTTCGCCTGGCTGCGAGGGCGCCGGTGGCGGCGCCCGGTTTACTTTTGACCTCGGTGACGGCGAGTGGGTGGTCGCTGCCAGTAATGATGGGTTCGTTGCGCCGCTGGACCTGAGCGCATACAGCCATTTGTGGGTTCCAATGCGCGGCACGCCTGGCGTGCCGGTCGCCTTCGAAATCAAGCTCAGGGACAGTTCCGGGGCGCTGTCCGTGGCCCGCATTGACGGCGGTACCGGTGTACCCGTGTGGCGGAGCTGGGCAGTGGACAAACGCGAGTTCCTGCCGCAATTCGGAACCCTGGACTTCTCCGACATCACGGCGCTGGAGTTTGCCTTTTCCTGGCCGTCGGCCTGGGGCGGTCCCCGCAGCGGCACGGTCGAGGTAGGACATCCCTCGGTCTGGAGCCTGGCGGCAGAGCAGCCCCAGGTCACCGGCTTCGAGCGTATTCCCCGGAACGAGGCGGCGATGGCCGCGATTGCCGCTGACCTGCTGTCGCGGCAACGGCCGCACGGGTTCCTGCCTGCCTGGTTCGAACTGGCCCCCAACTGGCATCTCTATGCCAACGCGATGGCCCTGATCGTGTTTGCCCTGGAGTACGAACGCACCGCCGGCGTCGCCGGATCCTCATCAGACGACTATCTGAACGCTGCCTACCTCGCCGCCGACCGTCTCGTGGAACTGCAGCAGCTCAGCGCGCGCAACGGTGCCTGGGACGACAGCTTCCGGGAGGTGAACGGAGCCCTGGAGCTGCATCCGAGTGGCTCGCGGCAGATGTGGGTGGGCTCGACCGCCTGGGCCGGCATTGCACTGATCATCGCGCGGGACCTGTTACCCGACGGCGGCCGGTACGAGGCGGCGATCGCCGCCGCCGCGCAGTTCTATGCCGACGAGCAGAGTTGCCGCACCACGGCAGGACTCCCTGCCGGCTCCGTCACGGAAGGCACCGAAGGCAATATCAGCAGCCACCTGTTCCTGGCGGCGGCCGCGGAGCGCGGCCTGACCGACGCCACTGTTGCTGCAGGTTTGGCCGGCTTCATCGCGGCGAGCCTGTTCGATCCGCAACAGAGCCGGTTTTTCTGCGGGGCGCGCGTGGATTTCGGCACCGGGTTCGACCGTGACAGCTGTACGCTCGGCGGCAGCGGCGCCGTTGTCGGCGGCGATGCACGCAGCTGCCTGGACATTACGGGCAACTGGGGCGTGGAATGGCTCTTGCGCCAGGACCGGCCATCCGATGCGCTGCAGGGGCTGGCCTACAGTCGCCTCATTTTCCCGACGCGCGGTTTCAGCAACCCGGGCGTGAAGGGGCTCGGGGATATTGCCGGGCCGTGGACGCCCACCGTGGAGCACGGCGCCGGCCAATGGGCAGCGGCGGGCGGTCCCGATGCGAACTACGTCATGACCGAGGCCTACGCGAAGCTCTGCCGCGACGGCGCCTGCCAGGGGGCGGCTGACGATTTTTCGGCCGGTATTGGCTGGAACACCGTCTCGACAGGGATCGCGCCGGGGGCGTGGATGTACCTCGCCTGGCACGGTGGATTCTGGTCGCGCTTGTGATCGGCGCGTGGCGCCGCGTTCATTCTGCGCTTGATCGCGACGTTTCCTGAGGACAAAAAAAACGGGACGCGGCATACGCCGCGTCCCGCATTTCTCTCCGCTGGGCCTTACGGGGCCGCTGGCGGCACGAACTTCACGTTGTCGTACCAGACGATCGCGCCGTCACCGGTTCCCCAGGGTGGGAAGATCATCACCAGGTGGACCGCATCCAGCGGGACCGCCGCCAGGTCGTCGAGGTTGAACGTGTAGTGCTGCCAGGCACCCACGGTTGGGTTAACACCTTCGAGACTATCGGTCAGCGGTTTTTCGACAGCAATGGCCGCCTCGGGCCCTTCCATCTTCAGGAACCAGTCTCCGGCAGCCGGCGCCGTCGCATTGGGCGCCTTGCCCAGGTACACGTCGAACTCCAGCGTACCGCCGGCAGCGAAGCTGTAGTCCACATTGGGCAGCGCCTCGAAGCCGTTCACCGTCGGGGCGTCGTTATACGTGAACTGGGCAACCATACGGTATGCCGGGTCTCCGGAGTCGATCTCGTCGAATGCCGTGCCACCGCAGCAGTCCCACAACGACCAGGGTTCCTGCGCGGAATCGAAGTAGACCGTCCCCGGTGCCGGCTTGAACTCGACGTTGTCGAACCAGACCACCGCACCGTCCCCAGTGCCCCAGGTCGGGAAGATCATCACCAGGTGGACCGCATCCAGCGGGACAGCCGCCAGGTCATCGAGGTTGAACGTGTAGTGCTGCCAGGCGCCCACGGTCGGCTCCACGCCTTCGAGACTTTCGGTGAGCGATTTCTCGACAGCAATGGCCGCCTCGGGCCCTTCCATCTTCAGGAACCAGTTGCCCGGATCCGGCGTGGTGTCCGTCGGCGCCTTGTCGAGGTACACGTCGAACTCCAGTGTCCCCCCGGCAAATTCGCTCAGGTCCAAGTTAGGCAGCGCCTCGAAACCGTTCACCGTCGGGGCGGCGTTATACGTGAACTGGGCCACACGACCGTACTCGGGATCGCCGGAGTCGACCTCGACGAACTCGGAGCCGCCGCAGCAGTCCCAAAGGGTCCAGCCGTCGCCGACACGGGTGGTATAGAGCTGACCGAAGAGGGGCGGAGGACCGCTGTCGACCGGCGGCGGTACCGCACCACCACTCAACGGTGCCTCCACGCCACAAGCCGTGGGGTGGCCGCAGATTAGCTGGATGTTGTCCAGCTGCACGTGGGCCATGCTCGTGGGCTCGAGTACGAACAAGCCGACCACGTCGCTGGTATCGAGGCAGGAATCGCCGCAATTGGCCAGCAGGTCGTTGACCCTGACGCTGATCGTCGTCCATTCGTCCTGCGGCAGGTCAGCCACCGCCAGTTCGACGAAGCCGAGAGCCGGGAAGCCGCTGTCCATCTTGACCCGCAAGGAGCCGTCGACGTCCGTACCGGCACTGTCGATGTACAGGTCGAACTTGAATTCGGCTGCGTGCAGCTCCCAGAAGTTGGGATTGTTGCCCATGCCGTACAAGGTAATGTTCTGGTCCGTATCCAGCGGAATCCCATTCACCTTGACGACGCTCTCGGCATAGAAGTTGAAGTTGCCCCCGCCGAGGGTATTGACGTCGATAACCATGCCACGCGACTCGTCCGCGGCCGCTACCTCGGATAACACCAGCGCGCCGTCGTTATCGAAGAAGGAGGCGAAAGCCAGGTCACGGGTAACGGTGTTCTCGCCGAACTGCCAGGTCAGAGGGGTAGCACCATCAATGTAAAGATCGATGACCGCGACGGCAGGTGAGCTCGGTGGCGCAATGTCGGCGCTGGGATCGACGAAGGACGCGCAACCGGCACCCGTTACCGGGTCTATGTCACACTCGTAAACGCGCACATAGTCGACGAGCATCTCGGCCGGGAATACCGTCTCCGCGGCAACCTCGCCGGGCAGGAAGCCGCCGACCGCCAGGTTCAGCAGGACGTAGAACTCGGTGTCAAACGGCGCGCCTTGGGGGCCCTGGGCGTAGCCCGTATTGGGGCCGCTGTAATAGTAGTTGTAGAAAGCGTCCGAGGGGGCGGTAGCGATGTGAGCGCCATCGACGTACCAGCGCAACTCATCTTGCTCCCACTCGACGGCATAGGTGTGGAAATCGTCACTCGCGACGGCGCCCAGGTCGACGTCCGTGCCGGCCAGCTGGAACAGCGGCCACGGGAAGCCAAAGTGCGCGGTGACAAAGATTCTTTCATTTTCCGTACCGGCGTTGATGACTTCCATGATGTCGAGTTCGCCAGAGCCGGCCCAGTGCGCATCCAGCGGACCTGCCGGGTCCGGGCGATACACATAGGGTGAATCGGTCGGCAGCATCCAGAACGCCGACCACAGGCCTTGCCCGGCCGGTGGCTTGATCCGCGCTTCGATACGACCGTATTTGATGTCCACCTTGTCTTTCGAACGGACGCGGGCCGAGGTGTACGGGAATCCGGGCTCGACTTCTTCGGCGCGTGCCGTAATCACCAGGTTGCCATCGACGACCGCAGCGTTGTCGCCCAAGTACCATTGCTGTTCGTTATTGCCCCAGCGATCGAGGGGCGGGTCCTGTTCAGCAATGTCGCTCCCGTCGCCGGTCTGCGCCGTCCAGTTGGCCGCATTGACTTCCGCGCCGTCGAATTCGTCGCTCCAGACCAGGTCCCAAGTCTGCCGAATGGTCAGCGAGGTCGTTGTGGTGAAGCTCGTGCCATCGCCATAGGTCACGTTGACGGTGAACGAGTCGGTACCGAAAAAGCCGAGATTCGGCGTGTAGGTGAAAGTACCGTTCGCCGCCAGGGTCAGGGTGCCATTGGCCGGGGCATTTCCCAGGGTGTAAGTGCGGGAGCCCACCGAATCATTGGTCGACACGTCGCCGTCCAGCGCAAGGTCTTCATTGAGCGTGTAGGCATCGTCTGCCGCCTGCAACTCGTCCCTGGTGTCATACTTGCCCAGGTCCTGCCCCGTGTCGCAGCCCGACACGACGAATGCCAGGACCAGCGCAATGAACAACGATGCGAACCGATCGCTGATTCGCTTAATGGATTGCATATGCATAATGTCTTTCCCGCCTATTTTGGTAACAGATTCGAGCGCTTGTTCTTCTGTTTGGACTGGCGCTGCCGTCGAACTGGAACGTCTTAACCCACGCCCCCCGGGAGAAGACGACCGATCACTTGGCCGGTCATACAAACCAGTACTACTCGGCTATACGAATGACAGCGCTGTCAGCATTCTAGTTTATACAGCTCTCTGACAGCGCTGTCAATATCGACTTCAACTACCGAATCGTGCAATTCGATCAGCTACTCACCGGGCGCTGGTCCGGTCGATTCGCGGATCTGCAGGGACGAAGTCACGATTTCGGTGCCTTTGATCGCTGCCGCGTCGTTCTTGCCCTCGATCAACGCTCGTGCGGCCCGCTCAGCCATTTCAGCCAGTGGTTGCCGTATCGTGGTCAGCGCCGGGAAGATTTGCCGGGCAAGGGCGATATCGTCGAAGCCGGCCACTGATAGTTCGGCTGGTATGTCAATGCCGAGGCGATTCGCGACTCGAACGACGCCCACGGCCATGTCGTCATTAGCAGCGAAGATTGCGGTAGGCGGCTGCTCCTGTGACAGCAGTTCTTCGGCAGCCGACTCCCCGGAGCCGATGGAATTGTCCCCGGCCGCGACGAGCCGTTCGGAAAAATTCAGCTTGCTGTCTTTGAGACCATCGCGGTAGCCGTCAAAGCGCTTGGCGACGGCTTTGTGGTTCGGGTGACCGGTAATGAATGCAATCTTTCGATGACCCAGCGAGGCAAGGTAGCGGGTCATTTCAGCACTGACTTCCCGATCGTTGGTTGCGACAGAATAGTGTTCGCCGTTTGCTTCACCAGGCGACATTCGCACGTAAGCCGTACCGGTTTCCTCGATAGCGCGCACGACCTTCGGCATGTTCGACAACGGGGCCGCCAGGATAATGCCCTCCGGCCGTGTTTCCTCGATGAGTGACTTGAGCTGTGCAAGGACCTGCGCTTTGCGGTAGTTGCAGGGAAGAATCAGCAATTGAGACATTGCCGCACTGCACGCCTTGAGGGCGCCTTGCTGCAATTGAATTACGTAGCCGGCGCTCGGCAGCTCGTACGCAGCAGGATCATCGTAGACGAGACCGATCAGGTGCGAGCGATGGCTCGCGAGATTTCTCGCAGACTGATCTGGCCGGTAGTTGAGTTTCGCAATGGCGCGTTCGACGCGTTCCCGCGTCGATTCGCGAACATTCGGTTCGTGATTGACGACCCGCGATACCGTCTTGATGGATACCCCGGCAAGCTTGGCAACTTCGAATATGGTGGCTTTGGGCATCGCTTACATTTCTTATTGGATGGGTTTGCCGGTGCACGAAGGCGAAGCCTGATTACACCCCATTCCTGACAGCGCTGTCAATCTGCGCCCTGCCGTACCGGGCGTAGCTTGCAAAGGTGGGCCCGACAGCACGAGATTGACTTTCCGACGCCTATCCGTCCGGAAACAGCTGTTCCGCCGTCACCTTGACCGTTAGCCGGCGAACAACCCCGCTGCGCTGGAAAATCTCGGCGCTCTGCTCAACAGGAAGACCAAGCTCGGGAAACGTCAGGTGGCGGTCATCGTCCAACGTGACCTCCAGCGATGGCTGCCCGTCATCGGCAAGCAGATAGATCACCGGCACCTGGCACCACGTGAACGCAAGCGCCGAGGCCGGCAGCAACTGCTCCTGCCAGCAACCGTCGACATCCAGGTAGCAGAAGCTCCGTTCCTCCCGAACAAATTCGCGTGCGCGCAGAAGCCCTGGCAGGAACTCAACCGCTCCGTCGCGAACCCGAACGCCCAGTTCGCCGAAACGCGACAGAATCTCTTCCTTGACCTGGCCTGTCATGCCGGGTTGCCTGGCACCGGCGTGCCGGGGCGTGTGAGAGTAGGGGTCGTTGGGAAACGCGCCGTATTCGGATGGCGTTTTGTTGAAGCCAAGTCCCTCACGAACCCGATAGTACAGCTCGCCAAGTCGCTGGATCGATACTTCGTCCGCGCCGGCATCAAGCGCCAGAAAGAAATTCTCCTGAATGGCGAGCAACAGCTTGGACACCATGTGCCAGTATATGCAGCCCAGTCCCTCGAAGCCGAACATGCCGCCTGAGCGCCCCGTGAATGAGCGGTGATCGAACACTTTCTCGTACAGTGCCTGAAGAGGTGCGCGGGCCGTTTCTATTTCCTCGCCCAGTTCCAGCGCCAGCGTGTCGATTCGCCGGCCCAGGTCGCCGACGTTGGCGAAGTCAGCGTTGAAGCGATAGCAGCCAGACGCGTCCTGCGTCAGGATCCGCTGATCGCCGGCCGCAAGCATTTGCTTCAGGAGCGGAATCGAATCGACGTCAGCCGCGGCAATGCGATTCTTGTCCAGAAAGTTCGGCAATTTCCGGTCCGGATACAGCATGAAGGAATGTTGCTCTGCACGGTAGATGTCGCTGTCGAACAGGGCGTCCATTAACTGGACGGCGCCGTCCGGCGTTATCGCTCCGCTGCTGAGCACCGCAACCTGGCCCTCTAGCATTGGATAAAGCTCATCGACATCGATGCCGGCACCGCTCAGTTTCATCAAATTGTAAGCGTTGTAGAGCGAATCCTTTCGCTGGTTCGTACCAATGCTGTGATCGATGACCGCCAGGGCGCTGTCGAGCATCGCGGTGATTTTGCCCAGGGGCTCCATCGTCTTGCCCGAGAGAGGCTCCCGCCCGTAGATGGCCCGACGATAACGCTCGGCCGAGCGACCGAGTTCTTCAATTGATTGGTATCGCTGGTTCGCATTGATGGGGCCGTCCTGCAAAAGCTGCCGCACGCGGTTCAGGGCCGCCTCGGTGTCGGTCAGCCACCGTGCGACTTCCGGGGACATCTCCAGCGACTCGGTTTCGTCCCCCAGCAGATGTCGCAGGAAACGGACGAAGCGCCGCATGTAGTAAAGGGTCACCATGGACAAGCCGTGTCCGACGAGTGCGTTATTGGCGTCGTTCCACTCCGGGCGCTGCGTGTTGAGCCATATGCCGCCGTCAACGACCAGGTTGCCGAGCTTGGCGAGCAGCGGCACGAGCAGCTTTTCGACCAGGTTGACCTGGTAGACGTCGCCGTCGGCGTTCAATACCAGCTTGCCATCGGCACCCATTACTGCGACGCGACCATCGATTCGCTCGGCGAGTTCATGGTCGAAGACAACGGTGTGCTTCGGATCCTGCAGCAGCGAGTCGAAGTCCTTGATCCGGTAAGGCACATTGGCGTAGCTGAAAATCGGTTGACGCAACAGCTTGCGCAGCCTGGTCGGATGAAATTTATGCGACCATTCGAGCAGCTTCTGCAGGTAGATGATCTGGTGATCACCCCAGTAGCCGATGTAGCTCCAGGGGTCTTCCGGGTCCTCGATTTCCCAGTCGATCCCTTGTTTGGTTATCCGGTAAGGGTTGTAGCCATCCATCGTCGATGCATTGACGAACTTGGCGATGACATTCTCGATGAACTCCGGGTAGCTGAACGTCAGAGCCTCCCAGTTCTGAAAGATGTCTCGCCAGTTACCCTCGTACGACAGCAGCCGGTTGCCGTTTTCGTCTTTCAGCTTGATCGTGAACGTGTTCCAGGGGCGGCTCGGGTCGCCATGCCGGCGACCGAAGGTGATCGGCAGGTATTCGTAGCATAAGCGCTCGAGCTGGGTGTCGCCCGCCGACCTGATCTTATCCAGCAGTGATGAGGAATCCATGCTTGCCGGCAGCCCGGAGAGTAACGGCTCGTTACGCTCGAAGACGAGGCGATTGAAATGCTTCACGGAAGCGGCGAAATCCTGCGTGGACACGCGGTACTGGTCATCGAATATTCCGCCGCGCAACACATTGAACAACACGTTCGCGTAGTGGTGCGTCGTGACGGTTTCTTCGGCCGCCGCCTGGAATCCATCCGCCGCGGCCATGATGCGTGCGAGTTCGTCGGAGCCCTGGTCGATGGAGGCTTTGAGCGCTGCTGCAACCGCCTCAGGGGTGTCGAGCCGCTTGCGCAGGTCGACCACGTCACCCTGCGTCTTCTCGAGGTCGGCTACAAACTGCCACTGCCGAAGCTCCCGGGCAGCAAGCTCCAGGGACACGTTGGCCAGGTAAGCCCCGCGCATGCCTCGCTTGTGAGTTTCCTGTTCCACGGTGCGGTTGGCCCGGAAGTCATCAAGCTGGGCCGATGACAGCAGGATCTTCGGTCGTTCCAGGCCCAGGCTGAAGACCGTATTGGCTCGGAGCGACTCGCGCGGCTCCGGGCGATCCCAGATGCCCGAGTACAGGGTAAAGATTGCGAGGCCCGTGTCCTCGAAGAGTTCGCTCCACTTGTAGGCATTGACAAGGTTGCTGGACTCGGCCTGGGCCAGGCGGGGCGTGCCAGCCGGAAGCACATTCTGCAGACCGTCGATGAACTCGACCCGTTGGCTGTCCCCGCCGAGATTTTCAAGTTCGCACTGCCGGATGAAGCCGAAGTCGTCGCTGGTCATCCAGGTGCAGCGGAAACAGAGCTGCAGATCGTGGTTGATCTCTTCGAAGCGCAGCTTATTGCCAAGCGTGTTCTTGTAAAGGTTGCGGCTGACGGCATAGCGACCGTCATGCTCGTGGTTGAACGGTTCCCAGTGCTGTTGCTGGCCGGCCGCACCCACACGCAACAGGGTCTTGCTGCCCGTATGAGAAGCGCTCTCGTGAACGCGATCGACGGTGATGTAGGGAAACAGGGCCGTGTCCGGAGATACCCGTCCCGCCGTCAGGCCCCCGAAGGACGAGACGAACAACCAGTGGTCGACGTTCGAGATGACGCTGATGAAAAAAGGCGCCATTCTGTCGACATTGCGGATGGCATACCAGCGCTCGCCGGCTTCGGTCACGAATTCGCCCGAGGCTTCGCTGTCCCGATCGGTATTCATTATTTTCTTTCTTTCCAACATGTTACGGTGGTTCCTCAAGCAAAAGCGAGCCGAATAGCCCGGCGTCGATCCAGCCACGATCCTTGGGGCCGCTGGGCACCGACTCGGAGCCGATAAAGTTCTCGCGTAATTCGCTGCCGTCGTTATCGCAGTAGGCCAGCATGAGGCCGAGAATCTTGCCGGCCGACAATTTCACGGGCCTGTTGTCATCCGAGCCGTCGACATAGTCATCTGCATAGATTGCGATGCCGAGTTCCCAGATCAGCTTGTTGCCCCGCTGCTGCCAACGGCTGTCGACATGGTGAGAGTAATCGCGCGGCTGTTTGTCGGTTCCGATGTCGATCGCCTGGTTGTCGAGCGACACGTGATACGCGAATGCGTTGTGGTTGTACTGGTGGTCGCCACCCGAGTAGTCCTCGTCGATGAACACCTCGAGACAGTCGTCGTCCCAGTATTGAACCAGCGGATCGCGGTGGGTATCGATGAGCGTGTCATCGACAAATTCGCCCAGGATGTATATGCGCTCCGCGGTCCAGACGACCTTGAACCGGCCCTGGAAATCCTCGTCCGAGTACTCCGGCCCCAGCCAGCGGTAATTGATGTCGTACCATTCCGCTTGCGCCCAGATGGCTTCGTCGGCGACGCCGTCGATACGCAATTCGGCCGGCGCCCGCGGCGCCCGGTATTCACCCCGGCCCGGATAATGAGCGTCATCTGCTGCCGGGGCACTGCTGCAAGCCGTCAGCAACGCCAGGACAGTGGCTCTCACGCACATGCTGATGCCTGAAATCGACTTCATGCGGCTAACTGCGCCTCCAGCCCGCGGGCGACATTAACGGTCCGCCCGACAACGTCATCGAGCTGCAGTTCCGACAAGCCGGCCAGGCTGACGCCGATCCTTCCGGCCCACGGCTCCGTCCATCGCTCCGGAACCGGGGCCCCCGAGAGTCCCATCAACCCGCCGACTGTCGCGCCATTGCAGTCCGTGTCCCATCCCGCCATCACGGCATTGCCGATGGCCGCGCTGAAGTCGCCGTCTGCGGAGCACAGCGCCCAGACCACGAGCGCCAGGTTATTCAGCCCATGCACCGCCGACAAGCCTTCATAGTGCTCGTGCAGACGATCGATGGGGTTGGCAGCGCCGGCCAGGCCGCGTCCGAACCGTACGGCTTCGGCCGCGCCGCAGTCGCGGGGAATCTCCGCGAGGGCCGCTTCCAGGGCGTCGTCGAGGCTGCCTGTCGCCGGTATCGACGCGCCAAGGCCGGCGATGAACATTGCGCCATAGACGCCGTCGGCTCGATGGGAAAGCGCTGCATCCCGTCGCGCGAGCTCTGCCGCAAGACCGGGGCGGCCGGGGCAAACCCAGCCATAGAGGTCGGCACGTATCCGGCCGCCGATCCACTGGTTGTATTCATTGTCAGAGCATGCGGCAAGGTCGAATCCGGCCTCGTCGCCGTTTACGAACTCGGGAGCCGCGTTGGCAAGAAGCGTCGAATAGGCAGCTCGCTCTGCGGTCCAGGTGGCGCCTGCAGGCAGCAGGCGCAGCCACGCGCGCGCTACATCCGCGGTCGCGAGATCGATGCCCTTGTCCTCGAGCATCAGCAGGGCCAGCACGGTGTAGTTGATGTCGTCGTCAGGCTCGGCGCGGACAATATGTCCGCGGCAGCATGCACGATCGACCTGCCCGCCGAGCGTTCCCTCGACGACGGGCACGTAGTCACGCAGCGGCAACGCGTCAGCGGCACCGAGATAGTCCCGCAGGCCAGCAAGGCCTTGCCGGAACGACAGCACCTCCAGTGGCTTCCCCAGGAGGCAGCCCGAAATCCGCCCTTCCCACGCAGAACGTATACGCGCCGGATCGGTGTCCGCGAGATTCATACGCCGCAACTCCCCAAAACTGACAGGCCGTTTCCCGAAATGGGAATCGTTTCGTTATTGACAGCGCTGTCAGATGTCAGTATAAACACCTACTGACAGCGCTGTCACCCAATTTTGAAATGCGTTGAGAGTGACGCAGTTGCTGAAAGAAACCTAAATCGCCGGCATTGCACCGGAGAAGAAGCTGGGGGCTCGAGCATGCAAAAACCAATATTTAACAGGAAACCTTTGGCCGCGGGGGTTGCACTTGCACTGGGCGCAAGTGTCGTATCGCCGGCGATCGCGCAAGATGAAATAGAAGAAATCGTGGTCACGGGTATCCGCGGCAGCTTGATGTCATCGATGAATACCAAGCGGGCCGCCAAGGGCGTGGTCGACGCGATCACGTCGGAGGACATCGGCCAGTTCCCGGACACCAACCTCGCGGAATCCATGCAGCGCATTCCGGGCGTATCGATCGATCGCGTCAACAACGAGGGCAGCCGGGTCACGGTTCGCGGTTTCGGACCGGAATACAACCTCGTATTGCTCAACGGCCGCCAGATGCCCGGCACCGACCTGAGCGATCGTTCGGTCAGGTCCTTCGATTTTGCGAACCTGGCCTCCGAAGGTGTGCGAGCCGTCAATGTCTACAAGACGTTCAATGCCACGGCGCCCAGCGGCGGCATCGGCTCGATGATCGACATTCGCACGGCGCGGCCTTTCGACAACCCGGGGCTCGTTGCCAACATCGGCGTAAAGGCGCTCAACGACACCACGAACGTGAAGGGCGACGACTGGACCCCGGAAGTTTCGGGCATTTTCAGCAAGACCTTTGCCGACGACAGGTTTGGAGTTGGGGTCTTTTTCTCGCACCAGGAGCGCGACAGTCGCGAGGTTTTCGCCCAGGTCCCCGAGCAGTTCTGGCGTGAGAACGTGGACGGAGCCATCCCGGATTCGGCGGTCGTCGTCGATAACCGCGCGGCCGGAGTCACGGACGAGTTCTTCCCGCGCGGCTTCGGTTTGAGCATGGCGGACGTCGAGAGGACACGCGACAATGGTCAGCTGACGCTGCAATTCGCGCCGACCGACAGGTTCCAGGCGACGCTCGATTACACCTTCGCGGAGTTCGAGAACCTGCGTAGCTCCATGGGCGCCGGCATCTGGTTCGGAGATACGGGTGACGCGCAGCAGGTGGAACTCGACGAAAACGGCGCTGCCGTCTTCGTGGGTTCCGGCGCCGGTGACTACACCGCGCAGCCGTCAACCGCATTCTCGAAGAACGAGAACGAGTCCGTCGGCCTGAACCTCGACTGGCAGGTCTCCGACAACCTGAACCTCCAGCTGGACGTCCACGATTCGCAGGCGGAAACACTTCCGCTCGGCCGCGGCAGCAACGTCTTCGCCGTCATGGCGGCGAACTGCATGGCCACCAAGGCCTTTGATACCCGCAACGGTTTCGAGGTTCCGGACATGTTCGTCACCTGGGGCGATTGCCTAGGCTCGGCGCCAGGCGAGGAGCCGACCGGGGCGGCATACGACTCGCTGTTCGTCAATGCGCTGTCGGACAGGCAGCTCTCGGAGGTCCAGCAGTTCCGCCTGATGGGCGAATGGGCCAACGGCGACTCTGACGAAGGCCTGACGAGCATCCAGTTCGGCATCGACAGCACCGAAACCAACTTCCGCGTGCGTCGCTGGGACGATGGCCAGGTCGCGGCCGGCTGGTACGGCGGCAACCAGGATCTTTTCGATGATTCGATCTTCACGCGCGTCAGCACCGCCGGCTACCTGGACGAGTTCTCCGGCTTCTCGAGCCCCGGGTTCTATCACGACGTCAATATCGAAGACGTCCTGGGGCCGATCGAGCAGGAATTCAACGGCGGCGAACGCGTCGCAGTCGACTACAGCGAGACGCCAATTCTTGACCACAGGATCAAGGAGGAAACCACATCGGCCTACGTGCAGTTCAACGCAGAGGGCTATTTCAATAGCCTGCCGGTGACGGTGGTCGGCGGTATACGTTACGAAGACACCGACATTACGGCGAACAGTCAGCAGGTCGAAACGACCAACCTGCGATGGATCGGCGCCGGCGAGTGGAGCGTGCAATTGGCCGATGAAGCGACGTTTTCGAACGTCGACGGCGATTACAGCCTGTTCCTGCCGAACCTGGACGTCTCCATGGACGTTCGCGACGACATGGTCGCTCGCTTCTCCTACAGCAAATCGATCACGCGCCCGAGCCTGTCGGACATGCGCGGTACGACGAGTGTCAGTACCCGCCCGAAACCGGGCCAGAGAGATGGCGACACGGGTAACCCGGATCTTCTGCCCTTTACGTCGGATAACTTCGACCTCTCGTTCGAGTGGTATTACGGAGAGGGCAGCTATGCCTCCGTCGGCTACTACCGGAAGGAAGTGGAAAACTTCATCACTACCCGGCAGGTGCCGCAGGCGATTAATGACCTGAGAGACCCGTCAGCAGGACCGCGGGCCATCCAGGCGGCGGCGGATCTCGCGGACCAGGGGCTGGATCCGACCGACGAGGGCTTGATACACGACCAGATCAACATCAATGCCGGCAACCCGGTAGGCACGATCATCTTCGGGCAACCCGAGGATCCGCTGGTCGAATGGAGAATTACGATTCCCTCCAACCTGGAAGATGCCGTGCTTTACGGCTGGGAGTTTGCGATCCAGCACATGTTCGGTGAGTCCGGGTTCGGCGTGATGGCAAATGCCACGATCGTGGACGGCGACATCAAGGTCGACAATTCGGCTATCGGTTTCCAGTTCGCACTGAATGGTCTCAGCGATTCGGCCAACCTGGTCGCTTTCTACGACAAGGACAAGTGGCAGGCACGTGTAGCCTATAACTGGCGTGACGAGTTCCTGAACGGACAGCGGAATAACAGCCCGCATTACACCGAGGAGTTCGGTCAGCTGGATCTGAGGGTGAATTACCTGGTCACGGATAACCTCAACGTCTTCGTTGAAGGGGTCAATGTGACCAACGAGTCGCAGCGTATCTACAACCGCTACCCGAACCAGTTCACGGACGCCTACCAATTCGAGGCCCGCTGGGCGCTCGGGGCACGATACAACTTCGACTGAAGCAACATTGCGCCGGCCGGTCGATAGCTGCCGGGCGCAGGAAAAAGCCGCCTTCAGAGGCGGCTTTTTTTGTTAAGGTCGAGCGGCGAGGATGTCAATAACAGGCCACTGATGAGCAAACCTGTCAAAAAAGTCGTTGTGGTTGGAGGCGGCGCGGCTGGCTGGATCACCGCGGGCCTCATCGCGGCAGAACATGACGCGCATCTCGATACCGGGATCGATGTTGTGCTCGTCGAGTCACCGGACGTCGCGACGATTGGTGTCGGCGAGGGTACCTGGCCGACGATGCGCACGACTTTAAGCAAGCTGCGTATCGGCGAAGCGGAATTCATCCGGGACTGCGACGCGTCCTTCAAGCAGGGAACACGCTTCGATCGCTGGCATACCGGTGCGGCGGACGACATTTATTATCATCCGTTCACGCTGCCGCACGGCTACATGACGACCAACCTGGCGGCAAGCTGGTTGCCGTTGCGGGATCGGGTCTCCTTTGCCGACGCGGTCGGCTTCCAGGGCCAGCTATGCGCAAGGGGCCTCGCCCCCAAGCAAGCCGGGACGCCGGAGTATGCCTCGGTGGCCAACTACGGTTATCACCTCGACGCGGGGAAGTTCGCGGCATTGCTGCAGAAGCACTGCACGACCGTCCTCGGGGTAGAGCATATCCTCGATCACGTTACGGCGGTGAATGCCGGTACGGACGGCGATATCGCATCCGTGGGCAGCAAGGAACACGGCGATATCGGCGGCGACCTGTTCGTCGACTGCACCGGTTTTGCTTCCCTGTTGCTCGGCCAGCATTACGACATTCCCTTCGTCAGCCGAAAAAAGACGCTGTTCGTTGATTCTGCCCTGGCGGTGCAGGTGCCTTACGGCGACGCCAACAGCCCGATCGCCTCGCAGACCATCTCCACGGCACAGACCAGCGGCTGGATCTGGGATATCGGGCTGTCTTCCCGCCGCGGCGTCGGCCACGTCTATTCGAGTGCGCACCGGACGGATGCGCAAGCCGAGGAAGAGCTCCGGGCCTACATCCGGCCGGCCATGGGTGAGGACGCGGATTCGGCGGCGCTGCGCAAGATTTCGATCAACCCGGGTCACCGCCAGAAGTTTTGGCACAGGAATTGCGTCGCGGTCGGCATGGCGGCCGGGTTTCTCGAGCCGCTCGAAGCCTCGGCGCTGGTGCTCGTCGAGCTGTCGGCGCAGATGATCAGCGAAGAGTTGCCGGCAACGCGGGAAACCATGAGCACGATTGCCAGGCGATTCAATGACAAGTTCCTGTATCGCTGGGACCGCGTGATCGATTTCCTGAAATTGCATTACGTCCTGACGGAGCGGCGGGACTCCGAATTCTGGATAGACAACTGCGACAAGGGTTCCGTGCCCGACAGTTTGCAGGAATTGCTGGCGCTGTGGCGGCACCACGTGCCCTGGCATGGAGACTTCACCCAGGTCGATGAAGTGTTCTCGTCGGCCAGTTACCAGTTCGTGTTATACGGTATGGGGTTTGCCACGGAAGCGGCAGCCACGTCGCGGCGGTCCGTGAATGCGGAGGAGGCTGCGCGGCTCTTCCAGGAGAACGCCGAGAAGACGCGCAAGCTGCTGGCGGGGCTCCCCACCAACCGTGAGCTGGTCAACCAGATCAGAGAATTCGGATTACCCAAGGGCAAGGTTGCCTGATTACCGGGAGCCTTAGTGACCCATGGCAAATCACCAGTTACTCGACAACATCACGCATAAGGACCTCCGGATCATTACGGACCGGGCCGCATGGTACGGCGACGACGTTGCCTGCACAGGCGTATTTCCGCTGGAATTCCGGCGCCTGCAGGCGGAGTATCCGATCGCGTTTCAAAAAAACGCCACGACAGGCAGCTTTGACTCTATCGCCGTATTCGGTTTCGCCGAGGGCGAGAACCTGTTCCTGGGTTCCGAGGGCTGGGAGGCCGGTTACGTGCCGTTGTCCATCGAGCGGCAACCGTTCCTGATCGGCTTTCAGAGCACAACGGACGACGGGGGGGCAGGTGAAGAGCCCGTCGTGCACATCGACATGGACAGCCCGAGAGTCAGCGAGACCGAGGGCGTGCCCGTGTTCCTGGAGCATGGCGGCCACAGCCCCTACCTGGAGCACATCAACTCGGTGCTCAAGGCCGTCTACGAGGGCTACCAGCAGAACCGGCAATTCTCGGAGGCCCTCACCGAATTCGATCTGCTGGAGCCGTTCACGCTCGAGGTTGAGCTGCAGGATGGGTCGAAGCAGAGGCTGTCCGGTTTGCATACCATCAACGAGCCAAACCTCAATGCACTCGACGGGAACGCGCTGGCCAAGCTGCACGGCAATGGTTTCCTGGAGCACATCTACATGGTGATGGCTTCCGTGGCAAACTTCAGAACACTGATCGACAGGAAGAATGCGCTTCTGTAAGCATCCTCGAGAGTTGTCAGACTCATGCCAAGCGTTGAACAAAAGGTCCCGGAGATAGAGGGCGCCGATCCGGCCAGGCTCTCCGACGAGATTCTGCACTCCGAGCGACCGCTGGTACTGAAGGGGCTGGTGTCAGGCTGGCCGCTGGTCGAGGCAGCCGCACGCGGGGCGGACGCCGCCGACGAATACCTGCGGCGCTTCTACAACGGCACATCGGTGGCGGAATCATTCGCCCCCGCCGAAATCAACGGGCGGATTTTCTACGGGCCGGACCTGGCCGGCTTCAATTTTGAGATGCGGCGAACCCAGCTGGACGCATTTCTCGATGAGCTGAAAAAATACCGCGACGACGAGAAACCGCCCGTGCACTACGTGGGCTCCATCGAAGTCGAGCGCATACTTCCCGGGCTGCGGGAGCATAACGACCTGAACCTGGGGCACCTCGATCCCAGTGTCAGGATCTGGCTGGGTAACCAGACGCGCATCGCGGCGCATTACGACATTCCGGACAACATCGCCTGCGTCGCTGCCGGCCGGCGGCGCTTCACGCTGTTTCCCCCGGACCAATTGCCGAATCTGTATGTGGGTCCGCTCGATCGGACGCCGGCCGGCCAGGCGATCAGCCTGGTGGACCTTCACGAACCCGATTTCGATAAATATCCGAAGTTCCGGGAGGCGCTGCGCCGTGCGCAGGTGGCAGAGATACAGGCCGGCGATGCCATATTCATTCCCGGTATGTGGTGGCATCATGTCGAGGGGCTGGACAGCTTCAACATACTCATCAATTACTGGTGGCGTAATGTGCCTGCGTTCATGGGGACGCCACTCGATGTGCTGAACCACGCGTTGCTGAGTATTCGCGACCTGCCAAAGGCGCAGCGGGATACCTGGCGCGACATCTTCGAGCATTACGTGTTTTCGCCGGATGACGATGTGACTGCGCACATTCCCGAAGCGCAGCGCGGCGTGCTGGCGCCCATCGATGAACTGTCTGCGAGGAAACTGCGGGCGTTGTTATTGAAACGATTGAACCGGTAGTTGGCAGTCTCGGGAGTAGGTTCAGACATTGAGTAAGAGCAAAGTCAGCAAGGTCGTCATCGTTGGTGGCGGAACGGCAGGCTGGATGGCGGCCGCGGCGCTCAGCAAGCTGCTGGGCAGGAACCTCGACGTGTGTCTTGTCGAATCCGACCAGATCGGCACGGTCGGAGTCGGCGAGGCCACCATTCCCCTGCTCAGCGCCTTTCACCAGTTGCTCGGCATCAACGAGCCGGACTTCATGCGAGCGACCCAGGCCACTTTCAAGCTCGGCATCCAGTTCGAGAACTGGGGCGCGGTCGGCGACAAGTACATACACGGCTTCGGCATCATCGGCCAGGACTGCTGGGCATGCCCGTTTCATAATTTCTGGGTCAAGTCGCTGAAGCAGGGTAACAAGGAAGCCCTCACGGAGTATTCCCTGCACAAGCATGCCGCCAAGGCCGGCAAATTCAGGCTCGATCTCGACAAGGGGCTGGCGTACGCCTATCACCTCGACGCGACGCGCTACGCCCAATACCTGCGCCAGTTTAGCGAGGCGCACGGCGTAAAGCGTATCGAAGGCAAGGTCGTGGGCGTTGCCACGGATGCAGAGAGCGGTGACATCGAAACATTGACCCTCGAGTCCGGCCAGAGGATTGATGGCGATTTGTTCATCGACTGCAGCGGCTTTCGCGCGCTGCTGATCGAACAGACCCTGCAGACCGGCTACGAAGACTGGACGCATTGGCTGCCTTGCGACAGCGCCTTTGCGGTACAAACCCAGTCGGTCGAAGCACCGATTCCGTACACGCGTTCGATAGCACGAGAGGCGGGCTGGCAGTGGCGCATACCACTGCAACATCGGGTCGGCAACGGGCTTGTGTATTGCAGCCAGTACCTGTCGGATGATGAGGCGAACCAGACGCTGCAGGACAACGTCGACGGCGAGTTGATGACCGAGCCGCGGTTGATCCGCTTCCAAACCGGACGCCGCGTCAAGCAATGGAATCGAAACTGTGTATCGCTGGGGCTTGCAAGCGGTTTCCTCGAGCCGCTGGAGTCAACGAGTATCCACCTGGTGCAGTCCGGCATTATCCGCCTGATGAAACTGTTCCCGAGCGCCGGTATCGAGCAGTCGGAAGTCGATGAATACAATCACCAGTCGAAACTGGAGTTCGAATACATACGCGACTTCATCATCCTCCATTACCATGTGACGCAGCGCGACGACACTCCCTTCTGGAACTACTGCCGGACGATGGACGTGCCGAAGACGCTATCGCGCAGACTCGAGCTGTTTCAAAGCAATGGCAGAATATTTCGCGAGAACTTCGAATTGTTCTTCGACGGCTCCTGGTCGCAGGTCATGACCGGACAGCGCCTGCTTCCTGATGGCTACCATCCCATTGTCGACATGATGACGAACGACGAGCTGCGAAAATTCCTGCAGGAAATCAAGGTATCGCATACGCGGACGGTGGCCGGTTATCCAAGCCACCAGGAATTCCTGGATGAGTACTGTAAAGCGGCCAGCCCCGACTGACGCTTTGCGCGCTGTCGCCGTTGCATTTTCTCTGCTAAGCCTGGGCTGCGGGGCCGAGAACAGCGAGACCGATCTCGTCTGGGCCGTCAACATCGGCGGGCCGGCGTACATCGGCAGCGACGGCACCCGATTCGCTGCCGAGGAATCGGTGTCGGGCGGGGAGATTGCGGTG
>DATCZJ010000004.1:0-3262 GCA_036525955.1 Woeseiaceae bacterium | reverse complement strand
ATCATGTTGATCGCGCCCCCCGTCGTGCGTGGGCCGATCGCCACGGACGCCGGCCCCTTGAGGACTTCGAGCGCATTCATGCGTCGCTGTGTGGGGAAATAATACGCGGATGGTGCGGAGTAGGGCGCCGGTGCGATCAGGATGCCGTCTTCGAGCAAGGCAATGCGCGCGCTGCGGTCGAGCCCCGAGCCGCGGATGCCGATGTTCGGCCGTAGGCCGAAGCCTTCCTCTTCCTGCAGGTAGACGCCCGGCACCGTGCGCAGGGCCCTCAGGATGTCCGCCGTATTGAAGATTTCGAGTTCCTCGCTGTCGATTTTGTGCGCGGAACCGGGGACGTCCGCAACATCGGCCTGGCGCCCGAAAATCGTGATGGTGTCGATCCCTTCGCTGGCGCCGTCCGCGGCCGCCGTTGCGCCGAACGGCAGCGCCAGCGCCGTGGCGAGAACCGCGCTGCGGACAGCGCGCTGTATCTGGTGGTTCATCAGCTTTCCCGAAGAGCGTTGTTTTATGCGATGTTCGGACGATAATGCAAATGAGAATGATTCGCAACTACGGGAAAATACGTATACACGTTCGTGGCGTTTTGAAGGGCGCCGGGTCTTATGTAAGATCGCTGATCGCGGTAGTGAATCAGGTTGCAACATAAGGGGCGTCAAAGCTCACACTCTTCGCCGTGACCGCTACCCTCCACAGGAGCTTGGCGGCATGGCAACATGACAGTCGCTTGGGGATACACGAAGGATGCAATGAGCGAGCAGGCTCACAAACTCCTCATCGTAGAGGATGACCCTGGACTACTCAGCCAGTTGCGCTGGTGTTTCGAGGACTACGATGTGTGTACGGCCGGCGATCGTGAGTCTGCGATCGCAGAACTCAGGCGCCACGAGCCCGCCGTCGTATTACAGGATCTCGGGTTACCGCCGAAGCCCGACGGCGTGGACGAAGGCCTGCTCACACTCGGTGAGATTCTCAAGCTCTCTCCTTCGACCAAGGTCATCGTCGTAACCGGCCACGGCGACCAGGAAAATGCATTGCGTGCCGTCGCGCTGGGCGCTTACGACTTCTACCAGAAACCCGTCGACACAGACACGCTCAAGCTGATCGTCGAACGGGCCTTCAGCATCAGTCACCTCGAAGCCGAAAACCGCCGTCTGCAGGACGTGGCCAGCGACTCGCCGCTCGACGGCATCGTCGCCGCGAGCGAGGGCATGCTGGCGGTTTGCCGCATGATCGAGAAAGTCGCGCCTACGGACGTCACGACGCTGCTGCTGGGCGAATCCGGCACCGGCAAGGAATTGCTGGCCCGATCGCTGCATCGCCTCAGCCCGCGCAAGGAAAATGCCTTCGTCGCCATCAACTGTGCGGCCATACCGGAAAACCTGCTGGAGTCGGAGCTTTTCGGCCACGAGAAAGGCGCATTCACGGGCGCGGTCAAGACCACGCCCGGCAAGGTGGAACTCGCCGATGGCGGCACCCTGTTCCTGGACGAGATCGGCGACATGCCGCTGCCGCTGCAGGCCAAGATGCTGCGGTTCCTGCAGGAGCGGGTGATCGAGCGCGTCGGCGGCCGGCAGGAGATTTCGGTGGATGTTCGCGTCGTCTGCGCGACCAACCAGAACCCCGAGGATCTCATCAAGGCCAGCGCGTTCCGCGAGGACCTTTACTACCGCGTCAGCGAAATTACCATCAACATACCGCCGTTCCGTGAGCGCGAAGAAGGGAGGCTTATCCTCGCGCGCACGCTGTTGCAGAAGTACTGCAAGAAACAGGGACGTGCACTCAACGGCTTCAGTGACGACGCCATCACGGCTATCGAGTCCTACTGCTGGCCGGGCAACGTGCGTGAGCTGGAGAACAAGATCAAGGGTGCCATCATCATGGCCGACGGCAAGCTGGTCACGGCTTCGGACCTGGGGCTCGAACCGGGTGACGGGGAGCCCGAATCCCTGAACCTGCGCGAAGTCCGCCAGCGCGCCGAGTCGAAAGCGATCCGCGTCGCCCTGACGCGCAGCTACGGCAATATCTCCAAGGCGGCGGAACTGCTCGGCATCACCCGGCCGACGCTCTACGACCTCATGAACAAGTACGGACTGACCGCGGAAGCCTATTCCAAGAAAAGCGTCGTCAACGCAAACTGAGATGTTCGCGCGCCGAGGCGCGCTCCTACAGTAGGAGCGGTTCTCGAACCGCGATGCGGCCTTAGCGCGTCTTGAACTGGTCCGGGTTCAGGTCGTGGCGCGCCAGCAGCTTGTAGAAATCGGTGCGGTTGCGCTTCGCGAGCCGCGCTGCCTGGCTCACGTTGCCCGTCGTGATCTGCAGGATCTGCGACAGGTAGTTGCGCGTAAATTCGTCGCGTGCGTCGCTGAAGGAGAGCAGCTTGCCCGAATGCTCGCCGAGCGATTGTTGCACGAGCTCCGCCGAAATGACCGGCGACCGTGACAGCGCGACGTTCTGACGTACGACGTTGTAGAGCTGGCGGATGTTGCCTGGCCACTCGGCGGTCACCAGCATCTCAACGGCCTCGGGCGCATAGACTTTGCGTTCCTGCCCGGCTTCGCGCGCGATCTGCTGCAGGAAGTGTGCGACCAGCAGCGGTATATCCTCGCGGCGCTGGTCGAGTGTCGGGATCTTGATGTTGACGACGTTCAATCGGTAATAAAGATCCTCGCGGAACTTGCCCTCGCCCATGAGTTCCTGCAGGTCACGATGCGTTGCCGAAATGACCCGCACGTCGACGTCGACAGCCTCGGTGCTACCGACCGGTCGCACCTGGTGTTCCTGCAGAACACGCAGGAGTTTCACCTGCAGGCGCATCGGCATGTCGCCGATCTCGTCGAGCAGCAGTGTGCCGCCTTCGGCCGCCTGGAACAGGCCCTTGTGGCTGCGCGTCGCGCCGGTAAACGAGCCCTTCTCGTGACCGAAGAGTTCCGATTCCAGCAGGTTCTCCGCCATGGCCGAGCAGTTGATCGCCACGAAGGGCATCGTGTGCCGCGGGCTGGCGTTGTGAATGGCCCGTGCAAGGAGTTCCTTTCCGGTGCCGCTCTCGCCGTTGATGAGCACGCGGGCGTCGGTCGCCGCAACCATCTTGGCCTGGTTCAGGATCTCCTTCATCGCCTGGTTGCGCGTGATAATTTCCGCTGACCAGTCTTCCTCGACTTCGACCGACCCCGAGACCCTGATGGCCTTATTCACGGTCTGCATCAGTTCGTCCTTGTCGATCGGCTTCGTGAGAAAGCCGAAGGCGCCACTCTGGGTCGCCACG
>DATCZJ010000003.1:0-10392 GCA_036525955.1 Woeseiaceae bacterium | reverse complement strand
ACGCGCGGCAACTACCGGCGCCAACGGGATATCTGCCCGTTTGCGCCGCTGCGTTTGAGCTTCGGCAAGAAGGATACGAAAGACACGGTCTTCGCAGGCTCGCGCAATCTGAAACTCGTGACCCACTGCCGCAACGGTGCCGTCGGTCACACGCAGGCGCTGCTCCGCGAGCACCTCGCCTACCGGATCTTGAACCGGATGACGGACGAGAGCTTCCGTGTGCGCCTGCTGCACATCAGTTACGAAGACAGTGATGCAGGCGAGCCCTTCGAAATCAACTATGGCTTCCTGATCGAGCATCGCAACCAGCTCGCGGAGAGAATCGGGCTCGAAGTGAACAAGGCGGAGAGCGCAAGCATCGAGGCCCTCTCGATGGAACACACCAACCTGGGCTCGCTGTTCCAGTACCTGATCGGCAATACCGACTTTTCACCGATCAGGGGTGTCGCCGGCGAAATGTGCTGCCATAACTATGTCCTGTTCGGCAGCGAACCCGGCAACATGCGGTCGATACCCTACGATTTCGACATGTCGGGCATCGTCGACGCGGACTATGCCACGCCGAACCCCAGGTTCGGGCTGCGCTCTGTCCGCGATCGCCTGTATCGCGGCCGCTGCGACAATAACAACGCGCTCGAGCAGTCGATCGCCGCGTTCCAGTCGAAACGGGACGAGATTTTTGCGCTGGTCACGGAACCCGAGTGGTTCAACAACGCTTCTCGAAGAAAGACGATCCGCTTTCTCAACGAGTTCTACGCGACGATCGACAATCCGAAACAGGTTACCGCGAAGCTGGTGAACCGCTGCCTCAAGTGAGCCAGTCCGCGAGAATCTTCGCGGTCCGGGGGTGGATGTAGTAACCCACCGAGCTGTGCGGATTCGACCTGCCGTAGCGGACCGCGAGGTTGAAGATGCGATAGTCATGGACCGCGCTGACGCGCCGCTCCTGCAGCATCTTCTTGAAGTCGTCGGCCAGCGTGCTGTCATGGCAGGTGTAGTCGTCCTCGGCCGACAGGTTGTGCCAGGAAATGACGTTGCCGGGGAAACGGCTGCCGGCTTTTTCCCTGGCACCGAGCAGCCGCTTCTGCAGGCACCGGTCGCCCAGCGGAGAACCCATCGTCAGCCACTGCTCGACCTTGCGGTCGGCATACTGCGGGGCGTATTGCGCGTCGTGGCTCAATTCCCAGAGCACGTCGTAGGCGATGACGCTGCCGGTGCCGTGCGTCATCAGCATCACGCGGTCGCCACGGTCGAGCAGTTCGCACAGACGCTCCCTGACACGGTCGCGAACCGCCGCCGCGTAACCCGACGCGTCGTCGAAATACGCCGCAAAATCCCTGGCCAGCTTGCCAATGACAGGCATTTTCAGCCCGATGGCGCCGAGCACCGGCGCGCCGATGTCCGCGAAGAATTCCGGCAGGGCCGATTTGCCCGGCAGCTGATCGTAAAGGCGAACGCCGAACTTCTTGCGCGGCGTGACCGACCTGAGCGTGTCGAGCGCGTTGCGCCGATCGCCCACGTCGAGCGTTTCGTCGTAGCTCTTGCCGGAAGCCGTCAGCACGTCCGCGCTGAGGTCGCCGTACCACGCAATGTGTTTCTGCAGCAGATCGAAGGCTGCGACACAGTCCGGGAAATCACGCTCCATGCCGGCGCGTAACGCGGCCAGCGAGATATCCATGTAGACGTCGCCGGCCGGTTTGAAATCCCGGCCATGCACGAGCAGCAGGCTTCTGTTGGCAGTTGGGTTGGCGGCTTCCGTATTCATCGCGATGGCCTAGTAGTCGTCCTCGCCGCCATCGCGACGCGTCATCATTGTCAGGAATGGGCCTGACAGCGTCTTGCCGTATTCGAGCTTCCAGATTACGAGGGTCGCAAGCACGAAGGCGAACGATATCACGGTCGCGATGCCGAGCGCGCCGATGCCGGAACCCAGTCCGATACCGATCGCCACGAAAATGTACATGGCATCGGATGGCTGGTTGAGCGAAAAGCGGAATCGAACTGCCGCGACGACGCCGGCGAGACTGAACGCAAGCGCGAGACTGTTCATGACGATCATCGCGATGCCCGTGACGACGATGGGCAACACCATGATGGTTTGCAGGAACGACTGGTCGATGCGCCGCGCGCGACTCGTGATGAAATAGACCCACGACACCGGCACCGTAAGCACTGCCGCACCGGCGGAGGCCAGCAACAGGCGCAGCGGGCCGATCGGCGTCAACAGGTTACGCTCGACGCTCGTGTACACGGGCTCGAAGGAATCCAGGTTCGATTCGGCAAGTTCGCCGATACCGCCGATCGGCAGGTAAGCCTCGAGCGCGGGGTAGCGACGCAGCAGGAATACGACGGCACAGACCCAGAACGCGTAATAAACGAGTATCAGGCTCAGGGGTATCAGCAGGCTGGCCGATCTTCTCATCCTGACTCTCCCAAAATCCTCAGGCCTTCCAACATGGATTGAGCACCATCAGGCTCAGAATCTCGAACAGCATCTGGGCACCGATATGCGCGGTGTTTGTCGTCGCATCATACTGCGGCGCGATCTCCACGACATCGCCGCCGATGACATTCAGTCCTGCCAGCCCCTGCAGCAAAGCCTGCGCCTCACGCACTGTCAAGCCGCCGACCTCGGGCGTCCCGGTACCGGGCGCAAAGACCGGGTCCAGACCGTCGACGTCGAACGTGACGTAGACGGGGCCATCCCCGACGACTTCACGGGCACGCGCGATCACCGCGTCCACGCCCATGCGCTGGAACTCTTCGACATGCACGACGGTCATGCCGGACTCGTAGGAAAATTCCCAAAGAAATTCGGCGTTGCCGCGTATGCCGATCTGAATCGTACGATCGGGATCGAGCACGCCGTCGAGCACCGCCAGCCGGAACGGTCCGCCGTGGTGGAACTTCGAGCCGTCATATTCACCGGACGTGTCGCAGTGCGCATCGATATGCACGCAGGCCAGCGGCTCGCCGGCGCCGAGCGCCTTCATGATCGGGTAGGTGATGGAATGATCGCCGCCGACCGACAGCGGCCTGACGCCGGCATCCCGGAGTTTTCGATAGTGGGCCGCGATGTCGTCGACGATCGTTGCCATATCGAAGCGGCTGCTCAGCGGCACGTCACCGATGTCGGCGACCCGCCGCATCGCGCGCGGCACGACGCGGTGCACATGGTGGTAAGGCCCGACGCGCTCGATGGTGCGCACGGCCCGGGGCCCGAAGCGCGCGCCGGTGCGATTGGTCACGGCGACATCGGTCGGCACGCCGAGCAGGCCGATCTCGACGCCTTCGAGCGTTTCCGAAAACGGCGCATCCAGCAAGGTCGGCACGCCGGCATACGGGAGCACGCGATTGCCGCGGCCCGTAAACAGAACCTCGGCTACTTTGCGAAACTCCGGGTCGAAAATATCGTTGCCGGCGGCATCCGCGTATTTCTCACGCAGGCGATGCAGCTTTTCCTGATCCACCGGTCCCCTCGATTGTTTGTCTGGCCGCAGGAGCACGATACCGGTATGCCCGGCATTTGGCCATATCAATCGCCCGTCGCAGAATGTTAGGCTATGCGCCGTTTTTGGACCCGGACACCGGCATGACGCATTCGGTACAGCTACTCGGAATCAGCAACGCAATCGTCGACGTACTCGCGCATGTGGATCACGCCTTTCTCGGCAGCATCGGCGCCGAACCGGGCTCGATGACGCTGATCGACCGGGATCGTGCCCAGGATATCTATTCCAAAATGGGTCCGGCTACCGAGATGTCGGGCGGCTCCGTCGCGAATACGATCGCGGGATTTGCCAACCTCGGCGGTACGGCGGCCTATATCGGCAAGGTCCGAAAGGATCAACTGGGCGCCATTTTCAATCACGACATGCGCTCGCTCGGCGTGGACATCCGGCTGGAACCGCGCGAAGACGGCGCACCGACGGCGCGCAGCCACGTGCTGATCACCGCCGACGGGCAACGCACCATGCAGACCTATCTCGGCGCCTGCACCGAGTTGTCACTGTCCGACATTACGGATCACACGGTCGGCAATCCGAAAGCGCTGCTGCTCGAGGGCTATGTCTGGGACATCGCGGAAGGCCCGGCGCTGGCGCGCAAGGCCGTCGAAATCGCGCGTCGCAACGGCACTGTGGTCGCGTTGTCGCTATCCGACTCGTTCTGCGTCGAGCGGCATCGGGAGTCTTTCGAGGAATTCCTTCGCGACGGCATCGACATCGTTGTGGCGGATGAAGACGAGATCAACGCGCTGGCGGAAACCGACAACTTCGATGACACGCTGCAATATATCCGCGACTTCGACAGCCTGTTCGCGATCACGCGCTCGGCAAAGGGGTCCGTGATCCTGAATCGCGGCCGGCGCATCGTGCAGCCCGCGACGCGCGTCGACCGCATCGTCGACACGACCGGCGCCGGCGACGCCTACTGTGCGGGCTTCCTCTATGGCTGGTCGAACGACCTGCCGCTCGAACGCTGCGCCGAGTACGGTACCTACTGCGCCACGAAAGTGATCCAGCAGGTCGGTGCGCGCATCGAACCCGGCCTGCTCGACGAATTCAAGAACGCCTAGGCGCCGATCGGGTGCCAGGTCGTCTTGACCTCCTGGGTGTCGCGAATCAGGTAAGGGTGCTGCGCGGACGATTTCATCCAGTCGATATCGACCCGCTTCACGACGCGTTTCAGGTTTTCCGCCGCGGCTGACTGAATTTTGGCAGCAACCTCGCGGTCGCCGTCGCAGAAAACTACGGCATTGACGTCCATGTGCGACGCGAACTGGCCGCCCAGTTCGCTGCGGAACCCGGTCAACAGGTTCACGACGCCGCCCGGCACGTCCGACGCATGCAGCACTTCCGCAAAGCTCACGGCGCTGAGCGGCATCTTCTCGGAGGCCAGCACGACGCAGGTGTTGCCGCCGACGATGGCGGCCGCGACGTTGGAGACGAGACCGATCAGTCCGCTGTCTTCGGGCGCGAGGATCGCGACCACGCCCGTCGCCTCGAGCACCGAGAAGTTGAAATGCGACGAGCTCACCGGGTTCACTGCGCTGAATACCTGCTGGTACTTGTCGGCCCAGCCGGCGAAGTAGATCAGCCGGTCGATCGCCGCATCGACCTCGCACTCGGCCGAGCGTGCCGTCATGCCCTGCAGCGCCAGTTCATGGGCGAACTGCTCGCGCCGCCCCTCCAGCATTTCCGCGATCCGGTACAGGATCTGCCCGCGGAGGTAGGCGCTCTGCGCGGCCCAGCCCGGCTGCGCCTTGCGCGCGGCGACCACGGCATTGCGGAAATCCTTGCGGCTGCCCCGGCATACGTTGGCGAGCACCTTGCCCTTGCGATCCTCGAGCACGAAATAACGTCCCGATTCGGTGCGCGGGAACTTGCCGTCGATGTAGATCTTGTAGGTCTTTGCGACCGGAATTCGTTTCGCCGTCGTCGCCATGATTACGCTCCCAGCTCGAGGTACGCGTCGAGGCCATGCAGCCCGCCTTCGCGGCCGACACCCGACTCCTTGTAGCCGCCGAAAGGTGACGCCGGATCGAACTTGTTGAAGGTGTTCGCCCACACGACGCCCGCGCGCACGCTCTGCGTCATCCTGAAGATCTTCGCGCCCTTGTCCGTCCAGATGCCGCCCGACAATCCGTAGGGCGTGTTGTTCGCCTTCGTGATCGCCTCGTCGAAACGCCGGAACGTCTGGATTGCGAGCACGGGTCCGAAGATTTCCTCCTGCACCACGCGATTCGATTGCGACACGCCCGTGAACAAGGTCGGCCGACACCAGTAGCCTTTGCTCGGCACCTTGCAGTCGCTCTGGTACATCTCGCCGCCTTCCTGCCGGCCGATTTCCAGGTACGACTCGATTTTTTCGAGCTGCATCTTCGAATTGATGGCGCCGATGTCGGTGTTCTTGTCGAGCGGGTCGCCGACGATCAGCGTCGCCATGCGGTCCTTGAGCTTTTCGATCACCTCGTCCGCGACCGACTCCTGCACCAGCAGCCGCGAGCCTGCGCAGCAGACGTGGCCCTGGTTGAAAAAGATGCCGTTGACGATGCCTTCGACGGCCTGGTCGAGCGCCGCGTCGGCAAACACGATATTCGCCGCCTTGCCGCCGAGTTCGAGCGTGTACTTCTTGTCGGTGCCCGCCAGCGCGCGCTGGATGATCTTGCCGACGGCGGTCGAGCCCGTGAACGCAATCTTGTCGATGCCGGGATGCCGGACCAGCGCGGCGCCGGTCGCGCCCGCGCCCGTCACGATGTTCACGACGCCCGGCGGCAAATCCGCCTCGGCGATCACTTCCGCGAGCTTCATCGCGGTCAGGGGGGTCGTCTCGGCCGGCTTGAGCACCACCGTGTTGCCGCAGGCCAGTGCCGGCGCGAGCTTCCAGGCGGCCATGAGCATCGGGAAGTTCCACGGGATGATCTGGCCCGCGACGCCGAGCGGGCGCGCCGTCCGGCCCGGGAACGCGTATTCGAGCTTGTCGGCCCAGCCCGCGTAATAGAAGAAGTGAGCCGCGGCGAGCGGGATGTCGACGTCCCGCGATTCGCGAATCGGCTTGCCGCCGTCGAGCGACTCGATCACGGCGAATTCACGCGCACGCTCCTGGATGATGCGCGCAATGCGATAGATGTACTTGCCACGCTCGGCGGGCTTCATCTTTCCCCAGGCGCCGGCATAGGCCTTGCGGGCGGCCTTGACCGCCCTGTCGACGTCGGACTCGCCGGCTTCGGCGACGCGCGCGAGCCTGTCCTCGGTCGCCGGGTTGATCGTGTCGAAGTAACGACCCTTTTCCGGCGCTACGAATTTGCCGTCGATGAACAGGCCATAGCGCTTTTCCAGCCTGACATGATCGGTGCTCTCGGGCGCCGGGTCATACTGCCAGCCACCATCGAATGCGAGTTTGTTATCAGCTCTTGCCATCGTGTTCTACCCGGGGACCCTGCCCCATTCATTGCTGCGCGCCGCGCAGCACAGCCTAATCCTGTGAGAAATAATCCGCCGACTGGTATGCACCGGTCGCCTGTTTCATGAGTTGCATCAGCACGTCATTCGCCAGCGAACTCGCGCCGAAGCGGAACCACTCCGGGGTCATCCAGGCGTTGCCCAGCGTTTCGCGAAGCATCACCAGGTAGTGAATCGCGAGTTTGGAAGATGAAATGCCGCCCGCGGGTTTCATGCCCACCATGCGACCGGTATCGCGGTAGAAGTCCCGGATCGCCTGCAGCATGACGAGTGTCACGGGCATGGTGGCCGCCGGCTGGATCTTGCCGGTCGAGGTCTTGATGAAGTCGGCGCCCGCGTACATCGCCAGCACGCTGGCACGGCGAACGCGATCGAGCGTGCCGAGCTCGCCCGTCTCGAGAATCACCTTGAGATGCGCGTCGCCGCAGGCGGCCTTGACGGCCTTGATCTCGTCGAACACGTAACGGTAATCGCCGGCGAGAAACGCCCCGCGCGAGATCACCATGTCGATCTCGTCGGCGCCCGCCTCTACCGCCATGCGCGTGTCCGCGAGCTTGATCCTGAGGTCCGACATGCCGCTCGGGAACGCGGTCGCCACCGACGCAACCCTGATGTCGTGGCCGGCCAGCGCCTGCTTCGCGATGCCCACCATCGTCGGGTAAACGCAGACCGCCGCGACATGCGGGAGGCCCGGCATCGCATCGTGCAGGTGAATCGCCTTCTGGCAGAGCTGCCGCACCTTGCCGGGCGTGTCCTGGCCCTCGAGCGTGGTCAGGTCGATCATGCTCAGGACCAGCTTCAGCGCCTCGACTTTCGAAGCCGTCTTGATGCTGCGGCTTTGAAACCGCGCAACGCGCTCGCTGACGCCGACCTCGTCCACGACCGGTACCCGGCTCAGGTCCGGCATGCGTGCCGGCACCTTCACATTCGCAGCGCTCATCGCGCGCCCGCCACGACCGTTTCGAGCGCGACCAGGATCATCTCGTCGAACGTCGTTGCACGTTCGTCGCTCGTCAGGTGTTCGTCGGTTCGCAGGTCGTCGCTCACCGTGCAGATCGCCAGCGCCTGCGCGCCGAACTCGGCCGCGATCGGGAAGATGCCGGCCGCTTCCATCTCGACGCCGTAGACGTTGAACTTCGCCATCGTCTCGAACATCCCGGGATCCGGCGTATAGAAAAGGTCGGCCGAGAAAATGTTGCCGACGTGGAAACGCACACCCTGGGCACGCGCCGCCGCGACCGCTTTCTCGACCAGGTCGAAACTTGCGAGCGCCGCGAGGTCGTAGCCGCCGAAGCGCATGCGATTACAGTTCGAGTCGGTCGACGCGCCCATCGCGATGATGATGTCGCGCAGTTTCACGTCGGGATGCGAAGTCCCGCAGCTGCCCACGCGAATGACACGCTTCACGCCATACGAGGCGATCAGTTCATGGCAGTAGATCGATGCCGACGGAATGCCCATGCCGTGCGCCATGACGGAGACCGGTGCGCCCTTGTAGCTGCCCGTGAATCCCCACATGTTGCGCACGTCGGTCACGCGGCGCGCGTCGTCGAGGTAATTGTCCGCGATGTATTGCGCCCGCAGCGGATCGCCGGGCATCAGGACCGTCTCGGCAAAATCGCCGGGGGCCGCATTCATGTGTTTGGTGGCCATTCTTCTCTCTTGTTACCACTTGCTCTGCGCCGACATGCCGCCGTCGACGACGAGATTGGCGCCGCTGATCCAGCGCGCTGCGGGGCTCAGCAGGAACAATACCGCGTCGGCGACGTCATTGGGAGTCCCGAGCCTGCCCAGCGGAACACGCTGCTTCCAGCGCGCGACACCGTCCGGCCAGTCGCGCTCGAGGCCCTCTCGATCGATGAGCCCGGGCGACACCGAGTTGACGCGAATGCCGCGCGGACCGTATTCGAGCGCCGCCGCCCGCGTGAACATGATCAGCCCGGCCTTGCTGCTCGCATAGTGCGCATGGCCCGCGGCCGGATCGAGACCTTCGATGGACGCGATGTTCACGATGGCACCGCCGCGTTCGCCAAAGGTCTCTGCGGCACGCCGCGTGACGAGAAACGCGCTGTCGAGGTTTGCCGTGAGCACCCCGCGCCAGTCGGATGGGGTCATGGCTGCGAGCGGCGTCACCGGCTGGGCCGCCGCATTGTTCACGACCATCGTGGGCGCATGCGACGACAGGGCCGCGTCGACTGCCTGCGCGTCCGTTAGGTCGGCCTGCACGATCGCAGCACCGCCGAGCGTGGCGGCCAGCGCTTTCACGCCCTCGCGATTGCGGTTGCAGTGCAGGATCACCCGTGCGCCGGCCGCGGCGAGCCGCGTGGCGATCGCGCCGCCGATGTTGCCGCTGGCGCCGGTGACCAGCACGGTCTCTCCACCGAGGTCGAGCAAGCCGGCGGGCGGCAACGTGTCGAGGTCCTGCATGCGATGCTCCAGCGTATGAATCGCGCTATTGTCTCCCCATGGCCGACAAATCGAAACCCGAGGTCTACACCGGCGAACGCTGCTTCATCCGCGAGCTCCTGAACGAGGCCGGCTGCCCGGAGGTGTCCGTCGCGCGCTGCCGCGTCGAACCCGGCGTCACGACGGAACTGCACCGGCTCGACGTGCTCGAGTGGTACGTCATCGAGCGCGGCGCGGGTCAGCTGCGCGTCGGCGAGGCGGCGCCGATACCGGTGGCGCCCGGCGACGCGATCCCGATCCCGGCCGGCACGGCCCAGCAGGTCACCAATCCCGGCCGCGAGGACCTCGTGTTCCTTTGCGTATGTGCGCCGCGATTCAGGCCCGGGGGCTATGAATCCCTGGAAAACCACGGCGCATCGTAGCAGTGGCGCAACACCGGCGCGCATCCCGCGTTCGGCGCGCCCACCGGCCATTGACCTGCAAATAAACTGGCGAAGGCGAATCACGGCGTTATACTTCGCACACGCTTTCCTATGGAGACAACCAATGTGTGGTAAAAACACAACACTTGAGAGCCGCCCGAAATCCCGGCTGCTCCTGACCGCGGTCGCCGCCGCGGTTGCCCTGTCCGGCCTGCTCAGCGCACCTGCCAGCGCGCAGATGGAGGGAGTCCTCGAAGAGATTCGCGTGACAGCACAGAAACGTGAAGAAGCGTTGCAGGACGTGCCGATTTCGGTCGCCACAACGTCCGGGGAAAAGCTCAACGCGATGTTCTCCGGCAGCGAAGACGTTCTGGCCTTGTCGGGGCGGGTCCCGGGCCTTTACGCCGAATCATCCAACGGCCGTGCAGCTCCGCGATTCTACCTTCGCGGGCTGGGCAACATCGATTTCGACCTCGCTGCATCGCAGCCGGTGTCGTACATCATGGATGAGGTCGTCATGGAAAACGTGGTACTGAAGAGTTTTCCCCTGTTCGACGTGCAGAATGTGGAAGTCATTCGCGGTCCGCAAGGCACGCTGTTCG
>DATCZJ010000002.1:0-2432 GCA_036525955.1 Woeseiaceae bacterium | reverse complement strand
GGCGCCGAGGTCGTCTGCCTGCCGGAGCTGTTCCGCTCCCGCTATTTCTGCCAGAGCGAAGACGACGGTCATTTCGCGCTTGCCGAGCCGATTCCGGGACCGAGCACGGAGGCGTTCGCGGCGCTCGCGAAGGAACACGGCGTGGCAATCGTCGTCAGCCTGTTCGAGCGACGCGCGCCGGGGCTCTATCACAACACGACGGCCGTCGTGGAGGGTGACCGCGGCTACCTCGGCATGTATCGCAAGATGCATATCCCGGACGACCCGCGCTATTACGAGAAGTATTACTTCACGCCCGGCGATCTCGGCTTCAAGACCTTCGAGACCGCGCACGCCAACCTCGGCGTGCTGATCTGCTGGGACCAGTGGTATCCGGAGGCCGCAAGGCTGACGGCGCTCCAGGGCGCGGATATTCTTTTCTACCCGACCGCGATCGGCTGGCATCCCGAGGAACCGCAGTTTCACGAGGCACAGCAGCAGGCCTGGGAGACGATGCAACGCTCGCATGCGATCGCCAACGGCTGTTTCGTCGTGGCCGTGAATCGGACCGGTTTCGAGCCCGACCCGACCGGCAACGGCGGCATCACGTTCTGGGGCCAGAGTTTCATGGCGGGGCCGGACGGCGCCATCATCTGCCGGGCGCCCGCGGACGAGGAATGCGTCATGGTCGAGACTTTCGACCTCGGCCGCATCGCCAGGCAGCGCCATGGCTGGCCGTTTTTCCGCGACCGCCGGATTGACGCCTACGGGCCGCTCGATCAGCGCTTCCTGAAAGGCAGCTGAGGCCCGGGTCCGCGGGGGCTGAGAGCGCCCACGAGACGGCCGAACTGACGCCTGCGGGCCGCTCCACCGGCGCCTCCAGCAACGCGGCTGAAACCCGGCCCATCCAGGCGGCTCTGTCCTTTGAATAGAGCCCGGTCCTGCCCGCATCGGGACGGGCCGCTTCGCCTCGCCCGGTTGATCTCAAAATAATTCTTGCAAAGAATTATATATGTGCTAAATTGGCACACATATACGAACTCTTGGAAAGAAGCTGTGGCGGTCAAGGATTACGTACTTCAAAGCTCTCGATACCTGTTGCTGCCGGTCGTGCGCTTCGTGCTGAAACACGGCGTGACCTGGAGCGAATTCAGCGATTTGACAAAAGATGCCTACGTGCAGGTGGCTCGCGCGGACTACGGGATCCAGGGCAGGCCTACCAACAATTCCCGCGTCGCGATGCTGACCGGGTTGAGCCGCCGCGAGGTCTCCAAGGTACGGGATCGCCTTCTGGATGGCGGAGATATCGCCGAGGACCTGCACGGCAACCAGATTTCGCGAATTCTCACGGGTTGGCACGTCGACAGGGAATTCACCGACGCGCAAGGCCAACCGAAAGATCTGCCCATCTCCGGCCCATCGGGGAGTTTTACGGCACTCTTAAAGAGGTACGCTGGAGACCTGCCGCATGGGGCAATCCGCAAGGAAATGCAACAACGCGGCACCATTGAGGAACTCGCAAGCGGTGAAATTCGTGTCCTGATGCGTGACTACGTGTATTCAGACCTGGATCCGGAAATCGTGTGGCGAATGGGTGTTGCACTGCATGATCACGCCGCGACGCTCGAGCACAACCTCAACGAGGACCGCGAGGACGGTCCCCGGTTCGAGGCGATCGCCGACAACGCCAGCGTTTCGCCGGCGGCGTACCAGGCCTTCCAGCAACTGGTCCAGTCCAAGGGCCTGAGCTTTCTGGAGGAGATGGATAGCTGGCTATCTGAGAACGAAATCGACATGGACACCGACAACCGCAAGCGTTCCGTGCGCCTGGGTGTGGGTGTTTATCTAATTTATGACGAAGGTAAACAAGGACAATTGACATGATTGCTGTTTCGAGAAAGGCCGGCCTCTTTGCCGCTACTGTTGCGCTGTTACTCGCAGGTTGCGGTGGTGGCGGCGGTTCGGACGGCGGCAGCAACCCGCCGCCGCCGACGGGCGGCATTACGCGCACGGGCGATGCGGTCGCGGTGGGCCCGATCACGGGCTTTGGCAGCGTGATCGTGAACGGCGTGGTATATCAGACGGACGCTGCGACAACGTTCATCCATGACGACAACCCGAGCGCGGGCCAGGACGACTTCGCGGTCGGCGAGACGGTGCTGATCAAGGGCAGGATCGACGACAACAACGGCAATGCCCGGGCGACCGAGATCGAGTTCGAGTACGCGGTGGAAGGGCCGGTGACGAGCGTCGATGAGCCGACGAGCACGTTCGTGGTGCTGGGCCAGACGGTGCAGGTGGTGGCGACGACGTCGTTCGACGACAGCTGCAACATCGACAGCCTGAACGGGCTGATCGGCTTTGTGCAGGTGGAAGTGTCCGGCACTGCGGACAGCACCGGCGTGATCGAGGCGACGCGCATCGAGTGCAAGACGACGGTTGGTGCGAACGAC
>DATCZJ010000001.1:0-8733 GCA_036525955.1 Woeseiaceae bacterium | reverse complement strand
GTCAACCTCGATGCGGACGTTGACGTTATCGATTGCAATGAGCCTGGCGCTGCTGTTGTCGCCTTCGACGAGAAACTCACCGGTCCCCGGGTAGTCGAGGTCGAAACCCTCGAAGGTGACGGGTGTCGAGTAGCTCACGATACCGCTCAGCTGGGTGCTGTCGAGCGTGCCCGACATCGCCAATGCATACGGCGACGGCGACACCCCGGCATCGATTGCCTGGTTCGAAACAAAGTTCGTCAGGGTTTCGGAGCTCGAGTTGCTGTCGATGGTCAGCGATGTCCCGCTGACGCTCGCGGAGACAGCGGGCGAATCGAGCGTGTTCAACGTGATGCTGGCACCGCCGTTACTCGTAATCACATCATCAGCGGTCGTGACCTGCAAGTCGGTTAGCGTGAGCGTCATGGTCAGGTCGAAGAGCCCGCCTGCGAAGTCGCCGCTGAACGCGTCGACGACGAAGTCCAGCATGCCGTCGGTAACCTCGCCAAGGCCGTCATCGCACATGTCGAAATCGACGGTGAAGAAATCACCTGCCGTCAGGGTCGGCGTGAACGGGTCTTCGATGTCGCCGGATATCGTCAACGAGCCGTTCACGGCACAAGGCTCGGTTTGCGGCGGGATCGGCACCTGCGCCTGGTCGCCGGTCTTGCTGTAAGTGCCGAAACTTCCGTCCAGCTTCGAAACGTCGCCGGGGCCACTCGCCAGCAGCCCGGAGTCGGCCGAGAGGTCACCGAGACCCGCGCTCATCAGCGCTGCCTCGTAAGCGACGCCGGTCGCGTTGGCGGCGTTGGCCGCCGTAATCCTTAGCGATGAGCTCGGTGGAGCGTCGATGTTGCCGGTGGGGCCGCCGTCGCTGCCGCCGCCGCAACCGGCAGCCAGCATACAGCCGGCCAATGTCGAGAGGAAAACGCGCTTCATGTTGAGCTCCGATCGATGTAGCAAGAGATCTACCAAGTTTACGTGCTGTCCGCCCGTGCGCCGTGATCGCGCTCACACATGACGAATTACCGGCTATGTCGTTGCCCGGCGGGTCTTACGAAAGCGTCGCGCCTTGCGCAGCCAGGCGCAGGTGTCGCAACGGCAGCCGCGTGCGTGATCGGTCGTCGATTCAAAGTAGCCGATCGCGGCATTGAGCGTATCGACCAGTCTGTCGAATGACGCAGTGCTCTCTGCCATCGCGCTGTTTTCCTCGAGCCATCGGCAGGCGGCCGCGAAGCGGCAGGTCACGCATTCGTCGAGCTCAGCCCGATAGTGACCGCCGTGGCGGCAGTTGGTGAAGTCCACGTCCCTGTCGATCGCCCAGCGGGGGTACTCGAGCAGCGTTATGACAAAGCTCGTCAGGGTCCTGGCGTTTTGGCTTATTTGCGTGTGCACGGTACCGCCTGTATCCAAGCAACCCAGCTTAGCCAGCCGGCGGCCGGGTGCAATTCGGGCTAGTACCTAGAAAGCACTGAGCGATTCCCCCGGCGAACCGCTAAACCGATCGAAAAAACCAACAAAGTGACTTGCAGAAAAGCGTGCAGGACTAAAACATCTCGCTCGGGCCGGGCGCTTCGTCCGAAGGCTTGTCGCGGCTCTTGATCCAGTCGCCGGTGATCATCTTGTCGTAGGAGAGCCCCGGGCCTACCATCGGGTAGACGCCGGCATCGGGATCGATGATGACTTCGAGAAACGCCGGGCCGTCGAACTCCATGAACTCTTTGATCGTTTGTTTGAGATCCTCATTGCAGTCGAGCTTACGTGCGAACCTGAAGCCGTCGGCTTCGGCCGCCTTTACAAAGTCCTTGCTGTGCAGTGACTTGTCGCTGCCCGACATGCGGCTGTCGTAGTAGAGTTTCTGCCACTGGCGCACCATGCCGTCGCCGTAGTTGTTGAGCACGACGACTTTGACCGGCAGCTTGTAGGTCGTCGCCGTTTCGAGCTCACCGATGTTCATGCGGATACTGGCGTCACCATCGATATCGATCACGATGCGATCGGGCTGTGCGAACTGTGCACCAATGGCGGCCGGCAGGCCGAAGCCCATCGTGCCCATGCTGCCCGAGGTCAGCCACAGGCGCGGCTCGCGGTAGTCGAAGTATTGTGCCGCCCACATCTGGTGCTGGCCGACGCCGGTTGAAATGATCGCTTGGCCTTTCGCGTGGCGATTGATCTCCTCGATCACGGCGTACGGCTGGATCAGCTCGCTCTTACGATCGTAATTGAGGCAGTAGTCCTTTTTGAGCGCGGCAATCTCCGCATGCCAGGGCTCGAATGATTTGTCGAAGTCGATTCGGCGGCCGTAGGCTAAAAGGTCGTCGAGATCTCGCGACAGTATGCCGATGTGATACCAGTTGACGCGCTTGACCTTGTCGACCTCGGCGATGTCGACGTCGAAATGGGCGATATTTTTTGCTTTCGGCGCGAAATGAGTTGGGTCGCCGGCAACGCGATCATCGAAGCGGGCGCCGATTGCGATCAGGAAATCGCAGTCCTCGACCGCGTAGTTCGCTGAGGCGATGCCGTGCATGCCGAGCATATGCAGCGCCAGCGGGTGCGTTGTGTCGCTCGCGCCGAGTGCCATCAGCGTCGTCGTCACGGGAATGCCGTACTCGCTGGCGAGGCGGCGCATCGGTTTGGTCGCATTGCTGTTGATGACGCCGCCACCCGCATAGATCAGCGGCCGCTCAGACTGCGCGAGCATCGAGTAAAATCGCTTGCAGGCATCGTCGCTCAGGTGGTTGTCCGAGATGGCCTGCCAGCGCCGGCGATAGCCGGGTAGCGGCAGCGTTCCATCGCCCTTGAACTCGCCTTCCCAATTCTGCACGTCTTTCGGAATGTCGATGACGACCGGGCCGGGCCGGCCCGTACGGGCCAGCTCGAACGCGCTGCGAACCGTGTCTTCGAGCTTGGCCGGGTCGGTAACCAGGAATATGTGCTTGGCGACGGCGCCCATGATGGCGGAGACGGGAGCTTCCTGGAACGCATCCGTACCGATCGCCGGGCGCGGCACCTGGCCGCAGATGACGACGATCGGGATCGAGTCTGCCATGCAGTCACGCACGGGCGTCACGGTATTGGTCGCGCCTGGGCCGGATGTCACCATGACGACACCGACCTTGCCACTGGCGCGCGCATAGCCTGAGGCCATGAATCCGGCACCCTGTTCGTTGGCCGGCACGATCAGCGGGATCGCGGCGGAACCGTCGTCTCTGCGATGCCGGTCGTTATAGCGAAACACCGCGTCATAGGTCGGCAGGATGGCGCCGCCGCTGTAGCCGAAGATCGTGTCGACGCCTTCGTCGGCGAGCACCTGCACGACCATATCGGCGCCGCTCATACGCGTGCCTGCCAGCGGGTGGCTGTCTGTCTTCGCTGTCATCGCCTGTTCGCCCACGGTTTTGCGCCAGATTACGTAAGTACCGGATTCCCAGCGAGTGTTTACTAATTCGTATGGCATTGCAATACTCGAACACTGGCGCGGACTTACGCGCCGTGAGCAGAGTGAAATAAATCACCTGCGGCTATCGAACAAGGCAGGAATCAACCGCAAATGCGACACGCAATCTCGGTGCTTTTGCAGAACGAAGTCGGTGCGCTGACCCGCATGACCGGCATGTTTTCATCGCGCGGCTATAACATCGACACGCTCAACGTGGCGCCGACGGACGACCCGACCGTGTCGCGCGTCACGCTGGTCATCTCGGGCTCCGACGGGGCGATCGAGCAGCTCAACTCGCAGCTTGCGAAGCTTGTCGACGTCGTCAACATTCATGACATGACGCTCGGCGATCACTTCGAACGCGAGCTCGTCATCGTCAAGCTAAAGCTCGCGACCGGTGGTCACGCGAAGGCATTGACCCTGGCCAGGAAATTCGGCGCCGAGATTCTTGATGACGCCCAGGTCAGCTGCACGATCCAGCTGACCGGAAAGGTCAGCGAGATTGACAAATTCGTCGCCGAGGCCAGCAAGATCGGCGAACTTTCGGCGGTTGCCCGCAGCGGCAGCGTCGCCGTGTCGAAAGGAGAGGTGACCCTGTCGTCCTACGACGCGCACCACCATCTCTCGGCCTGATCCATGTCCGGGTTCCAGCTACAAGACCACCGTCGCCTCGTGATCAAGGTCGGTTCGTCGCTGCTGATCGGTGACGACGGCCACGTGCACCGCGGCTGGCTCGAGGGGCTTGCCGACGATATCGGCATGCTGTGCGAACAGCAACACGAGCTGCTGATAGTCTCGTCCGGGGCGATCGCGATTGGCAGCACGATACTCGGCATCAACAAGCGCCGCGCCAGGCTCGAGGACCTGCAGGCGGCGGCTGCGGCCGGGCAGGTACAGCTGATGCATGCCTACCAGGAGGCGCTGGCGCGGCATGGCATCACGGCCGCACAGATTCTCCTGACTCCTGAAGACACCGAGAATCGCCGCCGTTTCCTGAACGCCCGGGGCACGCTCGCACGCCTGATCGCGCAGTCCGTCATACCGATCGTGAACGAAAACGACACGGTGGCTACCGAGGAAATCCGCTACGGTGACAATGATCGACTCGCAGCGCGCGTCGCGCAGCTCGTGATGGCTGATGCGTTAATCCTGCTGTCCGACGTGGACGGCCTCTACACGGCTGACCCGGGCAAGGACGCGAGCGCGGAACACATTCCCGAAGTTCGCACTATCACAGATGCAATTCTGCAAATGGCGGGCGAGACCCGCACGGATATCGGCAGCGGCGGCATGGCGACGAAAGTGCAGGCCGCTCGTATTGCGACCCATGCGGGCTGCTCGACCGTGATCGCAAGCGGCGGCATCGACCGGCCGCTGTCCGCACTGGCGGCCGGGGGCCGGCGCACGGTGTTCCGGGCCGAGGGCACGCCGGCGGCCGCACGCAAGCAGTGGCTGGCGGGCGTACTCGAGGTGCGCGGCGAGCTGCGGCTCGACGAGGGTGCGGCCGGTGCACTGGCGGCTGGCAAGAGCCTGCTCCCTGTCGGCGTCGTCGAGGTGATCGGGAACTTCCGCCGCGGTGACGTCGTTTCCCTCGTGGACGCCGCCGGGCAGGAACTCGGCCGGGGTCTCGCCGAGTACTCTAGCGACGACGCGGGCCGGCTGACGGGCTGCCATTCGGAAAAAATAGAGGAGCTGCTCGGTTACCGCGGCCGTTCCGTGATGGTTCACCGCGACGAGCTGGTATTGTTCGGCAATGAACGCTGATTCCGACCCATTGGCGTCGATGGCCGCGATCATGGATCCGATCGGCCGCGCCGCTCGCAGGGCTGCTGCACAGCTGGCGCTGACCGACAACGACCGGCGTAACCAGGCGTTGTGCGCGGCCGCGGAGGCGATACGGGGGCAGTGCCAGGACATTCTGGCGGCGAACGCCAGGGACATGCAGAGCGGCGCCGAGCGGGGCCTGAGCCGGTCGATGCTCGATCGCCTGATGCTGGACGCGGACCGCGTCGAGGCCATGGCGGCGGGCATCGAAGCCGTCGCCGGGCTTCCGGATCCGGTCGGCAAAGTCATCGCCGAGTGGGAGCGCCCGAACGGACTGCGGATCCAGCGGGTTACCGTGCCGCTCGGTGTCATCGGCATCATCTATGAGAGCCGCCCGAACGTGACGGCCGACGCCGCGGCACTGTGCCTGAAGTCGGGCAACGCCTCGATCCTGCGCGGCGGTTCCGAGAGCTTCCACTCGAGTAACGCTATCTATGCCTGTCTGCGTGATGGACTAAGCAAGGCCGGTATCGACGTTGACGCCGTGCAAATGGTGCCGACAAAAGATCGTGCTGCCGTCGGTTATCTCCTGTCCTCGATGAATGAGTGGATCGATGTCGTCGTGCCGCGGGGCGGCAAAAGCCTGATCAAGCGCGTTCAGGACGATGCACGCGTGCCGGTCATCGGTCATCTCGAAGGCATCTGTCACGTGTACCTGCACGAGGCGGCGGAGTCCGCTATGGCGCGCGACATCGTCCTCAACGCGAAGATGCGGCGCACGGGCATTTGCGGTGCGGCGGAGACCCTGCTCGTGGACCGGGCTGCGGCCGCTCGGCTGCTTCCGCCTGTCGCCGAAGCGCTGCAGGCGGCCGGTTGCGAAGTTCGTGGCGACGAAACCGCCCGGGAGCTGGCTGAGGGTATCCGCGAGGCCAGCGAAACCGACTGGTCCACCGAGTACCTCGATGCGGTCATCTCGGTGCGCGTCGTGGATGGAATCGACGAGGCGATCGCACACATCGGGCGCTACGGCTCGGGGCATACCGAGAGCATCGTGACAGACGACGATGCGGCTGCAGAGTACTTCCTGCGCAACGTGGATAGCGCGATCGTGCTGCGCAACGCTTCGACCCAGTTCGCCGACGGCGGCGAGTTCGGCATGGGCGCTGAAATCGGAATCGCGACCGGGCGTGTGCATGCCCGCGGACCCGTGGGCGCCGAACAGTTGACGAGCTACAAGTACGTCGTTCGAGGCAGCGGGCAGGTTCGACCCTGATGTCCGACCCGGCAGCGTCGTACGACGTTGTGGTGATCGGCGCCGGCGTCAATGGCGCTGGCATTGCCCGCGATGCCGCGCTCAGGGGCATGAGCGTCATCGTGCTCGATCAGAATGATCTTTGCAGCGGCACGTCGGCCATATCGAGCCGGCTGATACACGGCGGCCTTCGCTATCTCGAGTATGGAGAACTCGGTCTGGTTTACGAGTCACTGCGCGAGCGGATTGCGCTGCGCAGGATCGCCGCGCATCTCGTTGAGCCGATGCGCATCTGCATCCCGATCTATGAATCGTCGAAACGCGGGCCGCTGCTGATCCGCATCGGCATGATCGCTTACGACCTGCTGTCGATCGGCAAGACCGTGCCCGGGCACAAGATGCTGACGCGCGACGCCATGATCCGCACGGAGCCGGGACTGGAGCCGGCTGGCCTGCGCGGAGCGGCATGCTATTACGACGCCCAGGTCATCTTCGCCGAGCGCCTGGTCCTCGAGAATCTGCTGGGTGCGCGTGCAGCGGGCGCCGACATTCGCCTGTACGGCAAAGTGACGCGGATCAACGTCGAAGACAAGGCCGTGAAATCCGTTGTTTTCGTCGACGCGCATACCGGCAGTGAGGAGCGGGTCGAAGCGAGGACCGTCGTCAATGCGGCCGGCCCGTGGGTCGACCAGGTGCTTAACACGGCTTCCATCCCGGTGCCGAGACTGATCGGCGGCACAAAGGGCAGCCACATCGTTGTGGCGCCCTTCGAGGGTGCGCCCGACGACGCCTTCTATGTCGAAGCGCAGGCCGACGGCAGGCCGTTTTTCATCATTCCGTGGAACGGTCTGTACCTGATCGGTACCACCGACATTCGTTTCGACGGCGATCTTGCCGAGGTTCGCGCGAGCCGTGAGGAAATCGACTACCTGCTGGCCGAGACGAATCGTGTTTTCCCGCAGGCGCAGCTTGATGTCAGCGATATTCGCTACGCTTATGCGGGCGTCAGGCCGCTGCCGCACCGCGACAAGGGGCCCGAATCGGCTATCACGCGACGGCACATCATAAGGCACCACCGCAAAGTCGCACGCGGACTGATATCGATTATCGGCGGTAAACTGACGACATACCGGCACCTGTCCGAGCAGACCGTGGACCGCGTTGGCAAATTGCTGGGCCGCAAACGGCCCGGTTGCCGCACCGCCGACACGCTGTTGCCCGGTGCCTGTCGCCTCGACGAAGCCCGTGCCGTACTCGAGGGCCTGCCCGGTCTCGCTGCGGCAGGTGTCGAGCGGTTGCTCGGTATTTACGGTGGCCGCGCGATCGCACTCGTCGAGCTCGCGAGAACGGAGCCCGGGCTCGAGGTGACGATAGACCCGTCGGGAACAGTGCTTGCGGCCGAGGTCGCATTCGCGATCCGCGAGGAGTTCGCGCAGACCCTCATTGATATTGTCTATCGCCGCACGATGATCGGCCTCGATGCCGACCAGGGCCGCGCCGTCTATGCTGCTATCGCCGAGTTGGCCGGCACGGAGCTCGGCTGGAGCGCGGAGCGGCGCAGCAGGGAAATCGAACTGCTGCGGGCCTACAGTGATTCGTTCGCGGTCGCGTAGTTTGCTGTGACGCCGATGTAGAAGTGCCTGCCAGGCGCCGGCTCGAAGAAGCGGCCGCCAAACGCATTAATTCGAATATTGTTGTTGTAGTCCTCGTTGAAAAGGTTGTTGATACCCGCAAATGTTCCTATTAGCCATTTGCCTGCGCGAAAATCGACATTAAAGCGCAGATTGGTAACGGTATAGCTCGGTACTTCGACCGAATTGGCGTTATTGGCGTACAGGTTTCCGGAATAGACGACTTCGAGCAACCCGGAAAGGCCTTTTTCCGAAGCGTAGTTGAGGCCGAGATAACCGAACCTTTGCGGCAGTCCGGGCAATGAATTACCACTGAAATCGTTGCCGTCTTCGTCGATGAAACTGTCGTATTCGAAGTCAGACCAGGTAAACGACGCGTCGATACCCAAGCCGCGCTGATTGCGCCAGGTCAATGCAGTTTCCACACCGGTGCGACTTGAGCTGCCCGCATTCGAGTAAAAAATTCGATCCGGAAACTCGGCAAGTTCGAACGGTATCAGCTCGTCTTCGAGGTCGATCTGAAACACCGAGATTTCGTAATACAGGTTTTCGTTGCTAACCTTGTAACCGACTTCGAAGTTGTCTGCCGTTTGCGGCTTCAGAGACGGATTAAACCCGCCGCTGGCGTCCGGATTTGCCAGTTCCGTTGTGGTCGGTGTCTCGAA